>JAEUKC010000131.1:0-8140 GCA_016794445.1 Myxococcales bacterium
GCCTGCTTCGCCGCCTTCTCGTTGGCGTTGGCCTGCTTCTGGTTCTTCTCGGCAGTGTCTTGCTTCTTGGCCTTGTCTTTGGCCTTCGGCGACTTGTCACCCACGGGGACCCCCTTCCAAGTCGTCGAGGAGACTCCCGACGGCCATGAACCGTAGCACCGGGGGTGACCGCCAGGGGGCCTGTCACGACCCTCGATCTCGCGCCTAGACGAGGTGTGGGGTCGGTGAGCCCTCTTTGTCGCGAGAGGTGCAGATGCGCGCGCGCTGGCTGTTCGTTGCCTCGTTGTCTGCCGCTGGCTGCGCGTTCGGGGGCCGCGTTCCCGCGGACTACCCGCAGATCCAGGCCGAAACCAAGCCCGAGGCCGCGCCTGGACCGACCGTCCAAGAAGACGAGGCCAGCGTCGCCAAGGAGGCTCGCCTCGACGCCCTGACCAGGGTCGCGCTCGCGAAGAGCCCGCTGGTCGCCGAGGCCCGGGCGCGCGCACAGGCCGCGGTGGCGCGGGTCAAGGCCTCGGGCCGGTTCCCCGATCTCCAGCTCAAGTACGAGATCTTCGGCCAGCCCCTGAACAAGCCGTGGGCGCTCGGCTCGGCGCAGATGCACATGTTCGGCGTGCGGCTCACGCTGCCGCCCGCGGGCTCGCTCGACGCGCAGACGCGCATCGCCATGGAGGACGCGAAGATCGCCATCGGCACCCTGCGCACGCGCGAGCTCGACGTCGTCTCCGAGGTGCACAAGGCGTGGTCGCTCTACTGGGCCTCCGAGCACGAGAAGGGCATCCACGCCGACCACATGGAGGTGACGAGCAAGCTGCTCGCGCTCGCCCGCGTGCAGCTCGTGGGCGGCAAGACCACGCAGGGTGACCTGCTGCGCTTCGAGCTCGAGGTGAGCAAGATCCACGGCGACGTCCTCGTGCTCGAGCAGCAGAAGGTGACGAGCCGGGCGCGCCTCAACGCGCTCATGGGGCGCGCCGTGGAGGCTCCGCTCGGCCCGCCCGCGGAGCCCGCCGCGCCCGTGGTCGCGCCGCGCATCGAGGACGTGCGCGCGTTCGTGCTGAAGAAGCGCCCGGAGATCGCCGCCGCCACGGCCAGCGTGAAGAAGAGCGAGGCCGCGGTCGACGCCGCCAACAGCGAGGCCAAGTGGCCGATGGTGATGGTGGGGCTCGACTACCAGCTCATGCCGATGGCGCCGATGCCGCACGCCTACGGCGCGATGGTGCAGTTCAGCCTGCCGTGGCTCTCTTCGCAGCGCTCCGAAGAGGTGAAGGCCGCGCAGGCCGGCGTGGAGGCGGACAAGGCCACGGTGAAGGCCATCGAGTCGGCGATCCTGCTCCAGGTGCAAGAGGCGCTCGCGCGGTACGACGCGCAGCGCTCCACGCTGCAGCTCGTCGAGACCAAGCTCTTGCCCCAGGCCAAGAAGACGTTCGACGCGACCCTGGCGAACTACGGCGCGGGTGGCGGCGAGGCGCTCTCGGTGGTGGACGCCGAGCGCACCTGGCTCCAGATGCGCATCGAGCGGAGCCGCGCGATCGCCCAGGTGGAGATCGCCCTCGCCGACATCGAGCGCGCGCTCGGGGCCCCGCTCTCGGCGCTCGGCAAGAAGAGCGCGCCATGAGCGAGCTACCCGAGGGACAGGAGCCACCGCCGCCGGGGCACCGCGCGATGGCGGTCGTGCGCTGGCTGCTCGTCCTCGTGATGGCGGCCGTGGCGTTCCTGTCCGTCGGCTACGCGCTCGACCTCCGTCACTCGCACGCGACCGAGGGCGCCGAGACCTGGTACTGCCCGATGCACCCCGCGGTCGTGCAGGCGGGCCCCGGCGAGTGCCCGATCTGCGGCATGGCGCTCGTCAAGCGCGACGCGGCCACGGCGCCCGTCTCGCACGTCGGCCACCGTCACGAGGAAAGCGATCTCTTCGCGTGCCCGATGCACCCCGAGGAGACCGGGCAGAGCGCCGAGGCGCGCTGCCCCCTGTGCAAGATGAAGCTCGTCCCGAAGAGCACGCTCGACGCCGGCGTGGAGGCCGGGGTGAGCGCGAAGGTGCCGGGGCTCGCGCCGATCGAGCTGTCGCTCGACCGCGTGCAGCTCGTCGGCATGAAGACCGCCAAGGCCACCAAGGAGTCGCTCGGACCGGAGGTCCGCACGATCGGCGTGGTCGCCGCGCCCGAGGGCGGCATCGTCAAGGTGAGCACGCGATTCGCCGGGTTCGTCGAGGGCGTGGTCGTCGGCGAGACCGGCCGCAAGGTGAAGCGCGGCGAGCTCCTGGCGGTCGTCTACAGCCCGCAGATCTACCTGGCCGAACAGGAATACCTCACCGCCAAGACCCTCGGTGGCGACCTCGACCTCACGGGCCCCGCGCGCAAGCGGCTCGAGCTGCTCGGGGTCTCGTCGTGGGAGATCGCCGCCATCGAGAAGAGCGGCAAGCCGAGCAAGACCCTCGGCGTCGTCGCGCCGACCAGCGGGTTCGTGCTGCAGAAGAACGCCGTGCAAGGGCTCTCGTTCCAGCCCGGGACCGAGCTCTACACCCTGGCCGACCTCTCGCGCGTGTGGGTGCTCGCCGACGTGTACGAGGGCGAGCTCGCGCGCGTGAAGCTGGGGCAGAAGGCGACGATCTCGTTCGCGAGCCTGCCGAACCGCAGCTTCGTCGGCGACGTGAAGCTGGTCTACCCGAGCGTGGATCCGGCCACGCGCACGGCGAAGGTGCGCGTCGAGCTCGACAACCCGACCATGGAGCTCACGCCGGGCATGTACGCCACGGTGTCGATCGCCCTGCCCTCCGCGACGGCGATCGTCATCCCGCGCGAGGCCCTCGTGGACACCGGCGAGCTCCAGTACGTGTTCGTCGACAAGGGCGGGGGCCGCTTCGAGCCGCGCCTCGTGACCGTGGGCGTGAAGGCCGGCGAGAAGGTCGAGATCCGCACGGGGCTCGTCGAGGGCGAGACCGTCGTCACGACCGGCAACTTCCTCCTCGACTCCGAGAGCCGGCTGCGCGCGGCGATCGAGGGGAAGTAGATGCTCTCCCGGATCATCGAGGCGTGCGCCAAGCACCGGCTCGCGGTGCTGCTCGCCGTGGCGTTCGCGACGCTCGCCGCGGTGTGGTCGATCCGCCGCGTGAAGCTCGACGCGATCCCCGACCTGTCCGACCCACAAGTGGTCGTGTTCACCGAGTGGATGGGCCGCAGCCCGCCGCTCGTGGAGGACCAGGTCACCTACCCGATCGTCTCGGCGCTCGTCTCCGCGCCGAAGGTCCACGCGGTGCGCGGGTTCTCGATGTTCGGCATGTCGTTCGTCTACGTCGTGTTCGAGGACGGCACCGACCCGTACTGGGCGCGGTCGCGCGTGCTCGAGTACCTCGGGTCGATCAAGGGTCGGCTGCCCGCCGGCGTCGACCCGCGCATCGGCCCCGACGCGACCGGCATCGGGTGGACGTTCCAGTACGTGCTGGTCGACAAGAGCGGCAAGCAGGGCCTCGACGAGCTTCGCACGTTCCAGGACTTCACCCTGCGCTACGCGCTCGGGAGCGTGCCCGGAGTCGCCGAGGTGGCGAGCGTCGGCGGCTTCCAGAAGCAGTACCAGGTCACCGTCGACCCCGAGAAGCTCAAGGCCTTCGGGGTCACCCTAGAGGACGTCGCCGCCGCGATCCGCGACTCCAACGACGACGTCGGCGGGCGCGTCCTCGAGCTCTCGGGCCGCGAGTACTACGTGCGCGGGCGCGGGTACGTGCAGAAGCTCGCCGATCTCGAGAAGGTGGCCCTCAAGGTCAGCTCCGGCACGCCCGTGCGCATCGGCGACGTCGGCAAGGTGCAGTTCGGCCCCGAGATCCGCCGCGGCCTCCTCGACTGGAACGGCGAGGGCGAGGCGGTCGGCGGCATCGTGGTCATGCGCTACGGCGAGAACGCGCAGGAGGTCATCGCGCGCGTGAAGGCCAAGCTCGCCGAGCTCGAGCCGAGCCTGCCTCCCGGCGTGAAGGTCGAGATCGCCTACGACCGCTCCGACCTCATCGGCCGGTCGATCGCCACGCTCAAGCGCGCGCTGGTCGAGGAGATCCTCGTCGTCAGCGTGGTCATCCTGCTGTTCCTCCTCCACGTGCGCAGCTCGCTCCTGCCGATCCTGAGCCTGCCGCTCGCCGTCGCGCTGGCGTTCATCCCGATGTACTTCCTCGACATTCCGGGGTCGATCATGAGCCTCGGCGGCATCGCCATCGCCATCGGCGCCACGGTCGACGCCGAGATCGTGATGATCGAGGCGGCGCACAAGAAGCTCGAGCAACCACACACCGAAGAGGACCGGCATCGGCTGCTCGCCGAGGCGGCCAAGGAGGTGTCGCCGGCGATCTTCTTCTCGCTCCTCATCATCGCCGTCGCGTTCCTGCCGGTGTTCACCCTCAATGGGCAGGCCGGGCGGCTGTTCCGGCCGATGGCGTACACCAAGACGTTCGTGATGCTCGCCTCGGCGATCCTCTCGATCACCTTCGCGCCGGCCATGCGCGACTTCTTGATCCGTGGGAAGATCCACCCCGAGCACCGGCACCCCGTCTCGCGGTTCATCATCGCGATCTACAAGCCGTTCGTGTACGTCGCGCTGCGCAAGCCCAAGTCGACCATCGCGCTCGGCCTGCTCGCGATGGTTTCGGCCGTGGCGCTCTACCCGAAGCTCGGGCACGAGTTCATGCCGCCGCTCGACGAGGGCGACGTCGTCTACATGCCGATCACGATGCCCAACGTGTCGATCGAGCAGGCCAAGCAGCAGCTGCAGGCGCAGGACCAGGTGCTGCGATCGTTCCCCGAGGTGGCGAGCGTGTTCGGCAAGATCGGGCGCGCCGAGACGCCGACCGATCCGGCGCCCCTCACCATGGTGGAGACCACCATCCGCCTCAAGCCGGTCGCGCAGTGGCGCAAGGTGCAGACCCCCCGGTGGTACTCGAAGTGGGCGCCGGGCTGGCTGCGCCGCTCGCTCCGCGGCTACTGGCCCGAGGAGCGCCCGATCACCTGGGACGAGCTCACCGCCGAGATGAACAAGAAGATGATGTTCCCCGGGTGGACGAGCGCGTTCACGATGCCGATCAAGACCCGCATCGACATGCAGTCGACCGGCGTACGCACCCCCATCGGCATCAAGATCCAGGGGGCGAGCCTCGACGAGATCGAGAAGGTCGGGGTCGCGCTCGAGCAGGTGGTGGCCAAGGTGCCGGGCACGCGCAGCGTGGTCTACGAGCGCAACCTCGGCGGCCTCTACGTCGACATCATCCCGCGCCGCGACGACCTCGCGCGCTACGGGCTCACCGTCGGCGAGGTGGAGCGCACCGTCGAGGCCGCCATCGGCGGCGCGCCGGTCTCGACCACCATCGAAGGGCGCGCGCGCTTCACCATCAACCTCCGCTACCCGCAGGATCTCCGCAACGACCTCGACAAGCTCCGCCGCGTGCTCGTGCCCGTGGGTGGCGGTGGAGCCGCGCCGTCGATGGGCGGCAAGACGGGCGCGCTCTTCGTCCCGAGCGACGGGCCGCGGCTCGCGCAGATGTCGGGCATGGAGGGCGGCGGCTCTTCGGCGCCCTCTGCGCCATCGCTCGGCGGGCCGGTGGCCGACGTCCCGGGGATCGGCGCGAACGGCATGCCGATACTCCCGCCCGGCGTCTTCAGCGGAGGCCCCGAGCCCGCGGGTCTCGCGCCCTCGAGCCCCGCGCCCGCCGCGGGCCAGCGCTGGGTGCCGCTCGGGATGCTCGCCGACGTGAAGATCGTCTCTGGCCCGCCGATGGTCCGCGACGAGGGCGGCCTGCTGGTCGGCTACGTGTACGTCGACGTCGACCAGGGTCAACGCGACCTCGGTGGCTACGTGGCCGACGCCAAGCGCGCCGTGCGCGAGGCGCAGACCAGCGGAGCCCTCGCGGTGCCTCCCGGCTACGCGCTCTCGTGGACCGGCCAGTACGAGCTCATGGAACAGATGACCGAGCGCATGAAGCTCGTCATCCCGCTCACCCTCGGCATCATCGTGCTGCTCCTCTGGCTGCAGTTCAGGAACGTCATCGAGGTGCTGATCGTCCTGCTCTCGATCCCGTTCGCGCTGGTCGGCAGCGTGTGGCTCATGTGGCTGCTCGACTACCGCGTCTCGACCGCCGTGTGGGTCGGGGTGATCGCGCTGGTCGGCCTCGCCGCGCAGACCGGCATCGTGATGATCGTGTACATCGACCAGGCCTACGAGAAGCGCCGCGCCGCCGGCAAGATCCGCGACCTCGACGACATCGTGTGGGCGCACATGGAGGGCACGGTGCTGCGCGTGCGGCCCAAGCTCATGACGGTGTCCACCATGCTGGTCGGCCTGATCCCCCTGCTGTTCGCCACGGGGTCGGGCGCCGACGTGATGCGCCGCATCGCGGTGCCGATGATTGGTGGGCTGCTCACCTCGGCGTTCCTCACGCTCGAGATCATCCCGGTGATCTACACCTACTGGCGCCAGGAGCAGCTCCTCTTCGAGCGCCTCGCCGAGCTCGATGGAGGGCGCCTCGCGCGGCTGCGGGCGCTCGCGGGGGTGCACGGCGCGGCGTGGCTGCTGCTCGCGGGGGCGCTCGTCTCGACGATCTACGTCGCGATCCCCCGGCGACTCCTGCTCGCGGGCACGGGCGCCTTCGGCGTCGCGATCGTGGCGAGCGCGCTCGCCTACCTCGTGCTGCGACCGCGTGCCCGGGCGCTCGTCTGGCCGACCTGACCAGCCTCAGGTGATCGGGCGCTCGTCAGACGACGCGCCGTAGGTGAACACCACCTTCGGATCGACGGCGAGCCGGCGCGCGTGCTTGCCGACGTATTCGACGCTGCCGAGCAGGCTCTTGATCATCTCGACGCGGGCCACGCGCTTGTCGTCCGCCTGCACCACGATCCACGGAGCGCTCGGGGTGTGGGTTCGCAGGAACATCTCGTCGCGGGCCTCGCTGTACTTGCGCCAGTGCGAGACGGCCACCTCGTCGATCGGGCTGACCTTCCACTGCTTGAGCGGGTTCTTGCGCCGGTCGGCCAGGCGGCGCTTCTGCTCGGCCTTGCCGATGTCCAGGTAGTACTTGCGGAGGGTGATCCCCGAGCGCACGAGGAGATCTTCGAACCGCGGCGTGTCCTCGAGGAACGCCTCGCGCTCCTTCGCGTCGCAGAAGCCCATCACCCACTCGACGCCGGCGCGGTTGTACCAGCTGCGGTTGAAGAGGACGATCTCGCCGTCCGCCGGGAGGTGGTGCACCCAGCGCTGGAAGTACCAGGACGCCTCGTCGCGACTCGACGGCTTGCCGAGCGCGACCACCCGCGTCTCGCGCGGGCTCAGGTGCTTGACGATGCGCTTGATGATGCCGTCCTTGCCCGCGCCGTCGCGGCCCTCCACGACGACGAGCAGGCGTTGCCCGCTCTCGATGACGTGCCGCTGCAGCCGGACGAGCTGGATGCGCAGCGCGTGGAGGTCTGCGTCGTACGGCGTGGAAGGACGGGCCATCGCGGGCATGAGTGCAAGAACGCAGCCTCCCTGCGCGCGGCACGGCGACTGCAACGAGTCGCTCCATGTTCGACCTCCACGACCGCCACGCACGGATCGACGGCGTCCGCCTGCACTGGACCGAGCTCGGATTGGACCGCGGACTCGCGCCTCCGCTCGTCATGATGCACGGCCTCTTCGACTCGAGCCTCACGTTCCGCCACGTCGCGGCGGCGCTCTCGCAGGATCGGCTCGTCCTCCTGCCCGATCTGCCCGGCCACGGCCTGTCGGAGCAGCCGACCGCGAGCTCGCCGCCCGACCGCTGCGGCCGCGTCCTGGCCCAGATGCTGGCCTTGCTCGACCGCGTCCAGGTGGACCTCCTCGGTCACTCGTTCGGCGGGACGGTCGCCCAGATGCTCGTGCGCGAGTGCCCGGCGAAGGTCCGGCGGCTCGTGCTGGTGGCCGCGCCCGCGCTGCCGAAGTCGGCCAGCCCCGAGCTGCACCTCGAGAAGCCGTGGCTCGACGAGCAGCCGGCGCAATCGGTCGCGCACTGGGTGTGGGAGGTGCTCCGCCCCCCGCCGAGCCTGCTCGACGACGTCGGATCGCGCCCGATCGCCGTCCTGTGGGGCACGCGCGATCGCATCGTCCCGTTCGCCGAGGGCAAGCGGCTCTCGGCCGGGATGGCCGGCGCCACGTTCGT
>JAEUKC010000153.1:0-20169 GCA_016794445.1 Myxococcales bacterium
CGCCTGAGGAGCGATCGATGTTCTGGTTGCAGGCTTTCGTCAAGATCGCCCTGATCGTCGGGGTGCTCGTCAACATGGCGGCGATCCTCCTGTGGGTGGAGCGCAAGCAGTCGGCCATGATGCAGAACCGCATCGGGCCCAACCGCGCGGCCATCGTCATCGGGTCGCTGAGCATCCGCGCCGCGGGGCTCGTCCACTCGATCGCCGACGGCATCAAGATGGTGTGGAAGGAGGACTGGGAGCCCAAGGGCGGCGACAAGACGCTCTACCGCCTCGCCCCCATCATCGCCCTCGTCCCCGCGCTCTGCCTCTTCGCGGTGATCCCCTTCGGGCCGACGCTCCACCTCGACCACCTGCGGCAGCAGTGGCAGCCCGAGTGGCTCGCGGAGGACCCGTCGCGCACCATCCCGATGCGCATCACCAGCCTCGACGTCGGGCTGCTCTACGTCTTCGCCGTCGCCGGCGCGGGCGTCATCGGCGCGGCGCTCGCGGGGTGGTCGTCCAACAACAAGTTCGCCCTCCTCGGCGGCCTCCGCGCGGCCAGCCAGATGGTGTCGTACGAGGTGGCGATGGGCCTCTCGCTCGTCGGCGCCTTCATGGTCTACCAGTCGGTGCAGCCGGCCGACATGGTCGCGTGGCAGATGTCGCACTGCTGGGGCATCCTCGTGCAGCCCCTGGCCTTCGTGCTCTTCTTCACCTCGGCCATCGCCGAGACCAAGCGCGTCCCCTTCGACGTGCCCGAGGGCGAGAGCGAGGTGGTCGCGGGCTACTTCACCGAGTACGCGGGGCTCAAGTTCGGCATGTTCGCGTCGGGCGAGCTCGTCGAGGTGTGCACCTCGTCGGCGCTGCTCACCGTCGTCTTCCTCGGCGGCTGGCAGTTCCCCTTCGTGCAGAACACGGGCCTCGAGTTCCACTACCTCGGGCTCGACGTGTCGTGGCACTGGGCGCACGTCGTGGTGGTGATCGTGGGCCTGCTCTCCTTCGTGCTGAAGGTGCTCGGCCTCGTCTTCCTCCAGCTCCAGATCCGCTGGACGCTCCCGCGCTTCCGCTACGACCAGATCATGATGCTCGGCTGGCGCATCCTCCTGCCGGCCGCCCTGGTCAACGTGCTCATCACCGGCTTCGCCCTTCTCTTCATCAACGGCGTCAACGCCGGAGGTCCGACCCCGTGACGGCCACCACCAAGGTCCTGCGCAAGCCCAACCGCACCCTCGCCGACCAGAGCTACCTCCTCGAGGTGGTGAAGGGCCTCGGCGTGACCCTGAAGCACTTCTTCCAGGGCACCAAGCAGATGGTGACGGGCACGCAGCCCAGCTTCATCACCGACCCCTACGCCGACGGCATCGCCACCATCTCCTACCCCGAGGAGAAGCGCCCCTACGCGAAGCGCTGGCGTGGCGTCCACCGGCTCACCCACCGCGACGACGGCTCGCCCCGCTGCGTCGCGTGCCTCTGCTGCTCCACCGCGTGCCCGGCGCAGTGCATCTACATCAAGCCCGCGGAGTACCCCGAAGGGGACAAGCGCCGGGGCTACGAGCGCTACCCGGAGGAGTTCGTCATCGACGAGCTCCGCTGCATCTTCTGCGGGTACTGCGTCGAGGCCTGCCCCTGCGACGCGATCCGCATGGACACGGGCACCCACATGACCGCGCTCGACAACCGCGCCGACTTCATCTTCGACAAGGCCAAGCTCATGGGCCACGTCGGCCAGGACGGCACCCAGAAGAGCGAGAACCCGCGCCACGAGCCGGGCGACGAGTCCCACCCCGGCATCGACCGCCTCCGCGGCGGGCACTGACCCACCAACCGCTTCACACACGTCGGCCTGGAGCGCTCGGGGCACCGACCGCCGCCGAGCGGCAGGCGGTCGGTGAGCCCCCAGCCAGAGGCCACGACGCATCGCGGGGGTGTTGTTATACCGACGCGCCGACGCGGATGCGGGCGATGAGCTCGGCCCGCAGCGAGCGCGCCGGGACGGCGACGCCCCTCCGCCCTGCCCGCCCGCCGAGGCGCTGCGCGCCCGGTCGCCGGTCCGCTCCAGGTCTCGGTCTACGCGCAGGCCGAGTAGTGACCCTGCGCCGGCACCAACCGCCGGCACCAACGATGGACGGTGCCCCCACCCCCCGAGCGCTGGCGCTGGTGAGGGGAATGACGGCGAGGCGCCCCCCCTCCCGGCGCGAAGCGCCGCACGGGGGTGGTCGGCGGTCTGCGACGCGACGTAGCCCCGCAGGGGCGGAGGAGCGGCGCGGCGGCCGACCCCAAGGGGGGCGTGAGCCCCCCTTCAGCAAATGGGCGTGAGCCCCCCTTCAGCCAGTTAAGCCACGCAGGCGAGGCCCATGACGACGACGGTCAAGACGGGGACCAGGGTGCGGGCCACGTGGAAGACACGGCGCACGTGCTGTTCCTTCACGGTGAACATCCACCAGGTGGAGATCATCCCGAGCAGGAGCGAGACGTAGACGCCGAGCATGAGCTTGTCGGCGCGGGTCATGTAGCTCGTGGCCGGGAGCTCCTGCATCAACGAGAAGTGGAACAGCACCGCGCCCGCCAGCATCGGGGCGCCCGCGTTGGAGCGGACCTCCATCTCCTCGGGCGGCACCCACATGCCGAGGAGCGCGATGAGCACGATGACGAACGCGGGGACGAAGACCTTGAAGATGGCGCTCGTCGCGAAGCGCTCGAGCCCGAGCGAGAACACGTAGCGGCCGTAGTAGAGGTCGTCGCCCTCGAAGCGCGACCCGTGCACGATGCCGAGCGCGCGCGCCTGGACGAACGACACCTGCCAGCCGACCGCACGGAAGCCGCGCCCCAGCGTGGTGCGCTCCTTGTCGACGACGAGGCGCACCGTGTCCGTGCCGCGGCGGTCGTCCTCGAGGACGATCTTGAGCTCCTGCGCGTCGAAGGGATACTTGCGCAGATCGGCCGGGGACTTGAACTGTCCGGTGATGCGATAGAGCTTGAAGGTCGGGCGATCGGCGACGACGCTCTTCTTGTCGATGGCGCCGTTGGCGACCTGCAGATCGAGGTCGGGCATGGGCTCGACGCTCGTGAGGCTCAGGTAGAAGTCGGCGGCGAACTTGCCGGTCTTGATGTCGTAGTCGTCGACGCTGTTGAGGGTGAGCGCGACGTTGATGCGGACCGGTGGGGTCGCGTCGGGCTTGGCGAAGGGCGAGCGGAACGTGGGAGTGACCCCGTTGACGGGAGGGTGGAACGGGACCCCACCGTCGGGCGCGATCGCGAGATCGATCGGCATCGGGGGACCTGCGTCGGCGCTCGCAGCCGCCGCGACGCCGGCATCGCCTCCGCCGGACGCGCTGGCCGCATTGCTGGCGCTCGCCGCTGCCGACGGTGCCCCGCTGGTCGAGGCCGCCACCGACGCCACTCCGGAAGCCTTCACGGAGGGGAAGCCCTTCGGTCCCACCACCGGAGGTGCGCCACCGGGCGGCGCGGCCACGCCCACGTCGAGCGGCGCGGACTCGGCGCGGCGAGCCCACATGTAGCCACCGAAGACGAGGACGACGACCATCGCGACGACGTTCATCGTCGACGAGAAGGGCGAGAGCCGGCGCTGCATTGCCGCCACGATAGAGCAACCCGAGGCCGTTGGGGACGGCACGGCAGAATCCCGTTGCGTCGGCGGCGAGAGGCCGGAAGCATGGGGCGTCATGGACCGGGAGCGCGTTCGGATACTCGTCGTGGGCAGCGGGGTCGGGAGCCTCTCCGTGGCGGCGTTCCTGCGCCAATCAGGGTATTCGGTCACCCGCGCGGAGGAGCCGGAGGGTGCGCGCCCCGCCGGGGTCGTCGTGGCCCGCAACGGCGTCCGCTTGCTGTCGTTGCTGCCCGGCAACGTCCTCGAGCACGGCGTCCCGTCGAGCGGGATGACGGTGCGCGACCACCTGGGCGCCAAGGTCGGTGAGGAGCCCGATCACGGCATCGTCGGGATCGGACGCGACGAGCTCACGCGCGCGCTCGCGACCGTGGCCGACGTCCAGGTGAAGCACGCGGTGACCCAGCTCGCGCCCGTCGAGGCCCGGGTGCGCGTCACCCATGGGGACGAGGCGGACTACGACCTCGTCATCGGCGCCGACGGCGCGCACTCGCGCGTGCGCGCCCTCACGTTCCCGAAGCAACCCGTGACCGATGCGCCGTTCGTGATGGTGAGCTTCCTCGCCCAGGGCGACCCCGCCGATCGCGCGTCCGAGCGCATCCTCGGCAACGGCGTCACGCTCACGCACGTGCCGATCGGCGGTGGTCTCCGCCTCGTGCGCGCCGTGCTCGCGTCGGCCAAGTCCAAGGTCGACGTCGCCGAGGTCCGCGAGGCGGTCGGGGCGGCCGCGAAGACGCTGTTCGACGGCATGCTCGCCGACACCCTCGTGTCCGAGCCCCTCGTCGAGCAGATCGCCCCGCGCTGGTCCCAGGGTGCCGTGCTCCTCGTCGGCAACGCCGCACACCCGCTGCACCCGCTCCTCGACCAGGATCCCGCGATGACCTTCGAGGACGGCCGCGCGCTGCAGGTGGCCCTCGATCGCAGCGAGACCATCGCCCACGCGCTCGCCGCCTTCGAGCACCTGCGCAAGGAGCGCGTCCAGTCCGTGCACAAGTCGAGCTGGGCCCTCGCCAGCGCGGGCCAGAAGCGGAGCGGCTTCGCGGCGTCGTTCCGCGGCGTCCTCCACCGGCTCGCGCCCTCGCTGTGGCCGCGCCCCGCCGTCGCCCTCGACAGCGGCACCGAGCTCGACCAGCTCGTCTCGCACCGCCCCGATCTCGCGCCGCTCACCGAGGAAGCGCGCCAGTTCCTGCGTTTCCTCGTGAAGATCGGCCAGGTCGACGGCCGCTTCGACGAGGCCGAGCGCACCTTCATGCGCGGCAGCCTCCAGGAGTCCGGCCACTTCGCCACCGACGAGGAGATCTCCGCGATCGAGGACGAGGTCCGCCGCCAGATGACCCGCGAGATCGTGCAGCCCTTCAAGGACCGCCCCATGCACGTCCGCGAGAGCGTCCTCGAAGCGGGGGTGCTCATGGCCGCGGCCAGCGGGCGCATCGCCTCCGACGAGCACAAGGCGCTCCGCGAAGCCGCCCACGCGCTGGAGATCGCGCCCGAGGTGCACGAACGGCTGGTCGCGGACGCCATGG
Source organism: Myxococcales bacterium (assembly GCA_016794445.1). Lineage (GTDB taxonomy): Bacteria > Myxococcota_A > Polyangia > Polyangiales > JADJMO01 > JADJMO01. The sequence continues at coordinate 5,131 of JAEUKC010000153.1, forward strand.
CCCGCGAGAGCAGCGTCGGCTAGCGACGCCCAGCCCTGACCGTTCCGTCGCGCCCGATCAGTCGCGGCGCAACCAGGGGCACTTCTCGACCAGCGCCGGGGTGCGCTTGCGGTCGCAGTACACGCCCACCGCCGTCCCCGTCATCTTGAGCTCGGAGCACACCTCGATGCGCTCGTAGTTGGCCTCGTCCTTGGCGTCGGCCTTCACGGCGCACTCGCCGATCTTCACGACGTCCCCGCGCCAGTTGCCGCGCTCCGAGTTGTACGACTGTACGATCTCGACGCTGACGTTCTTCATGCCCGTCTTGAGCTTGTCGAGCGCACACTTGGCGAAGTCCTTGTCGCCACGCACGAGCTTGCGCGCATCACCAGGGCACTCGGAGTAGCGGAGCTCGACGTCCATCAACGTGGGCGCGCGCGGGTCGCGCCCGAGCGGATACACCCGCGTGAGCTCCACGGTGGTCTTGAAGGTCTTGCTGCTGCGACAGCTGACCAGGGCCCCGAGGGCGAGGAGTCCGAGCGCTGCGCCCCGCATCCCTCATACGTATCAAAGTCGGCGAGCGAGCGCATCTAGCCGAGCCGCCAGCTCTGGCCCTCGCGGGTCCACGTGCGCAGATCGCCCATGCGGCGGGCGAGCGTCGCGGCGTCGCAGGGCAACGGGACCTCGTGGATGACCACCTCGGCGACGCCGGGGTGCACGGCCTCCGCGACCGACTGCGCGTCGGCCAGGGTGGCGCGGATCGCGAGGAGCGTCGGGGCCGCGCGGGGGCGACGCACCTCGATCAGGTAGGCCGGCGTCGGCCGCCAGGGCACGTCGAGTGGCTGGATGGGCACCCGGGTCGTCGAGTCCTCGAGGTCCTCGGCGCGGTACGAGAGCGGCGCGGTGCAATCGGGGTCGAGGGCGGGCTCGGTCAGCGTGGTGTCGTCCATGCCCGAGGGGTCGGCGGGAGCCCGGCGAGAGTTGCGTCAACGCTTCAGGAGTCCGTATTTCCCGATGCAGTAGATGGCCCGGAACGCGTCCTTGAGGCCGATCTTCTTGCCCTCGGCGTAGGTGCGGCCGTGGTAGCTGATGGGGGTCTCGTAGACGCGGACACCGAGCCGAGCCACCTTGGCGGTCACCTCGGGCTCGAAGCCGAAGCGCTCCTCCTCGAGCACGAGCGACTGCAGGATCTCGCGACGGAACACCTTGTAACAGGTCTCCATGTCGGTGAGGTTCAGGTCGGTCACCACGTTGGAGGCCAGCGTGAGCAGACCGTTGGCGATCGAGTGCCAGAAATACAGCACGCGGTGGGCGCCGCCGCCGAGGAACCGCGAGCCGAACACGACGTCGGCCTGGTCGAGGATCAGCGGCGCGAGCAGCTTCGGATACTCGTGCGGGTCGTACTCGAGGTCGGCGTCCTGGATGAGGACGTAGTCCCCCTTGGCCTCGCGGAACCCCGTGTGGAGCGCCGCGCCCTTGCCCTTGTTGTGCGGGTGCAGCACGACGCGGACCCCGGGGAGGGACGCGATCTCGCCCTGCAGGAGATCCCGGGTGCCGTCCTTGGAGCCGTCGTCGACGATGACGAGCTCCTTGGAAGCCACGGGCGCGGCCAGCACGGCGTCGACGATCGACCGCAGCGTCTTCACCTCGTTGTAGGCCGGCATCACGACCGTGAGCAGGGGCCGGTCGCGGTGGGTCTCGGCGAGCGCGCGCGCGACGAAGGCGTCGGGGTCTGCGATCATGGCCGCGCGTTACCGCGTCCGCGCCCGTCTGGCCAGCTCTTCCCCCCTGGGCCCACGAAGGGTAAGTCGCCGCGATGTCGCGCGCGCTCCGGACGATCGTGCTGACCGCGATCGCCGCGCTGTGCCTCCATGCCACGGTCGTGGCCGTCAAGAGCCTCACCCACCCGGCGCGCACGGTGCTCGCCGTGTTCCGGGTCGGCGAGCTCCACGACTGGACCAAGGGCCAGCCGAAGTTCGTCCTCGACGAGGCCTACCCCCTCGAGAAGGGCGGGTACGGCACCGACGGCCAGCAGTATCTGTTCATCGCCCACGACCCGCTCCTGCGGCGGCGGGACGTCCTGCCGTGGATCGACGCGCCCCGGTATCGTTACGGCCGCATCCTCCTGCCCGCCCTCGCGGCCACCACCTGCGGCGGCAGCTCGCCGTGCATCCCGCGCGCGATCCTCGGCTGGAACCTGCTGTTCGCGGCCGGCATCGGCGCCCTCGCCGCGGCGCTGGTCGCGGCGCGCGGGGGCTCACCGTGGTTCGGCCTGCTCCTCGCGGCGAGCGGCGGCCTCGTCTGCACGACGGACATCGCGGGCATCGAGCTGTCGGCCCAGTGCTGCGGGCTGCTCGGGGTCTTCCTCCTGTCGCGCGAGCGACGCTGGGCCGCGGCGTGCGCCTTCGCGCTCGCGGCGCTCGGGCGCGAGACGTACGTGCTCGTGCCCGCCGGCTTCTTCCTCGCCGAGGCCATCGAGCGCCGCCGGCACCTCTTCCGTGGGGACACGCTGCGTCGACTCCTGCCGCTCGCGCTCGCGCCCGCGCCGGCCTTCGCGTGGGCCCTGTTCCTGCGCCGCGCGCTGCCCCCCGATCCGCACGGCGGCGGTCTGCAGAACCTCGCGCCGCCGCTGTTCGGCCCCGGACGCCTCGTCGCCGAGTGGCTGCACCAGCCGAAGATCGACGGCCACGTCGTGCTCGGGGTCCTCGTGGGCAGCCCGCTGCTCTTGATGATCGGGCGTCACCTGGCCTCGCTCCGCCGCGACCGCTCGGGGCTCGCGCTCGCCGCCGCGCTGTTCGGGTGCCTCGCCCTCGTCTCGTCGGAGCTGGTCTGGCTGCGACCCGGCGGCTTCGCGCGCGGCCTCGACTTCCTGTATCCGGGCATCGTGCTGTCGGCCCTGGCGCGCGGCGACCGCCTCACTGCGCTGCTCGCCGTGTCCACCCTCACCCAGGTCGTCAGCATCGTCGGCGACCACCTCAAGTCCGGATGAGCGACGACGACGCCGAGGTCCCCGCGAGCAAGGCGCGCGCCCGCGCGATGTTCGCGCTCAAGCTCGCCATCGCGGGGCTCGCCCTCGCCTGGACCCTCACGCGGGCGCCGCTCGCCGCGCTGCTCGACTCCGCGCGCCGCATGTCGGCTTTCGCGCTCCTGGCCGGGCTCGCGCTCTCGGCGCTGAACCTCGTCTTCGCCGCGGCGCGGTCGCGCGTGGTGCTCGCCGCCTACGGCGCGCCCGCCCCACCCCGTCTGTCGACCCTGGTCCGGCTGCAGTGGGTGGGCGTCTTCTACAACACGGTCCTCCCCGGCAACGTCGGCGGCGACGTGGTGCGCGCCCACGCCATGCGGGACGCGTTCGCGGGCGGCCCCAACGCCTACGTGGTGGTCCTGCTCGAGCGCGTGTTCGGCCTCGCGGGCCTGCTCACGCTGTCGGCGTCGATCCTCGCCGTCCACCCCGTGGCCGGCGTCACCGGGCTCTCTCGCCTCGCGGTGCTGGGCGTGGTCGCCGCGCTCCTCGCGGCCACCGCGCCGCTCGTCGCGCGGAGGCTCGGGCGCCACGTCCCGGGGAAGCTCGGCGCCCTGCTGCTGCGGCTCCCCGAGGCGGGCCGGCCCGGGTTCCTCGTGCTCGCGTTCGCGCTCTCCATCACGACCCAGGCCCTGGTGGCGGGCACGGGGCTCCTGCTGGTCCACGCGGTGGCCCCGGGCGTCGCGGCCGCGGGCGTGCTCGCGCTCGTGCCGGTCGCGCAGGTCGCCACCTACTTCCCGGCGACCATCGCCGGCCTCGGCGTGCGCGAGGCCGCGTTCGTGGTGCTCCTGTCCCACGCGGGCGTCCCCAAGGCCGACGCCACCGTCGCCTCGCTCTCCATGCTGGCCCTCCAGCTCACCGTGGCGTTGATCGGTGGGCTCTTGCATGTCGCGACTCCCACGCGCGCCGCAACGGGGGTATGAGGGCGGAAATGGCTCGATGGCTCGTCACCGGCGGCGCCGGGTTCCTCGGCTCGCACCTCGTGGATCGGCTGCTCGCGCGCGGCGACGAGGTGCTCGCCATCGACAACCTCTACACCGGCTCCGAGGAGAACCTGCGTGCGGCGAAGCAGAACCCGCGCTTCTCGTTCCGCGTGGCCGACGTGCGCGACCCGCTGCCCGCGGACATCGGCGGCGCGCCGATCGACGGCGTCCTCAACCTCGCGTGCCCGGCCTCGCCGGTCCACTACCAGCGCGACCCGCACCTCACCCTCACGACCAGCGTGCTCGGCGCCCTGCGCCTCGTCGAGCTGCTGGCAGAGCGCCCCGGCCTGCGCGTGGTGCAGGCCTCCACGTCGGAGGTCTACGGCGACCCCGACGTCCACCCGCAGCCCGAATCCTACTGGGGCAAGGTGAACCCCATCGGCCCGCGGGCCTGCTACGACGAGGGCAAGCGCGTCGCCGAGACGTTCCTCGTCGACGCCTGGCGCAAGCGCCCCTACCCGCTCCAGATCCTGCGCCTCTTCAACACCTATGGCCCGCGCATGGCGCTCGACGACGGCCGCGTGGTCAGCAACTACCTCGTGTCGGCGCTCCGCGGCGAGCCGCTCACCGTGTTCGGCGAGGGCACGCAGACCCGCTCGTTCACGTACGTGGACGACACGGTCTCCGCGTTCGTCGCGGCCCTCGGCCTCGACGACTTCGACGGCCCGATCAACGTCGGCAACCCCGAGGAGCTCACCGTGCGCGAGCTCGTCGACGTGGTCGCCGCCGCGCTCGGCGCCCCGCTCCGCGTCGAGCACCGTCCCCTGCCCGTCGACGACCCGCGCCAGCGCCGGCCCGACATCTCCCGCGCGCGGGCGCGCCTCGGATTCTCGCCCACGGTGCTGGTCGCCGAGGGCATGCAGAAGACCCTCGCCGACTTCCGCGGCAGGGTGACCCCGAACCCCGTGAGCTCCCCGTGAACCTCGTCGTCTTCGGCGCCGGCTACGTCGGCCTCGTCACCGCCACCGGGCTCGCCGAGCTCGGGCACTCCGTCGTGTGCGTCGACACCGACCCGGCGCGCGTTTCAGCGCTCCGCGCGGGCGAGATCCCCATCTTCGAGCCCGGGCTCGCCGAGCTCGTGACCCGCAACGTCCGCGAGGGCCGCATCGGCTTCGAGACCGCGGTGCCCGCCGCGGCGCGCACCGCCGACGCCTGGTTCATCGCCGTCGGCACGCCGCCGTCCAAGGATGGCTCCGCCGACATCAGCGCGGTGCTCTCCGTCGCCGAGACCATCGCCTCGCTCGCCGAGCGCCGCGCCCTCGTCGTGGTCAAGAGCACGGTCCCGGTCGGCACGGGCGACCGCGTGCAGGCCCTCCTCGACGGCGGCTCCCGCCTCGGCCTCGAGCACGTCTCGAACCCCGAGTTCCTGCGCGAGGGCACGGCGCTCGAGGACTTCTTCCAGCCCGAGCGCATCGTGTGCGGCGTGCGCACGCCCTGGGCCGAGGAGCGCATGCGCGCGCTCTACACGCCGCTGCAGCTCGAGGCGAGCCAGGTCCAGATCACGAGCGTGCGCTCCGCCGAGCTCTGCAAGTACGCCGCGAACGCGCTGCTCGCGCTGCGCATCTCCTTCATGAACGAGATGGCGCGCCTCTGCGACGCTCTCGGCGCCGACGTGCGCGACGTGCGGCGCGCGCTCGGCTCCGACAGCCGCATCGGCCCCCGCTACCTGTACCCCGGCCCCGGCTACGGCGGCTCCTGCTTCCCCAAGGACGTGCAGGCCCTCGCCCACTTCGGGCGCGACGCCGGCGTGACCCTGCTCACCGTCGAGGCGACCCACGAGACCAACGAGCGCCAGCGTGGCTGGGTGGTCGACAAGGTCCTGCGTGCGCTCGGTTCGAAGCCCGAGGGCAAGCGCGTCGCGGTCTGGGGGCTCGCGTTCAAGCCCGAGACGGACGACGTTCGCGAGAGCCCCGCGCTCGCGGTCGTCACGAAGCTGCTCGCGGCGGGCGTCGAGGTGCGCGTCCACGACCCGGAAGCGACCGACAACTTCCTCCGCGCGCTGCAGGCCAGCGTGGGGGCCGCGGCCGAGAAGGTCGTGCGGTGCGCGCGCGCGCTCGACGCGGTGGACGACACCGACGCTCTCTTGCTGCTCACCGAATGGCGGAGCTACCGCGCCCCGGATTTTCCGGCGATCGGCGCGCGCATGCGCACCCGCACCATCGTCGACGCGCGCAACGTGTGGGGCGCCGCCGGGGTCTCGGCCCTCGGCTTCGCCTACCACTCGCTCGGCCTCGGCCCGCGCGCGGGCGACCCCTCGCCGTGACGGATCCTAGGCGATCGCCTGCGAGAACTCGCCCCAGTCGATGAGCTTGTCGCCGTTCTGATCGAGGTTCTGGATGATGCCCTTGATCCAGGCCCCGCGCGTGAACGCGTTGCCGACGCCCGCGTCCTCGAGCAGCCCCTCGAGCTCGGCGGCGCTGATCTTCTGGTCCTTGTTGGTGTCGTAGGCGTCGAACAGCTTGCGCATGCTCTCGATCGACGTGTCGCCGTAGCGCCGCACGAGGAGCGCCTTCATCTTGGTGACGAGCTCTTCTTGTTCCTTCGACATGTCCCCTCCGGGTGAGAGGGCATTGTGCCCGAGTGGCGTCGGCCGCGCGACCCGAACCGGGCGTGAGCGCCGATTCGGAGCCCTCCCGCGGTCGCGCTAGAGCGCTCGGGTGTTCTTCTTCCTGCCCATCGGGCACGATCAGAGCGTACGCCGCATGCCGTGGGTCACGGCAGCGCTGCTGTTCCTCTGCATCGTCGCCTACGGGCTGCAGCTCACCTTCGCGGTGAACCCCGAGACGGTGAAGAACAGCCTCGAGCGGCAGCACAAGTACGAGGTGTTCCTCGTCAAGCGGTACCTCGCGCCGCCGCCGCCGGCGCCCCCGCGCACCGCGCCCCTCACCGAGGAGGAGGTCGTCCGCTTCCTCGCCGATGTGCGCGCCCACCAGGTCGGCGTCGGCGACCCCTACGTGGACACCCTGCTGGAGATCGACGCCGCTCTCGACCGCCTCGTGGCCGCCGATCCCGTGCGCCGCTTCGGCTACCGGCCGAAAGACGGCTTCTCCGTCGGCGTCCTGACGCACGGCTTCTTGCACGGTGGCGTCCTGCACCTGCTCGGCAACATGGTGTTCCTCTGGCTGGCCGGCTGCACGGTCGAGGCGCGCTGGGGGTCGCTGCCATATCTCGGTCTCTACCTCGCCTCGTTGCTCGGGTCGGCGCTCGCCTACCGCCTCGTGCACCCGGGCTCGGAGGTGATCCTCATCGGCGCGTCGGGCGCGATCGCGGGGGCGATGGCCGCCTTCTTCATCTCGTTCGTGCGCGCGCGGGTGCGCTTCTGGTACTTCGTCTGGCTCTTCGTGTTCGTGCGCGCGGGCACCTTCGCGTTGCCGGCGCTCGTGGTGTTCCCGGTCTGGTTCGGCAGCCAGCTCGTGCAGCTGTTCTTCGAGGCCCACGGCCATGGGACCGCGGTCGCCTACTCGGCCCACGTCGGTGGTTTCGTCGTCGGCGCCGCGATCGCGGGCGTCGTCCGCGGCACCGGCCTCGAGAAGCGGTGGGTCGACGAGTTCACGCGCATCGAGGAGGAGGTCCTCGCCGAGGGCGGTCGCGTGACCTTCGCGGCTCCGTCGCTCGACGAGCGTCGGCGCGGCGGTGCGCCGCGGCGGGCTCCGATCGACGTGGCCCCGATCGACCTCTCGTCGAGCGAGGGGGTCCACTCACCACGCACGGCGCCGGTCGGCCACGTGTCGGTCGTGGAACGCCTCGACGACGACGCCGCTCCGATGGCCTCGAGAGACCCGTCGTCCGCGGACGCCCGCCGCGCACGGTTCCGCATCACCCCCGCCCTGCGCGGGGAGGCCCCTGCCGTTCCCGCCGTCCACTCGTCGTTCGACCTCGACGCTCTCGCCGCGTTCGAGGAGGCCCTGGCCCACGCCGACCTCGCGACCATGGAGCGCCTCGCGCCCACGGCGCTGCGCCGCTTCGCCGAGGGCGGCCGATGGGTCGACGCGGCCCTCGCGTTCCGCGCGCTCATGGGCCTCGAGGTGCCGCTGAGCGACCGCAGCCTCGCCCTCGGCACCCGCGCGGCGGCCGAGGCGGGCGACGTGCGGCTCGCCGTCCGTGCGGTCGCGCGCCTGCAGGACGAGTGGCCCGGGAGCCCCTCGCTCGCGCAGGCCCTATGGGACGTGGCCCGCGCGCAGTCGACCGCGGGTCACCCGGAGCTCGCCGAGAAGACCTTGCGCCGCCTGATCGAGGAACACCCGGGCGATCCCCACGCCGAGCTCGCGCGCAAGTACGTGGGCTAGTCGCTAGCCGGCGGCGAGCTCCGCGACCAGACCACGACCGGCCTCGAGGCGGCCCCGCGCGGTCTCGAGCTCGACCAGGCGCGCCCGGGCTTCGGCGACCACCTCGGGCGGCGCCTTGTCCGTGAAGTTGGGCTGCGAGAGCTGCTTGCGCATCGCCGTGAGATCCTTGTCGAGGCGCTTGAGCTCGCGCTCGATGCGCGCGGCCTCGTGCGCGGAGTCGACGAGCCCCTTCAGGAGGACCTGCACCTCGATCTCGCCCGCCGACGAGGTGGCGAAGCCACTCGGCCGCTCCGCGCCGCTCGCGAGGATCTCGAGGGGCTCCACCTTGGCGAGCGTGCGGACCGCCTCGGCCTGCGCCTCGAGGAGACCAAGGACCGCCTCGCCGGCGACGAGCCGCACGTGGACGCTCGCGCCCGGGTGCACCTCGTGCTCGCTGCGGATGGACCGCACCGCGGAGATCGCCGCCTGCAGCGCGGCCATCTCGCGCTCGGCGCCTGGGTCGGACGGGTAGTCCTCGGCCTTCGGGAAGGCGGCGAGGCTCACCGAAGCCGGCGCGTCGGCGGCGCGCGGCACCTTCTGCCAGAGCTCTTCGGTGACGAACGGGATGATGGGGTGCATCAGCCGCAGCGTGCCCTCGATGGCCCTCGCGAGGGTGGCCTTCGCCGCCGCCTTCGCCGGCCCGTCGGGGCCCGCGAGCACGGGCTTGACGAGCTCGAGGTACCAGTCGCAGAGCTCGTTCCAGAAGAACCGGTAGAGCGCGGTCGTGGCCTCGTCGAGGCGGAACTCGTCGAGCGCCTTCCACACCGCGGCCGCCGTCGCCGACAGGCGCGAGAGGATCCAGCGGTCGGCGAGCGAGGCCGGCGCCACGTCGAGCGCGGCGCCGGTGATCGACGGCAGCGCGAAGCGCACCGCGTTCCACAGCTTGTTGCAGAGGAACCGCCCCCCCTCCACGCGCTTGATCGAGAGCGGGATCTTGCGCTGCTGCGGCGGATAGGTCGCGAGGGTCCAGCGGAGCGCGTCGGCGCCGTAGGCGGGGATCCCCTGGGGGAACGTGTTGCGCACGTTCTTGAGCGCGGCCTCGGTGGCCCCACCGTCGCGGTTCTTCTCGACGAGCTTCTCGAGCTCGATGCCGTACACGACGTCGAGGGGGTCGATGACGTTCCCCTTCACCTTCGACATCTTGTCGCCCTTCTCGTCGGTCACCATGCCGTGCAGCAGGACCTTCTTGAACGGGACGTCGCCCACGAAGTGGATGCCCATCATCATCATGCGGGCGACCCAGAAGAACAGGATGTCGAACCCCGTCTCCATGATGGTCGTCGGGTAGAACGTGGCGAGCGCCTCGGTCTTGTCGGGCCAGCCGAGCGTGGCGAACGGCCAGAGGCCCGACGAGAACCACGTGTCGAGCACGTCCTGGTCCTGCTCGACCTCCTTGCTGCCGCAGTGCGCACACACCGACACGTCGTCGCGCGAGACGGTGGTCTTGCTGCACGCCTTGCAGTACCAGGCGGGGATCTGGTGCCCCCACCAGAGCTGACGCGAGATGCACCAGTCCTGGATGTTGGTCATCCAGTGCATGTACGTCTTGGTCCACTCCTCGGGCACGATGACGGTCTTGCCGGTCTGCACCGCCTCGATCGCCGGCTTGGCGAGCGGCTCGGTCTTGACGTACCACTGCTCGGAGAGCATCGGCTCCACGACCGTGTGGGTGCGCTGACAGCGGGGCACCGCGAGGCGGTGGCGCTTGGTGCCGCGCGCGAGCCCGAGCTCGTCGAGGCGCTTCTTGACCGCCTTGCGGGCCGCGAACCGCTCCATCCCCACGAACTCGCCGGCGTTCGCGTTGAGCGTGCCGTCCTTGTTCATGATCGAGACCATCGGCAGGTCGTGGCGCTTGCCGGTGGCGAAGTCGTTGAAGTCGTGCGCCGGCGTGACCTTCACGGCGCCGGTCCCGAACTTGGGATCGACGAGGATTCCGTCGGCGATCACGGGGAACCGCCGATCGACGAACGGGTGCACGAGCTCCTTGCCGAGCAGGTGCTTGTACCGCTCGTCGTCGGGGTGCACGGCCACCGCGGTGTCGCCCAGCATCGTCTCGGGGCGCGTGGTCGCGACGACGATCTCCTCCTCGCTCCCGGCGATCTTGTAGGCGAACTCGAAGATCTCGCCGTCTTCTTCCTCGCTCTCGACCTCGAGGTCGGACAGCACGGTCTGGCTGCCGACGGACCAGTTGATGAGCCGCTCGGCGCGGTAGATCAGGCCCTCCTCGTAGAGGCGCACGAACGCCTCCCGCACCGCCCGGGACATCTGCGGGTCCATGGTGAAGCGGTAGCGCTCCCAGTCGAGCGAGAACCCGAGCACCTTGAACTGGTTGTCGATGCGCCCGCCGCTCTCGGCCTTCCACTGCCAGACGCGCTCCAGGAACTTGGCGCGGCCGAGCGCGTGCCGGTCGGTGCCCTCGCGCTTGAGCAGCCGCTCCACGACGACCTGGGTGGCGATGCCCGCGTGGTCGGTGCCGGGCAGCCAGAGGGCGTTGCAGCCGGCCATGCGAGCCTGGCGCGTGTAGATGTCCTGGATGGTGTAGAGCGCGTGCCCGCAGTGGAGGGAGCCCGTCACGTTGGGGGGCGGGATCGAGATGCAGAACGCCGGCTTGTCGCTCTTGTCCGCCGCGTGGAAGACCCCCATCTCGAGCCAGCGCGGGTACCAGCGCGACTCGACGGTGCGGGGATCGTAGGCCTTCTCGAGCTCGGTTTCGGACGCGTCCTCGGACATGGTCCGGGTCCTGTAGCAGAGCCCTCCCGTGGGCTCACCCTCCCCGTGCGCTCAGCGCATCTTCTTGCTGAGCGCCTTGAAGGCGTCGCCCTCGGCCTTGCGCAGCCAGTCGAAGACGACCGACTCGCTCGTGCTCACGAACGCGCCCAGGCGCTCGTAGAGGCCGAGCGCGGCCATGCGGTCCTCTTCCCGCCGCGACCCCACGCCGTCGTGGGGCACGTGCACCTGGAGGCCGCGGGCGCGCAGATCGCGGACGGTCTGGTAGACGCAGACGTGGGCCTCGACGCCCACGACCACCACCGCGCGAGGGGCCACCTCGCCCACGATGGCGGCGACCCGCGGGGCGTCGAGCGCGGAGAACGCCGTCTTCTCCACCCGCTCCGCGCGGGCCTTCTCGAGGGGGCCGAGGATGGACGGCACGGTGGGCCCGAGGCCCTTCGGGTACTGCTCGGTCGCGACGACGCGGACCCCCAGCAGCTCCGCCGCCGACAGCAGCAGGTCGGTCGCCTTCAGGGTGCGCTCGAAGGCGCGCGGCTCGATGGCGGGCGCGAGGCGCTCCTGCAGGTCGATGACGAGGAGGAGGGTGGACGACGGTTCTAGGCGGTCCATGCCCGGGACGTTGGGTGGTCGACGGTTGGGCGTAAAGCGACCACGGGCCGCACGGGGGGCAGGCGGAGGAGCGCGTGGCAGCGCGCGCACCGCCGCGGATGGGTCGCCTCGGGCTCGAAGATGGTGGCGACCTCGCAGCGAGGGCAGACGTGGGCGACGTGGTGCATGGCGGCGACCATGCTGCCTCGTTGCTGGGTCGGGTGGGTCGCCGGGCGGCGACGTTCTTGCGACTTCGAGCCCCGGCGGTGGCTAGCCGATGCCGAGGCGGGTGGCGTCGCCGAGCAGCTGTCGCGAAGCCACCTCGACGAAGCCGAGGGCCACCTCGCCGAACGCGAGGGCGAGCACCGGGGCGAGCGCGCAGAACAGCGCCAGCGCCTCGTCCCGCCGCAGCTCGGGGATGTGTCCCCCGAAGGGCTCGAGTCGCGCGCTCTCGACGAGCCGGCGATCGACCTCGCCACCGAGCATCGTGGCGGCGAGCCGGAGGGCCACGAAGCCGAGGGCGGCGTACCCGAGGGCTGCGGCCACGAGCGCTGCGCGGTGCAGCGGGAAGGCCCCGCCGAGCGACAGCGCGCCCCCGTGGAAGCCGACGGTTCCCGGCGCGAGGCACGCGGCCGCGAGCGCCACGACCGCCCCGAAGGCCAGTGCCGGCGCGTCCTTCACGAGACCCGAGAGACCGCGCAGATCGGTCGGTCCGAGCCGCCGCTCGAGGGCCTCGACGGAGAGGCCGAGTCCGGCGGTCCCGAGCGAACCGCCGATCGCCACCATCATCGCGCCGGCGAGCCCCTGCGCGGTGCACGCCGCGAGGCCGAGGAGCATGGCGCCGAGCTGCCCGACGCCGAGCGCCGCCGCGAGGCGCGCGCCGTCGCCGCGGCTCGCGAACGTGGCGGCGGCCGCGAGCACGAGCAGGGCGGCGCCCGCCCACGCGAGGCCAGGCGCTGCCCACTGGGTGGAAGCGCCGAGAACATAGGGGAGGATGCGCACGAGCAAGAGGCCGGCGACGAGGCGGGAGACGCTCACGGCCACGACGCCGGCACCGCTGGCGAGGGGGGCCGCGGCCAGCAGACAGAGCCCGAGCAGCACCGCGACGAAGGCGCCCTGCACGAGCGGGAGACCGAGGACGGTGCTCGACTGCACTCCTTCGAGCGAGACCCAGTCCACGCGCGCGAGCTCCGGCAGCGAACGATCGTGCAGCGGCGCGGCTGCGACGAGGCCCCGCAGCCCGGTCCCGACCAGCACGACGCCGATCGCCGACGGCAAGAGCGTGCGACCCACCGCCTTCGGCCCGATGGAGAGCGCGACGCCGCCGACCACGAGCGAGAGGCCGAGCACGATCGAGGTGGTGTCCCAGGCGGTGAGCACGAGGCTCGCGCCCGCGAGCAGCACGAGCACGCCGTGCACCGCCACGCCGCCGGAGATGGCGCCGGCACCGACCGCGAGCACGGCGAGGAGGCCGAGCATCCCAGGGCCGTCGACGGCGCACAGCCAGGTGCCCCACGGCGCTGGCGTGCGCGAGACCAGCTGCAGCCCGTCGTTGCCGCGCTCGGCGTCGAACGACGGCGAGAAGCGCGCGAGCGCCCACGCGAGGAGCGCCCCGTGGCCCACGACGCCGACGAAGCCGGCGATCTTCGCGAGGGCCGGCTTGCGGGCGAGCCAGGCCGCGACGATCGCCAGCACGATCGGCGCGAGCACTAGCAAGCGCAGCGGCTCTCCGCGCTCGTTGCCCGACTGGACCGGGACCACGAGCTCCTTGCCTTCGACGCGGAAGACCACGTGGGCGAAGAGCTGGCTGTCTCGAGGCGCGTCCCACTTGATCTCGATCTTCTGCGAGCCGCGCGGCGGGAGGGTCAGCTCGCGAGGGGTGACGGTGAGCGTGCCTTGCAACGGAGCGCCGGCGACGCCTTCGACCCGCACGACGTCGAGCCGCACCGGCGCCAGCGTGTCGCTGCGCAGCACGAAGGAGGCCTTGCCGGCGGCGTCGAGGCTCACGATGCGCGGCCCGACGACGAACACCGCGGCCGCGGCCCTGCCGGGCAGCAGCATCGCGAACAGCAGCGTGCACAGGACGACGAGGCGGTTCATGCCTGGGCCTCCGGAGCGGGCTCGGGCAGGCGCGCGCCCACCACCCACGAGACGACGAGTGCGAGCGCGAAGAGCCCCGTCACGGCGAGATCGGTGCCGGCGCCCTGGAACGTGCGCAGCAACACCTCGGCGGGGGCGATGCGCACCGGATCCCCGACGAGGAGGGCGGTGAGCGCGGCGAGCGCCGTGAGGCTCGCGGCCATGCGCGCGCCGAACGGGCTCGCCTTCTTCTTGCGTTTGGCCGGAGACACCGAGCGCACCGCGAGGACCAGCCCCGCGAGGCCGACCACGAGGCCGAGCCCCGCGAGCTTGCCGACCGCGCCCACGAGGAGCGGACGGCCGAGGACGAGCGCGACGACGGCGAGCACGCCCGTGACGACCGGCAACAGCCGCGCCTCGAGCGTGTGCCCCGCGCCCTTCGTGAGCCCCTCGAGCCCGGCGAGCGCGAGGAGGCCGCCGACGAGCAGGAGCGACGCCGCGTTGGGCACCGCCACGGCGCCCGCGGCCGCGAGCGCGGCGAGCACGCGGGAGAGCTCGGCGGGGATCGCGACCTCGTCGCGGCGACGAATCGCGACGAGGACCCGCGCGAGGAGCGCGAGGCCCGCGAGGACGAAGACGAGGGCCACCGCGCTCGTGAGGCGCGTCGGCAGGCCGAGCCCACCGACCCGGGCGAGGAGGCCGACCCCGAGGATCGCGTGGAGCCCGACGCCCAGCGTGCCGCTGCCGAGGAGGGCGACGGCGAGCGCGGCGAGCGCGAACGCGACCACGCCCAGATCCACCACGGGCACGCCGAGGGCGCGGCGATGCTCGGGAGCCTCCGGGTCGAGCGTGCGGCGCACGAAGCGGCCGGTACCGTCGTCGAGGGCGAGCTGGGCGGAGAGCTCCCGGAACGAGAGGGTCGGACCGACCGCGACGATGGCGACCTCGCGACCCGGGGGCACCTGGACGGCGCGGAAGCGCACGCGACGTCCGCCCCCGCGCGGCTCGATCTCCATGTCGACGAACCCGGAGGGGATCTCCCGTCGGACGATCGGCGACGTGCCCGCGGCCTCGGTGCCCTTGAGGAACAACCTCGAGCCCGGCGCCGAGACGAACGAGACCCAGCCCGGTGACGCCACGGTGGGCATGCCGCCGCTCGCGAGCGCCTTCGGCCCGGGGGTACCCGGTCCTGCGGAGACCGGGAGACCGACCAGGACCGGCCACAGCTCGGGGCCGACCGCGCTCGCTTCCGCGTCGTACCCGAGCTCGGAGGCCGTGTAGATCTCCGCGGGCACCGGGTTGCGCCGCGTGTAGTCGGGCTCGTGCCCCACGCGGA
>JAEUKC010000175.1:0-4622 GCA_016794445.1 Myxococcales bacterium
ATGCAGCCCAAGTGGTTCGGCCCGCACGTGGCCTACACCATGGCCAAGTACGGCATGAGCCTCTGCGTGCTCGGCATGGCCGAGGAGTTCAAGGGCCGCGTCGCGGTCAACGCGCTGTGGCCGCGCACGGTCATCGCCACCTCCGCGGTGCAGAACCTGCTCGGCGGCGACCAGACCATGAACCACTCGCGCAAGCCCGAGATCATGGCCGACGCGGCCTACGCGATCCTCACCAAGCCGTTCAAGGACTGCACCGGGAACTTCTTCGTGGACGAGGATCTCCTCCGCAAGGAGGGCGTCACCGACTTCGACAAGTACCTGTTGGTGCCCGGCGCGGAGCCCACGCAGGACTTCTTCCTGGACTGATCGTGGCCGAGTCGTTCCCGATCGAGGCCCTGCCCCGCCCGACGCTGCTCGCGCCCGCGGCCCGCCACGCGCGGCTCGCCGAGGCCACCCCCCTCGTGCTCGCCGCGGTCGCCGGCGAAGAAGACCCGATCGTGGTGCAGACCACGCTCGCGTGCCTGCTCTTCCACACCTTCGCGCAGGCCAACTGGTGCGGGTTCTATCGCCGGGTCGGCCCCGAGCTGCTCGCGGTCGGCCCCTACCAGGGCACGCTCGGGTGCCTGCGCATCCCGTTCTCGCGCGGCGTGTGCGGCGCCGCGGCCCGCGAGCGGCGCACGCAGCTCGTGCCCGACGTGCACGCCTTCCCCGACCACATCGCCTGCGACTCCGCCTCGCGCTCGGAGCTCGTGGTCCCGGTGCTCGACGCCGACGGCGTGCGCGCGGTGCTCGACCTCGACTCCCCGCTGCCCGATGGGTTCACGGAGCACGAGGCGCGCGCGCTCGAGGCGCTGGTGGCGCAAGCGTTCGCGCACGCGCGCTGGTAGCGGCCTACTTCTCGCTCTCCGGCTCTCAGTCAGGCACTGAGTCCAGCCTCTGAGTCCCCCGGGCTGAAGCCCGGGGCACCGACTGCGGTTGAAGCCCGGGGACGGGCCCCGGGCTCGAGGTCCTCGCGAGACCGACGAGCGTGGCGGCCGCTCCAGCAGACGGACTTCAGCCAGCGATTCGCGACGGGAAGCCCGGGGTCCATGCCCCGGGCTTCCGCTGCTGTCGGTGCCCCGGGCTTCAGCCCGGGGGAAGTCTCTGCACGCTGTTGGTGCCGGGCTACTTCCGCGTCTCGCGGAGGATGATCACCCCCACCATGCGGCGCGGCTTCTGGCCGATGTCCGCGACGTCGAACGTGCCGCCGACGCCGAGGCCCATGGGGGCCGCGGTGACCGCCTTGCCCGAGGGCGCGCCGCTCGGCAGCTTCATCGCGGCGGTGATCTTCACGCGCACGGTCACGCCGCCGGCGCCGCTCGGCACCTTGAGCGGCGTCGCGGCGAGGCGCTTCTTGAGCTTGCCGGCGACCTTCGACCACGCGAGGTGATCGGTCGCCTCGACGAGGTGGGCCTCGGTGACCATGCCGCTCGCGTCGGTCTCCACGTCGATGGTGGCGGAGCCCGTCTCGGGCGCGTCGACGCCGCTCGACACGTCGTGCGCGGCGCTGGCCACCGGGCCGCCCGAGCCGAGGCCCTTCTCCTGGTCCTTCGCGTCGACCGCGCCGCTCAGCTGTGCGTCGAGCTTCTTCTGGGCCGCGACGACCGGCGACACCGAGGGCTTCGGCGAAGGCAGGATGAAGGAGTGCTTGCCCGGCGAGGAGAGGTCGATGAGCGAGGGGAACGGCTTGCCGCCGGCAGGCTTGGCCGGCTCGCTCGAGGGCGTGGGCGCCTCGGGCGACGCGCCGCCCTCTTCGCCGACCAGGCCCCCGCTCGACGCCGCCTTGCCGATCATGGCGAGCACGCCCGGCGTGCGGAGCGGCGCCGCCGCGTTTCCGGCGGGTCGTGGCGCTGCCGGGTCCGGTGTCGGTCGCGGCGTCGCCGACGTCGAGCCCGACTCGGGCGAAGGCGGAGCACGCAGCTCCTCGAGCACGACGAGCATCTCCTGCTCCTGCGGGGCGACGGGCGCAACCGCTGCGCGCTCGGGCGGCACGCGAAGAATCGCGTAGCTGCCCACGTGTAGGGCGAGCGCGGCGAGCGTCGTGACGAACAGCGGCCGGTCCATCCGGACCTGAGGTGCCCTCCGCGCCCCGAGGATTCGACGCTAGTCTCACCGAACGTCCATGCCGAACGCCTTCATCTCGGGGACCGGGTTCCACGTGCCGCCGCGAGTCGTGACCAACGACATGCTGGCCGCGGAATACGGCGTCGACACCACCAACGAGTGGATCGTGCAGCGCACGGGCATCGAGGCGCGACGCTTCGCGGAGGCCGGGCTCGGCACCGCCGACCTCGCGCTGCCGGCGGCGCAGATGGCCCTCGAGGCGGCGAAGCTCCGCCCGCACGACCTCGACATGATCATCCTCGCCACCCTGTCGCCGGAGCACGCGTTCCCGGGCAGCGGCGTCTACCTCCAGCAGAAGCTCGGCCTCTGCGACGGCCCCGACGCCAAGTTCGTCCCGGCGCTCGACGTGCGCAACCAGTGCAGCGGGTTCCTCTACGGGCTCGCCACCGGCACCTCCATGGTCAAGTCGGGCGGCGCGCGCCACGTGCTCGTGGTCGGCGCCGAGACCCACAGCGCGGCCCTCGACTTCTCCGCGCGCGGGCGGACGGTGTCGTCGCTGTTCGGAGACGGCGCGGGCGCGGTGGTCGTCAGCGCGACCGACGAGGATCGCGGCGTGCGCTCCTGGCACCTCGGCGCCGACGGTCGTCACGCCGACGTGCTCTCGCAGAAGGTGTGGGACATCCGGCAGCGTCCGTTCATCCCTCTCGACGAGCACGGCGTGGGTCAGGTCGCGCCCGAGTACATCTGGGCCAAGATGGAGGGCAAGCTCGTCTTCAAGAACGCCGTCGAGCGCATGATGCAGGTGCTCATGGAGGCCTGCATCAAGAACGGCATCACCGGGCAGGACATCGACCTCTTCGTGTTCCACCAGGCCAACCTGCGCATCAACCAGTACCTCGCCCAGCACCTCGGCATCCCCGACGAGAAGCTCGTGCACAACATCCAGCGCTACGGCAACACGACCGCGGCCACGATCCCGATCCTGCTGGCCGAGTCCGAGCGCAACGGCAAGCTGAAGCGCGGCATGAAGGTGGCGCTCGTCGCTTTCGGGTCCGGCTTCACCTGGGGCGCGGCGGTCATCGACTGGTGACGGCGCCCCGACAGCGCGTCTTCGCCTAGCGCGCCGAGACCGCGCGCGGGGCTTCGCTCTCCGTCGCGAGCACGGCCTCGATGGCGGCGCGCAGCACCTCGACCTCGAACGGCTTCTCCACGGTGGGGTTGCCGATCTGCTCGAGGAACGCGCGGGCGCGCGCGGTGAACGCGCCCCCGGTCAGGAACACGACGCGGGTGCCGAGCCCCGGGTCGCGGCGAACGAGCTCGGCGTGGACGTCCATCCCACTCATTTCGGGCATCATGAGATCGCACAGGATGGCGTCGTACGCCTTGCCGGCCGCCGCGAGCGCGTCGACCTTGGCGAGTGCGTCGCGCCCGGTCGTCGTCCACTCGACGTCGTACCAGTCGTCGAGCATGAACCCGAGGGACTTGCCGATGAGGGGCTCGTCGTCGACGACGAGGAGGCGCTTCTTGTCGCCCGACGGAGCCCCGCCACTCACGAGGGGCTCGGCGCCCACGGCGGCGAGGGGCGTGGCGGGAGGGCTCACCGGGGCTGCGCGCAGTTTCATCGAGCTCGTGGCGCGGGGCAACACGATCCGGAACGTGCTCCCGCGGCCGGGTTCGCTCTCGAGCTCGATCTTGCCCCCGAGGCTCGCGACGATGCCCGCGCAGATCGTGAGCCCGAGCCCCGTGCCTTCGGACTGCGGCTTGGTCGTGTAGAACGGATCGAAGATGCGGTGCTGGATCTCGACGGGGACCCCAGGGCCGGTGTCGCTCACCTCGAGCACCGGCCGACCGACGCCGTCGACGCGGGTGGTCACGCGGATGACGTTGCGGTCGGCGGCCCCTTCGGGGATCGCCTGGGCCGCGTTGACCAGCAGGTTCACGACGACCTGACCGAGGCGCCCCTCGTTGCCGTCGACCAGCGGGATCGGTCCGAGCACGAGCTCGAGGCGCGCGCGGTGGCGAATCTCGTTGTCGGCGAGGTGCACCGACGAGCGCACCACGTCGCGCAGATCGACCTGCTCGCGGACGTCGTCGTCGGCGCGCGCGAACACCCGCAGATCCTGGACGATGCGGCGCACGCGGGCGGCGCCGTCCTGCGCCTCGCGGACGAGCTCGGACAGCTCGGGCACCTGGGCGGCGCCCTTGCCCTCGAGCAGCCGGAGCGCGCGCGTGAGGTTGGCGAGCACGTAGGCGAGCGGGTTGTTGATCTCGTGCGCGACCCCGGCGGCGAGGGTGCCGACCGAGGCGAGGCGATCGGCGACCATGAGCCGCGCCTGCAGCTCGCGCCGCTCGGTGATGTCCATCATCGCTCCGATCATGCGCAGAGGGCGCCCCTCGGCGTCGCGGAGCACGAGCCCGCGGTCGAGCACCTGGGCGTAGCTGCCGTCGGCGCAGCGGAACCGGTACTCGTCCTGCCAGGTCTCCTGGCCGAACTCGATCGCGTCGTGGATGCCGTCGAC
>JAEUKC010000178.1:0-3101 GCA_016794445.1 Myxococcales bacterium
TCGCGTTCACGACCCAGAAGATGACGCTTCGTTCATAAAGTGTCAAGCGACACTTTTCACTTTTTCGGGGTCGCCGACGAAAGGCGAAAGGGGCAAGCTCCCCCCGTGCCCGAAAGCGAATCCGACCGCCGTCTCGCCGAGCGACGAGATCCCGACGCGCTCGCCAAGGAAGACGAGGAGCTGCCGGTCGTCGCGCGGATGGTGGTGGAGATCCGCTCGGACGGCAGCCGCACGATCGCCCGCGGCGCCGCCGAGGACCCGACGACCGGCGAGAAGGTCGCGCTGCGCGTCGACGGCACGACGCCGCTGCAGCTCGCACTCTCGCTGATGAAGACGATGACGCAGCTCCCGGGCATGGCGCTGTCCGCGGCGAGGGCCGCGCGCGCGCTCAAGAAGTGAACGTAGCGGGCGGCCGCTCTCGCAGAAGTCGTGTCTCGCTCAGCTGCGCCCGTAGACGGGGATCGCAGCGCCGGAGACGTCGCGCGCGGCATCGGAGAGCAAGAACGCGATCACCTCGGCGAGCGAGGTGGGAGACACCCAGCGGCTCGCGTCGGCGTCGGGCATCGCGGCGCGGTTGGCCGGCGTGTCGATCGTCGATGGCAGCACCGCGTTCACCCGCACGCCCTGCTCGCGCACCTCGACCGCGACGGCCTCGGCGAGCGCGACGGCGGCCGCCTTCGAAGCGGCGTACGAGGCAGCGTTGGCGCTCGTGTCGGGGCGCACCGCGGCGCGCGACCCGATGACGACGATGCTCCCGCGCTTCTGCTCGACCAGCCGTGGCAGCACGGCGCGCAGCGTGTGGTGCACGGTGTCGAGGTTGAGCGCCATCATCTTGCGGTAGTCCTCCTCGGGGGCCGTGTGGTGCGGCGCGCCGCCGGCCCAGCCGCCCGCCACGAGGACCGCACCGTCGAGCTCGGCGATCGACGCGATGGCGATCGCGAGCGAGGCCGGCGAGAGCAGATCGACCTGGATGTCGGCGTCGCTGCCCGCGCGATCGAGGGTCACCACCTGGCGACCGATCGTGCGCAGGTGCGCCGCGAGCGCGCGACCAAGGGCACCTGCACCACCCGTGACGAGGACTGCACCTTGGTTCGACATGAAGGGACGCTATCATCTCGCCGTGCCCAAGGACCTCGCGATCTGGTTCGACTACTCCTGTCCCTACGCATACCTGGCCTCGACGCAGGTGGAGGCGCTGGCCGCGCGCACCAGCGCTGAGCTCCGGTGGGAGCCCATGCTGCTCGGCGGCGTGTTCCGGGCCAACGGTACGCCGCAGAACCTCTCCGAGGTGCTCGGTCCACAGAAGGCGCGCCACAACCTCGCCGACATGCACCGCTGGGCGGCGCGCTTCGGGGTGCCGCTCACGATGCCCGCAGGCCACCCTCGCCGCACGGTCGAGGCGCTCCGGGCCACGCTGGCGAGCGGGCTCGATCCGCGCGTGATCCACGCCTTCTACCGCGCCTACTGGGTCGAGGGCCGAGACATCGCGGATCGCACGGTCGTCGGCGAGGTGCTCACGAGCGCTGGTGAGGACGCGGCCGCGCTGCTCGCGCGCATCGACGACCCGGCGATCAAGGACGACCTCCGCGCGCGCACCGACCGCGCGATCGAGCTCGGGGTGTTCGGCGCGCCGACCTTCGTGGTGGGCGACGAGCTCCACTGGGGGCAGGACCGCCTCGACTTCGTGGAGCGCGCGCTCGGCGGGACGCCACCCGTCGCTCCTGCACCCGAACCCACGCGCGTGCACACACTCGACGCGTACTTCGACTTCAGCTCCCCGTTCGCCTACCTCGGCATGACCCAGGTCGAGGCCCTCGCGGCGCGCACGGGCGCGAAGCTCACCGCGCGGCCCATGCTGCTCGGCGCGGTGTTCAAGGACGTCGGCCAGGTCAACGTGCCGCTCGCCACGTTCTCGGCCGCCAAGCAGCGCCACGTCGCGCGCGACCTCGATCGCTGGGCGCAGCACTGGGGCGTGCCCTACCGGTTCCCCACGCGCTTCCCCATGAGCACGGTCAAGGCCCTGCGGCTCTACCTCGCGCTCGACGCCCCGTACCAGGCGGCGTTCCGCGACGCGGTGTTCAGAGCCTACTGGGCCGAGGACCAGGACATCGCCTCCGACGAGGTGCTCGCCCGGCTGGTCCCTGCGGGCGGCGAGGCGGCGCTCGCGCGCACGCAGTCCCCCGAGATCAAGCAGGCCCTGTTCGACGCCACCCGTCACGCGGTCGAGCAGGGCGTGTTCGGCGCGCCCACCTTCGTCGTCGACGGCGCGGAGCTGTTCTGGGGGCAGGACCGCCTCGCCCTCGTGGAGAGCGCGTTGCGCACGTGATCTACGGCTTGGGGATGCGAATGGTGCTGATCATGAAGCTCCCGCTGATCGCGTAGACGATCGACAGCGGGTGCAGGATCCACGGGCCGAGGAGCACACGACCGAACCACAGCCCGTCGCCCACGCGATCGCGCGCGAAGGCCACCGCGAACATGACCACGATCGCGAGGCTCGTCGGGATCGGCGTGCCCTCGTAGTACTTGACCTTGCCGGTCGCGTCCGCGAGGTCGGCCACGGTCGCGTTGTAGCGGGCGAGCCGGCTGATGCCGCAGCCGACGAAGTAGAGGAGCATCACCGCGTCCCAGCCGCCCCGCAGACCCAGGGTGAAGCCGAGGACGGCCGGCGCGACGCCGAACGAGACGACGTCGGCGAGGCTGTCCAGGTCGGCGCCGAGCGACGAGTGCTTGTGCCGCCAGCGCGCGATGCTGCCGTCGAGGACGTCGCAGACGAGGGCGATGGGCAGGAGCCCGAGCGAGAGCCAAAGGAACCGGCGGTCGCGGCCGTCGAGGTAGGCGAGGCAGCCGAAGATGGCGGCGGTGCCCGCGCTCGCGTTGCCCAGGGTGACGATGTCCGCCAGGGCGAAGGAGCGGATCATCGAGAACCGCGGTGGGCGCTCGTCCGCCATCGGGGCTCCAGCATACACAACAATCCGTGCCTTCCTCGACCGGACTTCGGTAGTCTTTTTCGCATGCGTTCATCGACGGTTTGGGGACCGCTCGTCGCGCTCGGCTTCGGCGGCGCAGTCTTGACGCCACTCGTGCGCGCGGACGGCGCC
>JAEUKC010000223.1:0-10713 GCA_016794445.1 Myxococcales bacterium
ACGCCGAGGGAGAGTGGCCATCGGAACATGGCGCCAGCGTACTGCACTCCCTCGCGTCCTGCGGGACCGTTCGGCCCCCACCCGCAGACGTCTGCGCGTCCACCCGCAGACGTCTGCGTGTCCAGCCGCAGACGTCTGCGCTTCAAGCCACGCGATAGCTCCGCCGCCGATGTCCACGACTTCCCCTTCGGTCTCGAGCAGGACCTCAGGTCCTTCCTGCACCCGTCGCGCTCCGCTGGCCGCGGCGATCACACGGGCGATCGCGCCGGCCATCGTCGTTCGGTCCATCATCGGCCGTGCCCTGCTGCGGGACGCGAGGCGCCGACGAGCGGGGGTCGACGCCGACGCGTCTCAGTCTGTGATCCTTTCGGCCGATGCTTCGGCTCGCTCCCGCTCGCCTCGGAGCCACGTGTCGCAAGGCGCGCTCGACTCTGCGTGCGCAGAGGGCTAGACCCGCGAGCCATGAGGTCGCTCGAGACGATGCTGCTTGCCGCGCTCCTGCCCTACGCCGTGTGCCACGCCGGCTGCAAGCGCGACCCCGCGCCGTCCCCGCCCACAGCCTCGAGCGCGCCGAGCGTCTCGACCGCTGCGGCGTCGACGAAGCCGTCCGCGGCATCGAGCGTCGCGCCAAGCGCCAGCGCGAGCGCGAAGCTCGTGCAGACGTGCGAGGTGGAGATCTCGGGCAAGCTGACGCTTCCACCCGGCGCGAAGCTCGGTCCGGAGGTCTACGTGTACGTGGCCGAAGGAGACTGCCTGTCGCCGACGGCGAAGATGCTGGGGCGTCAGCGCGTGGTGGAGACAGGGAAGTTCTGGACCGAGGTCTTCTCCTCGTGGGGCGCCGACTTGACGATCTGTGCGGCGGTGGAAGGCCCCGATGGCGAGACGACGCTTTTTGGGAAGTCTCCCAAGAGCTACCACGCAGAAGCCCACGGCGAGATCATCGTGAATGACGTGGTTGTTCCGCTTGCGTCGGGCTCCGCTCGGACCTTCGCGAAGCCGGGTGGACCTCCGCGGCCGTGAGGTTGCAGCGGCGGGCGCGCGCGATCGGCGCTGTCGTCATTGAATCCCGCCTACGGGCGTGGTCGCTTGCAGCCACCCGAAGGCGTTGCGTCTTCGCGGAGGCGGGAAGGCGAACATGTCGAGCATCGACAGGCGCGTGTGGACGTTGTGCGCTCTGGCATCGGTCGGATCGCTGTCGGGTTGCACGGCGGAGGCGCCGTCGCCGCCGGCCATCGAGCGATCGTCGTCGTCGGTGGGTGCTGGTTGTTGTGGCGGCTCGAGCTCCATCGCCGAGGGGCGACTCGTCCTGCTCGTGCCAGGGACACCGACGTGTGGCGCGGCGACGGAGCTTCGCACCCGCCTGAGCACCTCCAGCGGGATGGCGCTCGTCGGGAAGGTCGTGCGGTTCACCGTGGGCACGACCACCCTCGACGCGACGACCGATGCGCTCGGCATCGCGAAGGTCAGCACCTCGCTCGGCGCAGGATCGAGCGTGGTGGGCGCGGCCTTCGCGGGCGACCCTGGCGCCACGGCCGCAACGGCCACGACGACCGTGGCGGTTGGCAGGACCGACACACGGGTGCGTTTCACGAGCGGCGGGCTCGTGTCCAGCACCGGCAGCCTGACGGCGATCCTCACCGACGCGGCGGGCGCGCCGCTCGGCGGACGAACGCTGTCGTTCGCCGTCGGGGCGACGACGACGACGGCGTCCACGGGCGCGTCGGGCACTGCCTCGGTGTCGAAGGACGGCGCTGACACGGGCCCCACCAGCGCCACCGTCACGTTCGCGGGGGACGCTTGCCACGTGGGGTCGAGCGACGCCGCAGCGCTGCTCGTGTACGCGAGCAGCGGCTTCAGTGTCTGGGGTGGGGACACCGTGAAGCCGGTCGTCGGAGACCTGCTGAACTTCTGGGGCCACAGCTGGGCGAAGGAGAACGTCCACCAGGGCGACTACAACGCCGCAAACGAGTTCAAGGGGTTTGCCCAGAGCGTCTCGGTGCCTGGCCTCTGTCAGCCGACCGCGCGCACGACGGGCACCCCTGCGCTGGTCCCTGGCTGTTGGTCGAGCAAGGGCGGAGAGTCGTGGCCCCCGCCGCCTCCGCTGCCGACGTACCTCCAGGTGCGAGTTCCGGACTCGATCGCGAAGTCGAAGGGCGACGTGTACGGCAACGTCGCCGGGACCGTGGTGCTCCGTGTCTCTCCGACGCCGGTCTACGACCAGGTGCCCGGCAAGCCCGGCTGGGGGACGGTGGTGGCCGTGACCGACGCAGGGGCGATCTTCGCACCGGCTGCGGCCATCACGGCCACCCAGACCCAGCCGACGACCGCGCTGCCAGGCGCGACGTTCGACGTCGCGCTCGTCCTCGCGAACCCCGGGGCATCGACGGCGAAGGCCGTGACCGTCGCCGAGACCTTTCTCGGCATGTCCCCGCCCTCGGCATCCGCAACCGTGGGTGACCTCTCCGGATCGACCTCTGCGACGCGCGTCTTCTCCGTGAGCGTCCCGAGCGTTCCGGCGCGGGGCACGACCGAGACCCAGCAGGAGTATCTCGCTCGGCTCGCGGCGGCGACGGGCAGACCCCTCCGGGCGAGCGGTCGCGTGCGTTTCAGCGACGCCACTGGCTCGCTGCCGCCTCCGGTCGACGTCGGCTCCTTCACGACGCAGGTGGTTCCTGAGATCGCGGTGGGGCTCGACGCGCCGGCGTGCGATCCGACCACGGGCGCGACCACCTACTCGGTCACGGCGTACAACTACGGGCTTGCGCCCGCCGCTGGCGTGAAGGCGTCCATCACGCTCCCGGACGCGAGCGTGCAGGAGCTCGATTTCGGGACGGTCGGCGCGGCCAGCTCGGCGCTGCGAAGCGTGACGGTCACCGGTGGCGCGGGTGCGACGGTGCCGTCGGTGCGCATCACGTGGGCCGACGCGGGCGGGAACGCCTACGGGCCGCTCGTCGAGAGCGCAGCCACAGGCACTTCACCGGGGACGCCCAAGATCACGACGACGCTCGCGCCCTTGGGAGCGTTCTTGCCATCGACCACCGTTCCCCTCGTCTTCTCGCTCTCGAACGTCGGGACGGCGACCGCGGTGGGCGTGAAAGTGAGCTCGGGTGGGGCGATCGCCTCGGTGGCGAGCCTCGCCGCGGGCGGATCCGCGACGGTCGCGCTGTCGACCGTGGCGCCGCCGATCGCGGGCAAGGGTCCGACGGAGCTGGACGCCGACTACCTGGCGCGACTCCTCGGCGTGAGTGGATCCACATTCTCAGCGCCCCACGCGACCACGTGGGCCGACCTCTGCGAGGGGCTCTTCGGCCCCATCCTCGGGACGGCCTCGGGCGCGGTGGTCGTGCCAGTGCTGCCCCTCACGATGACGGGGCCCGACGCCGCAGATGCGGGCGACACCGTCACGTACACGCTCGCGGTGACCAACACGGGTGGGGCAAGCGCAGAGGCGCCTGCCGCGCTCGTCGCGCTCCCGACGGGGGGAGGACTCACGGCGCCGTTTGCGTCCGTGGCTGTCGGCGCGACGGCCGCCAAGACGTTCTCCTTCACCCTGCCGACGCTGGGGCCGCGGGGCGCGACCGAGACGGCGACGGCGTACCTCGACCGACTGCAGGCGTTCGCCAAGGCACGCAGCGAGGCGTCTGCGGCGATTTCCTGGTCCGACCTCGCGGCCAACGTCTACGGCCCGGTGGGCGGCAAGGCGAGCACCGCGGCGCGCCTGCCCATCGTGGTGTCCACGGCGACGGCGCCCGCGACCACGCTGCCTGCGCAGAGCGTCCCGCTGACCTTCACCTTGCAGAACAACGGGTCCGCCGCCGCCGCGGACGCGAAGGTCACGCTGATCGGGTCCGGCGCTGCGACCTCGCCCGCCGCGATCGCGGTGGGCGCGACCGCCACGGGGAACCTCTCCACGCCCGCCCCCACGGTCGCCGCGAAAGGTGCGACCGAGAGCGACGCCGACTACCTCGCCCGGCTGGGCGCTGCGAGCGGGCCGTTCGGTGTCCGCTACACGACCGCGTGGTCCGACAAGAACGCGACCGCGTACGGGCCCATCGAGGCTCAGGTCGGCACGAAGGTGGTCCTGCCGCGCGTGGAGATCGCGATCGCCGGCCCGGCCGCGGCCAAGGCCGGCGATCCGCTGACGTTCACCGTCACGCTCAAAAACACCGGGAGCGCCAACGCAGCCTCGTTCGCCACGGCCGTGACGTTCGCGGACGGGACCACGGCCACGCCGACCTTCACGGGGACCGCGATCGCGCCGGGCGCCACGACGACGGCGAGCGTGACCTGGACGGTCCCCTCGACCGTGGCTGCGGGGCTCGCGACGACGAGCGCCGGTGTCACGTGGCAGGACTCCGCAGGTCAGCCGTACGGATCGGTGGGGGCGATCGCGAAGACCACCGTTGCGACCCCCAATGCCTGCCCGACGGTGACGGCGGGGCCGGATCGGAGCGTCACCCTGCCGGCGACGGCGGCGCTGACCGGCGTGGTCACCGACGACGGGTTGCCGGCGGGAGCGGCGGTGACGCAGAGCTGGGTGCAGGTGAGCGGCCCTGGCGTCGCCTCGTTCGCGGACGCCACCGCCGCCTCGACGACGGTCTCGTTCAGCGAGCCCGGTTCGTACGTGCTGAAGCTGGTCGCCACCGACACGCAGTGCGTAGGGACGGGGTCGTTGACCGTGACGGTGGTGTCGCGTTCGAAGACCTACCCTGCGGGATCCCCGGTCGCGGGCGAGACCAGCGTGAACCTGCTTCGCGACGGGGGCGAGCTCACGCTGGACGGGAAAACCAAGCCGTTCCGCTTCCTCTGGGTAGCGGCGTCCGGTCGGAACACGCTGCTGAAGTTCGACACGGACACCGGCAAGATCCTCGGCGAGTACGCCAGTGCTCCGACAGGGCAGCCGGCCAACCCGTCCCGGACGACCGTGGAGAAGAACGGCGGCGTCTGGGCAGCAAATCGCGGCGGTGACCCCGGCTCCTACTGGCTCTTTGCGATCGGGGGCAACAGCGTCGTGCACGTCGGGCTCGAGGAGAACGGCGAGTGCGTCGACCGGAACGGCAACGGCGTGATCGACACGTCGCACGGCTTCGGCGACGTGAAGGCGTGGACGAACGCGGGTGGCGCAGACACCACCGGGGGCGTCTCGACGGCGCAGGACGAGTGCGTGCTCCACTACGTGCGCGTCGCGGCCTACGGGACGCGGCACGTGACCGTCGACCGCAACAATGACGTCTGGGTGGGCGGCAGCTACTCGACGAACTCCGGCGCCTTCGACCTCATCGACGGCAAGACGGGCCTCATCAAGCGAAGCGAGGCGGGCGTCGGTTATGGCGGCTACGGCGGGCTGATGGACCCGAGCGGCGTGATCTGGTCGGCGCGCCCGTTGCTCCGCTGGGATCCCGCAAAGCCCCTCGCAGGTCCGAGCGGAGGCAACTGGAAGGGCTACGCCCACAGTAGCTACGGACTCTGCGTCGACCCGTCCGGCAACGTCTGGAACACGAGCGACACGCCCTCCGAAGGCATCCGCAAGTTCGCCCCGAACGGCGACCTGCTCGCGACCTACACGGTCGACGAGAACTACCTCCAGGGCTGCGCCGCGGATGCGAACGGCGACATCTGGATCGCCAACCACATCTTCGCCGCGTCGCCGGCGGTGGTCCACCTGAAGAACGACGGAACGAAGGTCGGTCGCATCCCGACGGTTGGTCCGGTCTCGGGCGTCTCCGTCGATGGCGCCGGGAAGGTCTGGGCGACGGCCTACTACGCGGGCAAGGTGCAGCGCATCGACCCGAAGCTCGGTGCGCTCGGCCCGGATGGCGTCACCCACGTCGGAGCGGTCGACTTCACCTCCGGCGACGGCGGCACCCCGTCGTTCCTGGGGCAGCTCTACGACTACAGCGACATGACGGGCAGCACGCTCGTCGGCGCGCCGCCCGCGGGGACGTGGACCTTCGTCCACGACAGCGGCATCCCGGACGCCAAGTGGGGCAAGATGACCTGGACCGCGATGGTGCCGGGCGACGGCAGCCTCGACTTCCGGGTCTCGAGCAGCACCGACGGCGTGACCTTCGGGCCCCAGGTGAAGGTGACGAGCGCCACCAAGTTCAGCGTCGCCGACGGTCGTTACCTCAAGGTCAGCGTCGGCTTCAAGCGGTCGAAGAAGGGGGAGAGCCCGCGCCTCTACGATCTCACCCTCGGCACCGACGACTGGACGCCCAGTGTCTCGAACAAGGGTCCCACCGTGAACGCCGGGCCCAACCTCACCGATTCGTACTCGCCCACCCGCCTCACCGCCTCCGCGTGGGACGACGGTCGCGACACGGGCGGCCCGATGACCTTCAGCTGGAGCAAGGTCAGCGGGCCCGGATCCGTGGTGTTCTCTCCGAGCGACAACGAGGCCACCGACGTCAGCGTCTCGACGCCGGGTACGTACGTCCTGCGCTTCACGGCGTCGGACGGCGTCCTCTCCGCCTCGTCCGACATGACGCTGACCGCGATCGTCGCCAACAAGCCGCCCGTCGTGTCCATCGGCGGTGCGCCGCCCTACACCGGCACGACCACGGCGCCGGTCGCCCTGACCGCGACGGTCACCGACGATGGCCTCCCCACGAGCGGCACCCTCACGCAGAAGTGGAGCAAGGTCTCAGGGCTCGGGATGGTGACCTTCACCGACGACACGGCGGCCACCACGACCGCCAGCTTCTCGGCGGACGGCGCCTACGTGCTGCGTCTGAGCGCGACCGATGGTGAGCTCGGCGCGGCCAAGGACGTCGTGGTGTTCGTGGGCATCGCACCGACCTCGACGAACACCGCCCCAATCGTCGACGCGGGGCCTCGACAGAAGCTGACGCTGCCTGCCAAGACAATCACGCTGACCGGCATGGCCGCCGACGACGGTCTGCCGCTCGGCGCCGGCCTCAACTACACCTGGATGCAGGTCGGGATCATCCCGGCGACGGTCACCTTCTCGAGCACGACGTCGCTCGTCACGACCGTCACGTTCCCGAAGGCCGGCCTCTATGCCTTCCGCCTCTGGGCGAGCGACACCGCGCTCGCCGACTACAGCGACACCGTCGTCGAGGTCTTCGACGACCTCTCCAACACCGCGCCCACGGTCTCCCTCGCCTCGCTGGTGCTGACCGGTAGCGTCGGCGACACGCTGAGTCTGGGCGGCGCCGTGACCGACGACGGCAAGCCGAATCCACCCAACCTGGTGACGACCTACTGGCTCCCCGTCTCGGGGCCCGCCGTCCCGACGATCGCAGCGCCGAGCCTGCCGTCGACGAGTGCGACCTTCCCCGCCGCGGGCGACTACGGCCTCCGCCTGGTTGCGACGGACGGTGCGCTCGACGGGACGGCGGTGCTCACGGTCAAGATCGCCGCGGTGGCGCCGACGAACAAGGCACCGATCGTCACCGCGACCGCGCCAGCGACCGCCGCGATCCCTGGGTTCGTCACGCTTGCGGGCTCCGTCGTCGACGACGGACTGCCTGCGAGCGGCCTGCTCACCAGCAACTGGTCCATGGTCTCGGGTCCCGGGACGGTCAGCTTCGGCAGCGGCACCTCACCCACCAGCACGGCGACCTTCTCGACCCCCGGCACCTACGTGCTGCGGCTCACGGCGAGCGACGGCGCGCTCTCGACGAGCGCTGACCTGACGGTCACGGCGGGCGGCACCAACGTCGCGCCAGTCGTCTCGGCGGGCTCCGCGATCGCGCTCGCCCACCCGACCAAGAGCGCCGTGCTCGCCGGCTCGGTGACCGACGACGGTCTGCCGAGTGGCGCCGCGGTCACCTCGCTGTGGAGCGTCGTGTCCGGGCCCGGAGCGCCGGCCTTCGGGAGCGCGTCGAGCCCGACCAGCAGCGTGACCTTCCCGCTGCCGGGTACCTACGTGCTGCGTCTCACCGCGTCCGACACCGCCCTCAGCGCGAGCGCAGAGGTCACGGTCACCGTCGGCGCGCCGAGCGGGGCGCTACCCGTCGTGGCGATCACCTCGCCGGTCGACGGGTCGCAGGTCACCAAGCCCCGGCAAGTGATCGGCTCGGTGTCCGCGGGCGACTGGATCCTCGAGATGACCGTCGGGGACCTCGACGGCGCGACCGATCCAGGCAGCTGGCAGAAGATCGGGTCGGGCACCGCGGCCGTGTCCGGGGACGTCCTCGGCAACGTCGATCCGACGCGGATGCTCAACGGCGTCTATTCGCTGCGTCTGACGTCGACGACGACCGCAGGCTCGGCCTCGGCGGTCAGCTCGATGGTGGTCGACAAGCAGATGAAGGTCGGCGTGATGGCGCTCGCCTTCGATGATCTCACGATTCCGACGCCGGGCTTCGCGCTGCAGGTGCAGCGCCAGTACGACAGCCGAGACAAGCGCGTCGGCGACTTCGGCGTCGGCTGGCGCCTCGGCGTGCGCAACGTGCGAATCGAGAAGTCCAGGTCGCTCGGCAAGCAGTGGTTCGAGTCGAGGGACGACAGCGGCTTCTTCCCGCAGTACTGCCTCGCGGCCTCCCGGCCCGGGCAGGTCGCGGTGACGCTGCCCTCGGGCAAGGTCTACCGCTTCGACGCCAAGCCCGCGACCGACTGCCAGACGCTGTACCCGTTCGACGCCGTGGACGTCGGCTTCCGTCCGATGACGGGCACCGTCGGATCGCTCGTGGCCGCAGGGGCCTCGTCCGTGCGCGTGCAGGCGCTCGTGACGGTGCCGGGCGCGGTCGAGATCCAGGACCTCTCGTTCGGCGTGTGGAACCCGACCCAGTTCACGATGACCGACGAGGAAGGGATCCAGTACACCATAGACCAGAAGGAGGGCGTGCAGAAGATCCGCGACCTCGACGGGAACGAGCTCACGATCTCGGCGACCGGCCTGACCCACTCCAACGGCAAGAGCGTCGCGTTCACGCGGGACGGGCTCGGCCGCATCACCAAGGCGACCGACCCGGACGGCAAGGCCATCCTGTACGCGTACGACGCGGCCGGAAACCTCGCGACCTCGACCAACCGCGAGGCGGAGGTCACGACGTACGGGTACGACGGCGACCACGACCTCACGTCGGTGAAGGATCCGCGCGGCGTCACGCCGGCCACGTACGGCTACGACGCGAGCGGCCGGCTGACCGGCTCCACCGACGCCTTCTCGGCCTCGACGACGTTCACGCACGACCTCACGGGCAAGAAGGAGACGGTGACCGACGCGCTCGGGAACACGACCGTGTTCGAGTACGACGACGACGGCAACGTGGTGAAGAAGACCGACGCGCTCGGCAAGGTCTGGCTCTCCACCTACGACGCCAACGACAACAAGCTGTCCGAGAGCAATCCGCTCGGCCACACGCGGAGCTGGACCTACGACGCCTCCTTCAACGTGCTCACCGAGACCGACGGCCTCGGGCGGATCACGAGCTACACCTATGGCCCGAACCGTCGGATGAAGACGCGCACGGACGCGATCGGCCGGACGACGACGGACGCCTGGGACTTCTTCCATGCGCACCGGCTCTCGCACCTCGATCCGACCGGCGCGACGACGAGCTTCTTCTACAACGCCAAGGGCTGGCTCGAGACGACGACGGATCCGAGGGGTGGGGTGTCGACCAACCTGTACTCCATCGAGGGGCTGGTCATGGGGGAGAAGGATCCTCTCGGGAACGTGGTGTCGTACACCTACGACGCGAGCTTCCGGCGCACGAGCGAGACGCGCAAGCGGACGAAGTCGGACGGTGCGCTGGAGACGTTGGTGACGAGCTACGTGCTCGACGGGGAGGGGCGCGTGGTCAAGACGATCCTGCCGGATGGGTCGTCCACGACGTCGGTGCTCGACAAACTCGGCAAGCCGGTCGAGACGACCGACGCGCTGGGCCGGGTGACGAAGCACACCTACGACGCGCTCGGGCGCCTCACGAAGACGACCTTTCCGGACGCGACGACGGAGGAGACGACCTACGATCTGCTCGGTCGTCGGAAGACGACCACGGACCGCGCGGGACGGGTGACCACGTACGGGTACGACGCGGTCGGTCGGCTCGCTCTGACCACATACCCGGACGGGAAGACGCGCGCGCAGGGGTACGACGCGGCGGGCCGGCTCGTGTCCGAGACGAACGAGAACGGGCACACGACGACGTACGGGTACGACGCGGCGGACCGGCGGATCACGGTGACGGACGCGGCCGGGGCAACGACGACGATGGCGTACGACGACGCAGGGCAACTGTCGTCGGTGACGGACGCGCTCGGGCACGGGGTCACGTACAGCCACGACCTCGCGGGTCGGCAGACGAAGGTGACCTACGCGGACGGAACGGTGGAAGAGACGGCGTACGACGCGTCGGGGAACCGCACGTCCAAGAAGGACCAGGCGGGGGTGGTGACGTCGTACACGTACGATCTGCTGAACCGCCTGACCAAGGTGACGGACGCGCTGGGCGGGGTGACGACGTACGGGTACGACGAGCTGGGGCACAAGGTGCTGCAGACGGACGCGAACCTGCAGGCGACGAAGTACGGCTACGACGCGCTGGGGCGGCGGATCACCCGCACGCTGCCGCTCGGGCAGGTGGAGACGATGGGGTACGACGCCGTGGGGAATCTCACGTCGAAGCGGGACTTCAACGGGAAGACGACGACCTTCGCGTACGATCTGAACCACCGGCTCGTGTCGCGCACGCCGGACTCGAGCTTCGTGGGCGAGTCGGCGACGAGCTGGACGTACACGGC
>JAEUKC010000224.1:0-6524 GCA_016794445.1 Myxococcales bacterium
GCGGCCGGCGCCGCGCAGTCCCAGAAGTCCATCATCTCGTCGCCGTTGCCCATGCGCCAGGCGTTGCACTGGGCGAGGCCGTACTTGGAGATGCAGGCCTGGTCGCAGCTGCGCTGACAGGCAAAGACGTTGGCGTCGAGGACGTCGCAGCCGAACGCGGCCGCGCACTGGTCGTAGCAGGCGTCGTGCTCCTGGCAGCCCTGGGCGGTCGGGCAGGACTTGCCCGTGCAGCTGACCGACTTGCCCTTGCCGACGCAGAGGGTCTTCGGAGGAAGGGCGATGCACGTGCCGGGACACTCCGAGCCGCACGCGCCGCGACACTTCGTGCCGCAGGCGTTGCCGTTGTCGAAGACCAGCGGCTGCTCGGTCGCGGCGAGCGGCGCCTCGGCCGCGCACCCGAACAACGAGAGGGCGAACGTCACGGCGCCGAGGGAGCGGAGAACGGTGAGATCGAGGAGCTCGTTCATGGACGGGGAAGGCAGCAACGCGTGTACCGCACGTTCGTCGGAGATCTCGTCGGTGGGGTGGTGTCGTACGGGCAGACGCGGCCGGCAGTTCCTGCCGTGTCGACGCTCGCCCTACATCGGGGCCGCGGCCATGTTGCGATTCTCAGTCGCCTACGGCAGGCGTGCGCCATTGCCACGTGCCTCTGTCGCAATGCGCGATCACGCCCGAGCCAGGAACTTCGCCGTAGGTGCACACCTTGTCGATCGCTTCGCAAGGGTCCCCCGCGTTCGGCGCCACGGACGGACAGCCTGGCGGGGGCGGGAAGCATCGCCAGCACGGGTCGATCCCCAGCGCGCACTCCATGCAGTGGCAGATCGTACCGCTCGACCAGCCGCACAGGACGCCCTTCGCGTCGCAGTGGGTGCCCCCGAACCGTGGCGCAGACGGACACGCGGCGGACGTAGAGGCGCACTCGGCGTAGACGACCCAGCCGTCAGGGTTGCAGTTGAAGGCCCGGCGGCGACACGGGACGACGTCGTCGCCATAGCTGCACGAGAGGAACCAGAGCGCGGTCGGGTCGTACGGACACGGAGAACCCACGGCAGGGGCGCTCGCGGGACACGGGCCACTGCGGACCGCATCGACGACGCTTCCATCCACGCCCCCATCGCTGTTCGCTTCGATGCCTGCGCCACAGCCGAGCGCGACGATCGCGCAGATCGCGAGCGACGCGTGGAGCTGCATGGCCGTCTCGACGACGACGTTGGCGCCGGAAGGCCCAGGCGCCGTCGACCCGGTGTGCCTGCGAGCCACTACGATCCGATCGCACAGAGGTAGAACATCGTTGCGGTCACCGGCCCGCTGCCCACCGCCGATCGGTCCGGCAGCCGCAGTGTCTGTCTGCAGGGGATCGAGACGACAGCGGTCGTCGCAGCTGCCTCGGCCAGCGCTCGCTCGAGCGTCTGCCAGCGCAGCTCCACACGGCAATTCGCGCCCCCGCAACGCACCACCTCGATCGTGACGTCCAGGTGCGCAGCGGCCAGCGAACGGCGAATGGCCAGCTCCGAGTCGGTCGCCCAGGGCTCGCGCCTCGGTTCGTGGTCCACGTCGGGCATCGGCGCGTCGGGAGGGCCGGACGAGCGCGGCCGGCCGGCACCGAAGACCGCGAGCGCCGCAACGGCGAGTCCGAGGCCGAGACCCAAGCCGAACTGGAGCGGCGAACGCATCACGATCCACTCGTCGTGACGCCGACGACCCACATCTGGGTCGGGTCCTTCGCGGTGGTCGACACGAAGAGGTAGGGGAAGCCCTTGGCGGACTTGCAGGCCGCGAGCCCCGTGCCCGTCAGCGTCACGGTCTGCACACCCAGACCAGCCAGCGAGGCCACCGGCGCGTCGCACCAATAGTAGGGGAACCCCGGAATCCCCGCCGAAGGCCTGGTGCAGCACCGCGCAGAGGCGGTGTCCATCGGCGACACGCGGTTGTCGACATACACCTTGACCTGGCTCAACGAACTGAGGGGCATCAAGTTGTCGTCGGTGAACACGATCTCGCGAATGTTCGCGACGTTGGCGGTCGAGCCCATGCCGTAGGAGCGTGTCCACGCCGCCCAGGCCAGCGCGGGCGTGCCTATGGTCACGCCCACGAGAACACCCGCAATCAGTGGTGATACAGAGACACGCTCATTGGACATGGATGCCTCTTCGTGCTCGGTGGACCTTCATCGTAGCACCGCGGCTCCAGCACGAGCGGCGTCGCCGGCCAGCGACACCGCTCGCGCAGAGCCTCGAGGGCGCCACGTTGGCGGGCGCCTCAGGCCTCGGCGACCGGCGCCTCCGAACCGAGGAGGGTAGGCAGTCCAAGCCCGTCCCGGCGAGGAGCGTTCGGCTTTACATAACCGAACACTATGCGATCCCGCTCTCCGGTAGGCTCGAGACGCGGAACCGTCTCTGGTGAGCCAGCGTGGTCGAGGATGACCGCGGGCTGGTCCTGGTAAGGACGGAGGATGCGGCCGGCCTGCTGGAGGTAGAGGCCGGTGGACTTCGTCGGGCGGGCGAGGATCGCGCACTTCACCGAGGGGATGTCCGTGCCCTCGCAGAGGGTGCCGATGGAGCCCACGACCTGGGTCTCGCCGCGATCGAGGCGGGCAAGGATCGCGTCGCGCTCGAGCATGGGCGTGCCGCCGTCGAGGTGCTCGGCGCGAACGCCGGCTTCCTGAAAGCGCTCGACGATGTGCTTGGAATGGGCGATCGACACCGCGAACACGACGGTGCGCACGCCGTCGGCGTGCTTGCGCCAGTGCTCGACGATGTTCCCGACGAGCTGTCTTCGGTCAACGGCATCAGCGAGCTCGCGCTCGTCGTAGTCACCGCCTCGCACCTTCACCGTGGAAAGGTCGGGGAGCGCGTGCGCGGGCACGGTGAACACACGTGGCTCGACGAGGAAGCCCTGGCGCATGAGCTCCTTCGGCGAGGCGACGACGACAAGCTCGTCGTACAGCTCGCCGAGCCCCTGGCCGTCGGCGCGGTAGGGCGTGGCCGTAAGGCCGATGTGGACGGCGTTCGGGTATTCGGCGGCGAGGTTCTTGACGAGGGCGAGAGTGCCCGGTGCGCCTCGTCGAAGAAGAGCCAGTCGGCGCGCGGCTTGTTCCGAAAGCGGAGCGTGTCGACCGACGCCACCTGCACCATCGCGCCTGGGTTGCGACGGGGGTCGCTCGCCATGATGACGCCGAGCTGGCTCGGGTCGGCGCCGTCCTCGACGAGCTTGCGGTAGGTCTGGTTGATCAGCTCGCGGCGGTGGGCGACGAAGAGGCAGCGCTGGCCAACGGCGGCAGCGGCCTGCATGAGGTGCACGGCGCAGGCGGTCTTTCCGCTGCCCGTGGCCGCGACAAGGAGGACGCGCCTTCGACCGTGTGCGACGTGCTCATGGACCGCGGCGACGGCCGCCTGCTGGTAGGGACGGAGATGGATGGCCACAGCCGGGGAGAGCGGCGTGGCGGGGAGAAGGGGACGAACGATCAAAGAACGTCGAGCAATCTCCGCTCGCGCCGAGCCTCGCTGCGTGCAGGCCAGCCTGCAGGTCGATTGCACCGTCACGAAGTGCCGACGGAATCGACTCAGGTTCCGCGGCCTGCTGACCCGAACCCGTGCTACCCGCGCACTCACACAATCGAACCCCGTAGTCGGAGGTTTCTGGATGCGCCGGGCACTGCGTCTTCGTCACATCGCGACCGATCAGGAGCTCTTCACGCGGAGTGATGGGTCGAGCCCTGAGCATCGTCGAGTCCTTGGGACCCGCGAAGCAATGGGGTGCGTGAGCTACTGGGTCGGCGACGACCACTCCTACGGCGACCTCGTGCGCCTGTTCCACAACCGTGGCGGCTCGTTCCAGCACGGACTCGACGAGTACCGTCGTCGCGAGTTGCTCGCGGACTGGCTGAAGCAGCAGATCGACTTCGGCTTCTTCCAGGTGGCCGAGCTCCACCCTCCTCCTCCGCTCCCGCCGAACCCAGGCGCGAAGGCCGCGAAGGCGATCAAGGAGGACGTCGCGCCGGTGAAGGAGAAGCTCGGGTGGTTCGAGGTGACCGTTGTCGACGCCTGGGGCAAGCCCGTCGACGGCGTGGAGCTCGAGGTGGTCTACGAGGGCACGCGCAAGAAGGTGACCACGCCGGGCAACGGCAAGGTGAAGCTGCCGGACATCGCCGCCTCCTTCGGCTCGGCGCGCATCACGAACGTGAAGGCGGTGCGCGACACGCTGCGACCGCGGTGGAAGGACAAGTACCAGCCGACGGAGCTACCCGAGGACGCCGTGAACCCGGAAAAGCTGGGGCTCGACGCGACGGAGCTGACGACCTCGCTCGAGAGCGAGACGCCGAAGACGCTCGTCCTCGTGAAGCCGCTGACGCGCATCCGGCTCATCGGCATGCACTTCGACACGAACAAGTGCTTCCTGCGCCCCTCGGCGATGAACGGGATCAAGCAGGTGGTCGCCGTCTACAAGGCCAACCCGACCGGGAAGCTCCTGATCCTCGGGCACACGGACACGACGGCCGACGACAACTACAACCTCGACCTCTCGGTGGAACGCGCCGAGTCGATCAAGGCCTACCTGAAGGACGACGTCGCTGCGTGGGAGGCGTGGTTCGGCGAGGGCAAGTCGAAGCAGAAGCGGTGGGGCGACGGCGAGGTCGCGCAGATGATCAAGCCCCTCCCTTGCGAGCAGACGGTCGCGGGGTTCCAGGGCTGGAGCAACGAGAACAAGGGGACCGACCTGAAGGTCGACGGGATCGCGGGCCCGAAGACGCGCAAGGCCCTGATTGAGGCCTACATGGCGCTCGACGGGACCACGCTGCCCGAGGCGATCGAGGCGGTCACGCACGGCTGCGGGGAGTTCTTCCCGCGCACGGACGAGGGCGACGAGTTCGGTGCCGACGGCGTGGCCGCAGACGAGAACCGCCGTGTCGAGATGTACTGCTTCGACGACCAAGTCTTCCCGCCGGTGCCTGGGCCGAAGGCGAGCAAGGGCGAGCCCGAGTACGAGCAGTGGAAGAAGCAGGTGACGAAGACGATCGACGTGGACGGAGCGATGAAGGCCGTATCCATATACGTTCTCGATCGCCGACACAGTCCGATGCCAAACGCTCCGTGTCGTGCATCCTGGGGCAACGACAGCCTGGCGCAGGAGGTCTCGACAGCAGACAGCGACGCCATCGCCACCTTTTCTGTGCCAAGGGGCGCGAACACCCTGCTTCTTGAGTGGGGACAGCCATCCGACGCCGCAGACGGTGAGTACGTCTTCTCAAGGCTACTATCTATTCCTGGCGATGAGACCGATGACGCGTGCCATATGCGCCTCGCCAATCTCGGATTTAGGCGCCCGGACGAACCCGTGGAGTTGGGCGTTCGTCGATACCAGACGGTCCGTGAGCTTCCGTCGAGTGGGGCTCTCGCTGACATTCGCAGCGAACTAATCAGTTGGCACGATGAGGCGAAGAACCCCCTCACCACCACTCCATAGAGGTATGTGTCTTGGCCCTGATTTCTGCTGCACCGCTCCCGACAATTGTCACGTTGGCCGATCGAACCGGCGCCGATGCCGACTTTGTCCAATTTGGCCTGTTCGACGGGGCCTTCGATCCGCCCGCCAAGTTGCTCAACAGTGACTTCGACGAGTCCAAGAACTTCGTCGGCTCCGATTCGCGGCGGTTCTTTGTTCGAGTTCGGGACCTCTCCACCATGACGAAGTCAGCGAAGAAGCGTCGAGAGGTGAAGGCGACGCTTCGGACATACTATGACGACAAGAAGTCGGTGCATGACGATGGTGGTGCTGACCCCAACATCACTCTCATTGAAACGTCGCCAGGCTCGGGCATCTACGAGTCGTCCTGGTTGCTACTTTCAAGCGACCCATGGGAGGTAAAGGCGAAGAATGTCTTGACCACTTCTGGACGTGCTGGCCTCGGATTTCGCTCCCACGGAGAAGCGGACTATCGGCTGCGCCTTGCGTCGATGTTTGGCTATGTCGGGGTGGAGTATCCCGTGAAGTCGGGAATGGTATCACTTACACCAGTGTTTCGACGCAGTCCGGATGAACGCAAGAATATCCCACTTCAAATATTCGTTCTTGCGTCGAACTATTCTGCGGGCTTCGAGGCGTACGCGCTAGGACCTGACCTGGACAATGTTCGGGCTGTCTACGCGAGACTCGGACTGTGGGTGTGGACCACAACGGATCCACTGCAGGAAGCCATGCCTGGCGTGCTGAAGAAGACGCTAGGAAAGGAGTCCCTACTGGTGATTCCTGTCTCAAGCGGAGTGGCGAATCCGTTGGACATCGACGACGGCGGAACGGACTGCGATCTTATCCTCACGGCGTTTCCTGGCCTCACGATGGTTGGGACACCCGGAAAGTCGCCGACAGGAACGGGGCCGTGTATTACGGATACCATTCGTGTGGTGCATGTTGCCAAGCTCCAGTCAGGAAACGCTGGCTCGACAATGCCTGACAGCGGGTTCGCCAATCGTGCGTGTCGAGGCTCCTCCTGGATTGCCGACAGTGCATGGAAGAAGACGTCTAAG
>JAEUKC010000249.1:0-13735 GCA_016794445.1 Myxococcales bacterium
GGCGACGCGCGCGCCGCCGCCGCTGCCCTGCTCGACGGCCTCTCGCACGGCGTCGTGCTCGGCTCGCCCGGCGATCGCGCCGCGGCCCGCGCCGTCGCCGTCCGTGCGCGCGATGGCGCCCTGCTCGCCCGCGTCGCCGACGGCCCGCTCGACGCTTTGCTCCTCCTGGCGCTCGACGAGCGCGTCTCGCCCGGCGTCGCCCTCGACGCCCTCTCGTCGAACGGCAGCGACCGCGGCGACGCCGACGCGCTCGGCTGGGCCGAGGAGCTCGCCCAGCGCCGGGTCCGCGCGCTCTTGCCCGAAGGCGCCGCGGGCGCGTGGGACGAGGTGCTGCCGCGCCTCTCGGGCCACGCCCGCGCGCTCTCCGACCTCGACGCGCTCCTGCGCCTCGAGCTGCTGTCGACCGAGCGCGCCCGCCCGGTGCGGCTCGCCATCGTCGGCGAGTTCAACGCGGGCAAGTCCACGTTCGTCAACGCGCTGCTCGGCATGGACGTGGCGCCCACGGGCATCCTGCCGACGACGGCGGTCGCGCACGTGCTCAAGTACGGCCCCGACCCGATCGCGCGGGCGTTCCTGCGCGGCGGCGGCGCGCGCACCGTGGCGCCCGAGCGGCTCAAGGCGCTGCTCGCCGAGCTCGGTCCGGCCGTGCGCGAGGTCGAGGTCGAGGTGCCGTTCCCCTACCTGCAGCGCGTCGAGATCGTCGACACGCCGGGCTTCAACGCCCCCGACCCCGAGCACGCCAAGACCGCGATGGACACGCTCGTCGAGGGCTCGGGCGTCGACGTCGCGGTGTGGCTGTTCGACGTCGGACAGCCCATGAAGACGAGCGAGCGGCGCGTGCTCGACGCGATCGTGGCCCGCGGCATCGTCGTGCAGGTCCTCGTGAACAAGGTGGATCGGCTGCCCCCCGAGGAGCTCGAGAAGGTGCTCGCGCAGCTGCGCGCCGACGCCGCGAGCATCGGGTTGCCCTCGTTCCGGCCGCCGCTCGCGTTCTCGGCGCGCCTCGCGGTCAAGGCGCGCACGACCGCGGACGACGCCGTCCTCGCGGCGAGCGGGTTCGCCGCGGTGCGCGCGCTGCTCGAGGACGAGGTCCCCGCGCACGCGCCTGCGCTCAAGGATCAGGGGTTGCGGCGCCGCGCCCACGACGTGGTCGAGCAGCTCCTCGCGAGCGCCGAGCGGGCTCGGGCCGCCGAGCGCACGCTCTCCGAGGCCCGCGAAGCGCGACGAGCGTCGCTGCTCGTCCGCGCCCAGGTGCTCGAGCGCGCGGCGGTCCTCGACGCGGGTGTCGCGCCGACCAGCAAGGACGGCGAGCCGGACGCGGCCCGAAGGACCACCCGCGACGAGCTCCGCGCCGCCTTCGAGGCGTTCCGCAAGGAGCGCGACGAGCTGCTCGCCAAGGACGACCCCTCCATGAGCGCGTACCTCGAGCGCCGCCTCGCCGAGATGCTCGAACAGGCCGGCGGGCGCGCCATCGCGCGGCTGGTCACGACCGACCAGCTCGGACTCGACGAGATGGCCCTCGACGCGAGCGCGCTCGCCCGGGGCTATGCGGCCACCGGCGCGGCCTCGGCCGACGGGCGGGCCCTCGGTCAGCGCGCGCGCGGAGACGTCGAGGGAGGGCTCGTGCGGGCCCTGCTCCAGTGCGTCGCCGCCCGCCTGCGCTCGCGGGCCACCGAGCGTGACGACGCGGGCGTCTCCACGCTGCCGCGCGCGCGCGAACTCGCGGCCTTCGCCGCCACGCTTGCGCCCCCCCCACCCTCCGCGACAAAACAAACCTCGTGAACACCACCGCGCGTCTCGGGGCGATCCTCTCGCTGGCCTTCGCCGGTCTGTTCGTGCACCGCGTCACCCTCGGGGAGACGAAACCGGCGGGGCCCGCCGCGGCCACCGCGAGCGTCGCGCCCTCGGGGAGCCTCTCGACCGCCCCCGGCAACCTCGAGCTCTCGGCCGACCTGCTCGAGGTGGACACGCGCGAGCAGAGCGCGGTGCTCACCGGCAAGGTCGTCCTCACCCGCGCGCCCGACCTCACCCTCAAGTGCGCCAAGATCGAGGTCAAGTACGACGCCGCCGGCCCGAAGATCAGCTGGGCCAAGGGCTCGGGCGGCATCGTCGCCGACGTCAAGGGCGTCCACGGCGAGGCGCCCGAGTTCGAGCTCGATCTGGCGAAGCAGCACCTGTCCCTGCGGGGCGGCGTGCGCCTCTCGCGCGGCCAGGGCTGGATCGTCGCCGACGGCGCCGAGATCGACCTCGCGACGGCCAAGGTCACCATGACCAACGTGAAGGCCTCGGTGCCCGTGGGCAACGCGCTCAAGAAGTGACCGAGGTCGGCACCGTGATGTCCACCGTGGTGTCCACACCGCCGGCGCTCCTCGAAGCCCGCGCCATCGAGGCGCGCAGGGACGGCGTGCCGATTCTCCGCAACGTCGACCTCGTCGTGCGCGCCGGCGAGGTGGTGGCCCTCCTCGGCCCCTCCGGCGCGGGCAAGACCTCGCTGTTCCGCGTGCTCGTGGGCGAGGAGCGCGCCGAGGCCGGGCAGGTGCTGTTCGAGGGCGTCGACATCAGCCGCGAGCCCTTGCACGTGCGCGCGCGGCGCGGCGTCGGTTACCTCCCCCAGGGCCCGAGCGTGCTCTTCGATCTGACCGTCCGTGACAATCTGCGCACGTTCGCGAAGCTCGTCGGCCGCCGGGTCGAGGACGTGCTCGCGCTCGCGGAGCGGTGCGAGATCGACGGCCGCCTCGGCGTGCGCGCCGGAGACCTGAGCGGCGGAGAGCGGCGACGACTCGAGCTCGCGCGGGCGCTGTCGGCACGGCCGCGGGTGCTCGTGTGCGACGAGCCGTGGAGCGGCGTCGACCCGGCCGGGGCCGAGCGCCTCGTCGCCCTGTTGCGCGGGCTCGCGAGAGAGGAGCGGGTCGGCATCGTGCTCGCGGATCACCACGTCCACGAGGCGCTGGCGCTCGCCGACGTCGTCGTGTTGCTGGTCGACGGCGTGGTCGAGATGCGCGGCACGCCGACCGAGTTCGCCGAGCACCCGCTCGCCCAGGGGCGCTACCTCGGGCACTGGCAGGTCACGGGCCGCTCCTCGCTGATCTAGCGCACCCTCGCCACCTTCGGCGTGCAGACGAAGCCACACTCGATCGCCTCCGCCGACAGACGGTCGATGCGCTCCTTGGCCTTCTGGCGGCGGGTCTCGGTGGCCGCGTCGCCGTCGTTCTTCGCTTCGACGTCACGCAGCAGGAGGTGCATCGGCTCGAGCTTGTCGCGGATGCACTCGTGGGCGATCACGTCACGGTGCTCGACCGAGTCGGCGTCGTACCGCTCGGTGCGACAGACCGCCGCGTGCGGCGCGTCGAGCGAGGTGCAGGCCGAGAGGTCCGGAGGAACGCACGGGGGCGCGCTCTTGCTGTCCGTCTTCGCCGCTCCGCAGCCGAGCGCGAAGCAAGAGAGGGCCAGCACGAGGCGAACCCCGCCCGCGCCTCCGCGCAGGGGTTTGCCGATCATGTCCCGATGGGTTGCCCGTCGCGCGACGTGCATTCGACGACCCCTGCCGCCGCGGGTGCTAGATTCCCCGGCGTGACGGACTGGTTGCACAGGTTCACTCCTCGCCAGTGGCTCGACGCGGGCCTCCACGAGCTCGGCGAAGCGCGCGGACAGCTCGCCCGCCACGCCGCGCGACCCGCGCTGGCGTCGGCGCGGCGCGCGGCCGGCATGGCCTGGAACGCGGTGCTCGCGCTGGAGGCCGAGCCGCCGGCCGTGTTCGGTCGCACCTACGTCGAACACCTCGTCGCGCTCGCCGGGGGTGCGGTGATGGACGCCGACGACCCACACCCGATCCCGCTGGCGGTGCGAGAGGCCGCGCGCACGCTGCTCGAGGATCCGGCGGCCGGACCGACCGGCGTGGTGCAGATCCTGACGCCGCGGCGCGATCGGCGCGTCGGCGACGCCGCCGAGACCATCCTCGCCGAGGCCTACGCGCGGCTGATCCGCCGGAGCGCCGACGTCGACGCGAACGCCGACCCACACCCGTAGCGTCGGACGCGCGATGCGTCGGCCACGGAATCCTGCCTGAAAGATCCAGGGGGGCTGGCCGCGACGCGGTGCGCTGCCTCCGCTCCGATTCTCGGCTACCATGCCCAACTCCCCATGACGCAAGCCATGAGCGAAAACTCGTCGAAGTCCGC
Organism: Myxococcales bacterium; assembly: GCA_016794445.1. Taxonomy (GTDB): domain Bacteria; phylum Myxococcota_A; class Polyangia; order Polyangiales; family JADJMO01; genus JADJMO01. The sequence goes on from JAEUKC010000249.1 coordinate 4,179, forward strand.
AGACGTGCAGCCGCCCATCACCCTCCGCACGCTCCTCGACCAACGCAAACAGTCGGGTGAGCGGTTCAAGCTCAACGAGGTGGTGGCGATCGTGGTCCCCCTCACGACCGAGCTCGCCGGCGTGCACGAACGCGGAGAGACCGTCTACGTGCACCCGTCCTCGATCGGGGCCGGGGCCGACGGTCGGCCGCGCCTCGTGCCGCAGCTCGCCCGAGTGAAGCCCACGAGCCCCGACGACGCGGCGGCGATAGCGCCAGAGCTCGCGCAGCAGGGCACGTGCACGCCTCGCTCCAGCGTGTTCGGGCTCGGCGCCATCGTCTACGAGATGCTCACGCTCCAGCCGATCGGCCCGGGCATGAAGCCGCCCACCCAGATCGTGGCCGGTCTGCCGCCGATCGTCGACCAGATCCTCGCCAAGGCGCTCGTGCAGGATCCTGCGCAGAGGCCGGACGATCTCCCCGCGTTCGCGCAGGCGATCCACCACTTCGCCCCGCAGTCGATCGCACCCCCGCCGGCCGTCGACGAGCACGCCTTCGAAGTGGACATCGACATGCGCAGCTCGATGCTCCCCATCCAGGTGGACATCGAGGTGCCGGCCGCGCCCAAGGTGCCGGTCATCCCGGACGATCCGTTCGGCAACGTCGTCGATGCACGAGCCTCGGCCCCGAGCGCTCCGCGCTCGAACAAGGCCGTCGAGGAGCTCCACGCGCTCAAGGCGCGCCTCGAGGCCGACACGTCGCCGCGCTGGATCGTGGTCAAGGACAAGATGGACCACGGTCCGTTCGCGGCCATCGAGCTCCTGCAGCAGATCGCCAGCGACACGTTCGCGCCCGACGACCTCCTCGTCGACACCCACGAGGGCACCCGCTTCGCGATCAAGGAGCACCCCGAGTTCTCCCGCTTCGCCCACCACGCGAACCTCAAGCGCGAGCAGGTCGCCGAGGCCAAGGCCGTCGTCGCCGCCGAGAAGCGCGAGAAGGCCACCGGCGCGGCCACCGGCACGATCGGCGCCGTGGTCGTCGTGGCCGTGATCGCGGTCGTCGGCATCGTCGTGTGGCGGATCCGGGCCAGCGCCGCGGCCGACGAGGCCAAGAAGAAGGCCGACGAGTCGCTCGTCGTGGCGGGCGAGGGCAGCGTGAAGGGCAAGGCCAAGGACAAGCCCAAGACTGGCGGTGGCGGGGGAGGCGGCGGTGGGGGCGGCGGCGGCTGGGGTGGCAAGTCGTACGACGAGGCCATGAAGAGCACGACCAGCGACTCCGAGGCCGACACCCTCAGCGTGGCCGAGTGCGCGGCGCCGGTCGGTGGCAGCATCGCGGGCAACTGCGGCCTCGATGGCAAGGCCACCGCCAAGTACTACGTGAAGAACGGCAAGGCGCTCGGCGTCTCGGTCACCACCGACCCGCCCAACGCCGGCGTCAACTCGTGCATCGCGGCGGCCATCGGCGGCCTGAGCTGGAAGAGCGTCCCGGGCGCCACGGGCTGCATCCGCACCTTCAAGACGCACTGAGCCGGGTCAGGGCGCGCGGAAACAGCGGAAGCCGACGCCGGAGTACCCGGCCGAGGCCGCTGTCCTCCGCGCCTTGACCGTCATGTTCGCGGCATCCGGGGCGTCGAACGCGCTGCCACCGCGGAACACGAAGCTCGAGCCCTCGGCCGTGCTGGTCCACTCCCAGACATTGCCCGCCATGTCGAAGATCCCGTCGTGCGCTCCGGCCGGGAACGACCGCACCGCGCAGGTGCCTGCCGGTCGACTCGGCCACATCGTGTCGACGTCGTGCGCCGTCTTGGCTTGCCAGCACAGCCGCTCGGGGACATCGCCGGCCGTGGGAGTCGTGTTGCCCCAGGGGTAGTCGTAGCCGAGCTTGTCGGCCCGGGCGACCCACTCCCACTCGTCCTCCGTCGGGAGCCGAGCCCCGAGCGTGGCGCAGTACGCCTTCGCCTGCCCGACGTCGACGCAGTTGATCGGGTCCTCGTCGCGTCCGGAGACGCCGTAGTTGCAGAACACCTTGCTCGGGGGCGGCGTGCAGCTCCCACCGAGGACGCAGGCACGGTAGGCCGAGACCGTCACCTCGGTGGCGTCGGCGCAGAGGTCGTCCACGCGCACGAGGCCGCCACCGGCCCGCGGCGTGTACGAGTCGCCCTTCACGTACACCATGCCGCTCGGGCACTTGCTCGCGACCTCGGCCTCGGGGCCGGCGTCGCACGGGCCCTCGCAGGCGCCCTTCTCGAAGCTCTGCACGCCGGCGATCTGCAGGCACGACGTGGTCGCCACGAGCGCGAGCAGACACAACGCGCGGCGTGCCGTCCGAGGACGGCAGAGTTCAGAAGCGACCCGTGAGACCAAAACCGGCGGGCGAAGCATAGGGCACGAGCGAGACGGCCGCGACCTCGCTCTTCTTGGGCTCACGGACCAGCGTGATCACGAACACGGTCGCGCCGAGGGCGCCGACGACGAAGCCGACGTTGGAGATGGTGGCCCAGCGCCGGGTGGAGTCGAGATCGGCGTGGCGGTCGGGCGGGCACACGCCGCCCGCGCAGTTCTGCTTCAACGAGGAGGCGCCGCCCAGGGTGAGGATCCCGGCCCCGGCGCCCACGAGCAACCCGACGCCACCGACGATCACAGAGGTCCAGCGCAGGGGGCTCCACCCGCTCTCGGGCGGCTTCGGTGGGGCAACGATCGGTGGGGGTGCCTTCGCCGGCGAGACGGTGATCACGCGGTCCTTCTCGCCCTCCACCACCTCGAACGGCACCCGCGTCTCCTTGTCGGTCTGCACGACGAGCACGTGTTTGCCCGGATCGAGCGGCACTCCGGCCGTGAAGCTCTTCGGGTCGAGCGGGCGACCGTCCAGCGTCGCGGAGACGATCGAATCGGGCGGGAGTACCTTCACGAGGATGGTGGGGATCCGCGCGTCGAGGTTCACGGCGAGCACCTTGCCCTCCTCGCGCGCGGCGCTGGCCTTGGCCGACTCGCCGGGCTTCACCTCCATCGCCTCGATCGAGCGATAGAGACGCCTCGCCTCGACGAGGTGGCCCAGCATCGCGTGGGTGCGCCCGAACTCGAGCGTGGTGATGGGCGTCGGCGCGAGCTCGTGGGCTCGCTTGAAGCGGTCGAGCGCGAGCTCCAGCTTGCCCGCCTCCCGCAGCTCCTTGCCCTCGGTGAAGAGGATGCGCGCCGCGTCCTTCTCGGCGTCGGTCTGCGCCCGGGCGGTTTCGACGAGGCCGAACGTGGCGGTGCCGAGCGACAGCGCGAGCGCGAGGGCGAGCGGCTTCACTCGATGTCCTCGAGCTTCTTGGTCGGCGCCGCGGACGGCGCGGCAGACACCGAAGGCGCGGTCGTCGCCTTGGCAGACCCGACGCTGCCACCCCCGACCTTCTTCGCGCTGGGCGTCGGCGGGGGCGCGACCGTCGTGGGCGCCACGGAGGCTGTGGCGCTCGCCACGAGGCTCGACGCGGGCGTCGATGCGACGCTCGAGGCGGCCAGCACGGGGGCCGTCACCGTCGGCGCTGGCATCGACGGAGCGGGCGCCGTGGCCTTCGCGGGCTCGGGCCCGCGACGGGCGAGCACGACGATCGCAATCGCGAGCACCGCCACCGCGCCGACCAGGAGCGGCACGTGCCGGTTGGCCCGCTGCTGCGCGACGACGTCCTGCGAGGGCTTGGTGGGGGGCGGCGTCCGCGAGAGGGGGCTCTCGGTGTGGAGCGCCGCAGCGGGGAGCGTCGCGGACGAAGACGACGCACGGTCGGACGAAGACAGCGTGCCGAGGGGAGCCGGGCCCCGTCCCGAGGCCAGCGTCGCCACGTCCGTGCGCTCGGAGACGTCACGTACGGTGGCGGCTGCGCCGGACCCCGAGAGCGGCAGCGGCGCGAGGAACGGCGGCTGGGAGGGGAAGCCCTGCTCCTTGTAGATGCGCCGCACGAGGACGTCGAACTCCTCGGCCATCGGCGTGGCGGAGTCGTAGCGGTCCTTGGGATCGATCGCCCACGCCTTGGCGAACCACTCGTCGACGAACGGCACCAGCTCTGGCGAGAGCTCGGGCATGCCTTCGGACGCCAGCGGCATCCCCTTGGTGTGGATCCGCAGCGCGATGGCGACCGCCGTGTCCTCCACGACCGGGCGCCGGCCGGTGAGCAGCTCGTAGGCGAGGATCGCGACCGAGAACAGATCGGCCCGATGGTCGATGTCCTTGTTGCCGAGGAGCTGCTCCGGGGCCATGTACGCCGGCGTGCCCGTGATGCTCCCGCTCTTGGTGACGGAAGCCGGGTCGGTGCCCATCACCTTGGCGACGCCGAAGTCGAGCAGCTTCACGAAGCGCTCGGGCGTGCCGACGTCGCAGAGGAAGATGTTGGCGGGCTTCACGTCGCGATGGACGAGCCCCTTGGCGTGGGCGCGACCGAGCGCGCGGCAGACCTGGGTGACGATGGCGGCCGCCTCGCGGAGCTGCACGCGGTGGTTGCGCTGCAGGTGACGCCCGAGGTCTTCCCCCTCGAGCAGCTCCATGACGATGAACGGGATGCCGTCGTCGGTCACCCCGTGGTCGAAGATCTGGGCGACGTGCGGGCTCTTCACCTGGGCGGCGGCCTCGGCCTCGCGGGAGAACCGCTCGCGCGCGTCGGCCTCGTTCTCGCGGCCGGCGAGGATGAACTTCACGGCGACCTGGGTCTTCAGCGTGAGGTGGTCCGCCACCCACACGCTGCCCATTCCTCCCGCCCCGATGGCCCGGACCAACCGGACCTGCGGCGTGACTTGCTCGCCGGCTCGCATCGCAACTGAATGGATTATCACCGCTGGGGCATGCGGGAAAGCAAGCCCGGGGCCGCACACCTGCTGCCACGTCACACCTTGGGGACCAACCTCCCACCCTTCGGTGCGGGAAGCGGCGTGGAAGCGCGCAGGTAGTCGGCGACGACCGTGGTGAGCAGCTGGAGCGTGGGCGAGGGCACGGGCTCGATCAGCATCGAGTAGCCGTCGCCGCCGGCGTTGATGAAGTCGTTGGTGACGAGCCCGATCTCCTTGGCGTCGTCCTTCGCGATCACCGTGCCGTCGTCGAGCGTGACCGACACCACGCGCGACCCGGAAGCGGCGCTGGCGTCGTAGACGACCTTGAACCCGGCGATCTGCGGGAAGCCGCCGACCGCCGCGGGCAGACCCGCGAAGCCGTTCTCGAGCGCGGACCACAGCACCGAGCCCTTGATCTTTCGGACCACCACCGCGTTGCCGAACGGCAGCATGTTGAACACGTCGCCGAGCACGATGTCGTAGGGGGGACCCGCCGCGTAGCCCACCGCGGTTCGGCGCAGGGTCTTGTCGACCGGCGCGTAGCTCGAGGGGAGAGCAGACTTGAGCGCGCCACCGTTCACCATCGCGATCTTCGCGCCGAGCGGAGCGCAGCGAGAGAGCATCGCGTCGGCCAGGAGGTCACCGAGCGGGGTCTCGCCGATACGCTCGATCTGCGGCGTACCCCCGCGCTTGTACTCCTGGTCGACGACAGCGAGCTTCACGTCGAACTTGTCGGGGAGCGACTTGCGGTAGGGCTCGAGCAGCGTGTCGGCGGCCGCGTCGCCCGCCATGACGACCTTCTCGCAGGCGCCCGCGTTGCACGAGAAGCCGTCGGCGCACGCCGTCGAGGGACAGCTCACGACGCACTTCCCGCCCGTGCACGCGCCGCTCGCACACTCCGTCGGCAGCGAGCAGCTGGCGCCGGCCGGTGGCAACGCGACCACCGTGCCGATCGCGTCCTTGGACACGGCCGACTTGCTGGTCACCTTGCCGTCGACGATCTTGACCTTGGCGACGTGGAACGCCTGACCGCGCTTCTTGTTCTGCAGGAGCAGCGCGCCGTTCACCTCGGTCGCGACCTGCAGATCGGTGTTGTTGCCGATGAACACGTCGACGCCGGTGACCGCCTTGGCGAGGTCGACCATCGCCCCCGTCGGGACCCCACCGTCGACCTTGTCGACGCCGCCGTGCACGAGCGCGACCACCAGCGCCGCGCCCGCGTCGCGCGCGGCCTTCACCGCCCGGTTGGTCGCCGAGACCTGCTCCTCGACCTCGATCGAGCCGACCTTGCCGGGGAACTGGATCTTGAGGAGCGTGGGCGAGGTGATGCCGAGGATGGCGACCTTGGGCCGGGGCGCGGCGGCGCCGACCTCGGTCATCCAGTACGGAACCTGCACCTTGTCGCCGAGCTCCTTGCCGAGGTTGAGCAGGTTCGAGGACACGAACTTGTAGGTCGCGAGCGGCACGAGCTTCTGCAGGCCCGGGATGCCGAGGTCGAAGTTGTGGTTGGCGAACGTGGTCGCCGTGAGGCCCAGCAGACCGAGCCCCTTGACCGCCGGCTCGTCGTCGAACGCGGACGACAGCACGGGCGTGCCACCGAACTCGTCGCCCGCCGTGAGCAGCAGCACGTCGTCCTTGGTGGCGGCGCGCTCCGCCTTGAAATACGCGGACAGCGTGGCGAGGCCGCCGTAGGTGGTGGCCGTCGTCGCCGTGGTCACGGTGAGCGGATCCAGCTGGCCTTGCCACGCGGTCAGGGTCAGCAAGGTCACGTCGGCGGTGCCCTCGGCCTTGACCACGGGTGTGTCGGCCGGCGCGTCGCCGCCGGTGTCGCCGACGACGCCCGTGTCCGGGGTCGCGGGCGGAGGGTCGTCCGAGGAGCACCCGAGCGTGGGCGACAAACCGAACGCAAGCGCAGAGGAAGCCAAAAAGCAGCGAAAGCGAGTCACCTCGGAAGTGTGGGCCGGCGCAATGCGCAGTGTCAACGGTCTGCCCACCTTCGACACCGCTCTGTCACGTGGGCGGGCGCGCAGACTGGCACAACACGCGATCCGGGCGTCGGCGGCGAGCGCGCCCCACACCCCACGTCGACGCGCATCCGAGCGTTGGCGCGGTTCCTGACTGGGGAGTTCGATGGCCGTCCTCGAGCGTCCCCTCGCGCTGAGCTTGCGCACCGCGCGGGCCGAGTCCACCACGGCGGTCGCCACCGCGATCGCCGTGCTCACCCTGGCGCACGCGCTGTACTACGCCCCGCGCGTCGTCGACGACCTCTTCATCTCGCTCCGCTACGCGGAGAACCTCGCGCACGGGCGTGGCCTCGTCTTCAACGTCGGCGAGCGCGTCGAGGGGTTCTCGAGCCCGCTGTGGGTGCTCCTGCAGGCCGTCGGCCTGCGCCTCGGCGTCGAGGGCGTGCTGTTCACCAAGCTGCTCGGGTTCGGTTCGCTGGTCGCGCTGCACTTCGCCCTCCACCGGTTCGTGCGCGAGATGTTCGGGGTCGACGGCGTGCTCGCTCTCGTGCCGAACGCCTTCCTCGCGCTCAACAGCTTCTTCGTCGCGTGGAGCGGGCTCGGCCTCGAGACGCCGCTCGCCTCCGCCTTGATCCTCGCGTCGTTCGTGCTCGTCCGACGCCACGTGGAGGGCCACGCTCGCCGGCGGTCCGCGCTCGCCGCGCTCGTGGGCCTCGCGACCGTGCGCCCGGAAGGCCCGCTGTGGGTCGCGGTGGTGCTCGGCTGCGAGCTCGCGGCGACGCCGTTCGGGGCGCGGGCGCGGCTACGAGCCTTCGCCACCCTCGCGCTCGGCGTGGCCCTCGCGGGGGGTGCGCTGCTCCTCGCGCGGCGCGGCTACTACGGCGCGTTCCTGCCCAACACGTACCTCGTGAAGGGCGCCGACGCCGCGCGTGACCTCGGGCGCCTCGCGCCGCTCTACGGGCAGGGCTCCGCGCCCATCGAGCGCTTCGTGTTCCTCGGCGGCTCGGCGCTCCTCGCGGTCGCCGCGCTCCGACGGGCGCGCCTCGCGGGGATCGCGATCGCGCTGACGACGATGGCGTTCACGGTCCACGTGGAGAGGGACTGGATGCCCGGCCTGCGCCACCTGTTGCCGCTCACCGTGGTGGCGCCGGTGGGGTTCACGTGGGCCGCGCACGAGCTCCTCCGGAGGCGGCGCCCGCTCGCGACCCTCGCCGCCGTGGGCCTCGTCACCTGCGTGGGCTGCGCCGCGCTCGTCGTCGCGAGGGTCGACGCGCGCAACGTCCAGGACCCGTTCGCGGACGGGCGCTGGAACAAGCGCAAGTCCCTCGCGCTGTGGAGCGACACGTGGGCCGCGCTGCGCCGCCGCGAGCCCGCGCACGTGGCCGCGATGGACGCGTTCCAGATGGGCATGATCACGCAGAACTACCGCCTGCTCGAGGCGTCGGCCGCGCCGCTCGAAAGCAGCTGGTACGTCGGGCGGGACATCGGCAAGGTCGGCTACTACGTCGACGCGCGCGTCTTCGACACCGCGGGGCTCGTCACGCCGGCGGTGGTGCGCGACGCCTCGTGGCGGGTGTTCCGGCGGCCGAGCGGCCCGCTGCTCGACAGCGTGGTCCGCCTGCGGCCGGTCGCGCTGCAGCTCTTCGAGCAGTGGCCGGTGGAGTTCGCGCGCGCGCCGTCGCGGCTCTCCGGCCTCTCGATCACCGCGGGCTCGCCGGCCGTACCCATCGATCTGGAGCGGCAGGGCGCGGGGCCGGAGCCCGAGGAGATCCTGCGCCGCTACGAGCGCTCGCTCGCCAGGTTCCCGCGGGCGTTCTACCTCGCCACGCTGTACGGCGAGAGCGTGGGCGCCGCGATGGAGAAGCGCACCCGCATCGTGCGCGCGATCGTCGACGACCTGCGCGCCATGGGCGAGCCTCCCCCCGACGCGCTCGGCGCGGGCGTCGTGCTCGGCAACGAGGTGACGAGCCGCGGCTGCACCCTGGTCGCCCCGAGCGTCGTGCGCCCGGGCACCGAGGTCGTCGTCCGCTGCTGGCTCGACGTGACCAAGGCCACCCTGCGGCCGTGGACGCTGTTCGTGCACTTCGTCGACGCGAGCGGGCAGCGGGTCTTCTCGGCCGACCACACGCCGGGCGGCGGCCTCACGCCGAGCACCAAGTGGCGCGACGGGCAGCGCGTGCGCGACGCGCATCGATTCACGGTGCCGAGCGTGCCGGCCGGCGACTACCAGATGATCTTCGGCCTCTACGGGGACGGCACGCGCGCCTCGACGAGCGGGCCCGGCAGCACGGTCGACCAGGCGATCCGCGGCCCGACGCTCCATGTCTCGTCGCCGTGAAGGGCTGGCGAGCGAGTGGTATCACCACACTGGTATCACCAGATCGCCTGCAAATTTCCTTCGATCATGCGCTCCCCGTGCGCTAATGCCCGCGCATGGGCCTCGTCATCGCCGGCACCGGGCGGCACCTCCCGGAAACGGTCGTCACCAACGCCGACCTCGGTCGCGTGATGGACACCAACGACGAGTGGATCCGTCAGCGCACCGGCATCCACGAGCGCCACTTCGCGGCCGACGGCGAGGGCGCGAGCGATCTCGGTGTCGCGGCGGCCCGGCGAGCCCTCGCGAGCGCACGCCTCGCGCCCGAAGACCTCGACTACGTGATCATGGCCACGATGACCCCGGACCACCACTTCCCGGGGCCGGCGGCGATGGTGGCCGCCAAGCTCGGCCTGCACTCGACCCCCTGCCTCGACGTGCGCCAGCAGTGCGCCTCGTTCGTCTACCAGCTGCAGCTCGCGCACGCGCTGATGATGGC
>JAEUKC010000301.1:0-3900 GCA_016794445.1 Myxococcales bacterium
GCCGCGGTGTCGTCGCTCATGAGGACGCCGCGCGCCGCGAGGCGGACCTCCAGCATGCGTGCCTCGACCGCCTTGCTCTCGACCGCGCCCCGGAAGTCGCGCGCGTAGAGCGTCGCCATCTGACGGCTCAGTTCGGACTGACCGCTCGCCCCCACCCATCCGACGACCAGCATCCCGATGGTCAGCAAGGACAGACACAGCAGGATCTTCTGCATGGTCTTGAGATCGTGGAACCAACCCATGGTGGTACCTCTCCGGCAGCGAAGCGCCTTTTCTTTGCAGAGAACGTCCCAGCGCGGGGTCGCTTGACCCGGCGGGCGTCGTTTCCGCTGCGGATGAGGTCGCGGGCGCTCAGCCGTTTAGCGCAGCGACCACCGTGTCGACGACGGCCACGGCGAGGTTGAGCTCCACCACCCACGCGCGACCGTCCTTGCGCGCGACCGCCTTCGCGCCACGCCCGCCTGCGGCGCGCACCGCGGCCTGCAGCGCGCGCGCCGACTTGTGGGCGCCGGCCTCGGCGGGGTCGGCCTTCTTCGGGCGGACCGCCTTCGCGGTCTCCGCGATCTCGCGCGACGACAGCTTGGCGACCGACTTGCGACGCCCGCCCACCTTCACGCCTCCGTCGAGGACGCTCTCCACGCTGTCCAGCTCCGGCGTCGCGGCGACCAGGCGCGCGAGCGCGTAGGCCTTCTCGGCGCCGAGCTCGGTGGCCTTGGCGCGGGGGACGGCGTCGACGATCTCGATCAGCTTGTCGGCGCTGCGCACGCTCATCACCTTGCGCGCGGCGAGCAGCGCGCCGAAGTTGTCGAACCCGACCGCGACGTGCAGCTTCTTCTTCCGGATTTCGCGGAGAGCGACGCCGATCTCGTAGAAGTCCTCGGCGATGCGCGCCTTGCGGCGGGCGATCAGCGAGAGCAGCTCCTCGCACCGACGCGCGGCGGCGGTGGTGGCCTTCTCGGCGGCGGCGAGCGTCTTCTTCACGGCCTTCTTCCGGGCAGACATGAGCGGGGAGGGTATCGCAGCGGCTCGCGGCGTGTCGAAGAAGGCCCCCCGGGCTGAAGCCCGGGGCACCGACGGCCGCTGAAGCCCGGGGCATCCACCCCGGGCTCGACGCCACGCTGGGCTGGCTGAACTCCACTCTGCGGGCCCTTTGCAGAATCGACAACACGTGGACATCGCGCTGGGTGAGCGGCACGATCCGGCGAGAGGCCGCGTGATCCGCCCCGCTGCGTGAGAATGGCAGGCGCATGCCACTCGAGTGGAAGGCGCCTGCCATTTTCGGGCGTCACCCCTGTGGGGAATTAAGCGGCCCCTCCGTCGCTCGGGGCTGGTCGTCGGGCATACACTCCCTGGATGCGCCGCCTCTCTGCCGCCGTCGGGGCCTCGTTCGTGCTGTTCCTCTCCGTGTCGGCCGCCGCCGCGCCGACGCCGCCGCGCACGGCCGCGCACCCGCGGTTGTTCCTCGACGCCGCCGCGCGCACCGCGCTCGTCGCCAAGCTCGGCACGACGACCAGCGGCGCCGCCCGCGCCGTCGCGCGCTGCAAGGACGTCGCGGCCAAGCCCGCCTCGTACACCAAGAGCGGCTACCAGGGCGACACGTGGGCCTTCTCGCTCTCGGCGTGCGCGCTCGCCTTCCAGCTCACCGGCGACGCCGCCCACGCGACCGCCGGCATCAAGCTGTGGAACGCGATCCTCTCCGACGTCGACACCATGGGCGACGGCAAGGCCTGCGTCGTCGGCGCCACGCGCGACCAGGCCATCGCCGCCGTCAAGCGCGACACCGGCTATGCGATCCGCTTCATCGGCCCGCACACCGCGCTCGCCTACGACTGGCTGCACGACGCGCCCGGCGTCGACGAGCCGCTGCGGGCGCACACCCGCGCGTGCTTCAAGGAGTGGGTCGACTGGTACACCGCGAGCGGCTACCTGAACGACGAGCCGGGCGCGAACTACCACGCGGGGTACGTCGCCGCGAAGTCGCTCATCGCCGTCGCCGAGGCCGGCGAGGCGGGCGCGGACGGCGACAAGCACTGGAACGAGGCGGTCGACGACATCCTCGGCAAGCAGCTCGTGGGCAAGGGCCTCGCCGCGGGCGGCCCGCTGGTCGGCGGCGACTGGAACGAGGGCTGGCAATACGGCCCACTCAGCGTGCTCCACTACGCGCTCGCCGCGCGCGCCCTCGGCGATCACGGCGCGCCGCAGGCCCCGATGATGGGCTGGGCCGACAGCCTCACCCTGCGCTTCGTGCACGGCCTCTACCCCTCGCGCGACACCACCTGGGTGGGCGGCGACTTCGAGGGCGACACGCCCGGCACGGCCCCGAACCCGCGCGTGCTGCTCGCGACGCTGGTCGAAGGCTCGAGCCCCGAGTCGCTGGGCCACGCCGCGTTCCTGCACCAGAACCTGTTCAAGGGCAGCGACGACGCGCCGGCGTTCGAGGCGATCGCGGAGGCCCGCGCGCCCGCGCCGATCGACCCCTGGGCCAAGCCGGGCTCCACGCTCTACGTCGCGCAGGGCACGCGCACGATCTACGCGCGCTCGGGGTGGGACGCGGCGGCGCTCTACGCGGTGTTCGCCTCGGCGCCGCGCCAGGTGGCGGACCACCAGCACGTGAACGCCACGAACTTCGTGCTCTCGCGCGGCAAGGACGCCCTGGTGGTGGACCCGACGCCCTACGGCTCGCGCTCCACGCTGACGAGCAACGCGCTGACGCTGGACTCGACGATGGTGAAGGGCGAATACGCGCCCAGCCAGACGCCGTGGAGCAAGGCGGATCTCCCGTGGGCGCGCGGCACGGCTTCGGGGGTGGTGGCGGCGCGCGGGGACTTCGCGAAGGCGTTCATCTTCGCGGACAAGCCCAGCGACATCGCGTTCGCGCGGCGCGACTGGGTGCTGTTGCCGGAGGGCGAGGTGGTGACGATCGACCGCGCCCGCACGGACGCGGACGCGCGGGGGATGTACCTGCGGTTCCGCACGCCCGGGAAGCTCGCGCTGGCGGGCGGGGTGGCGACGGCGACGGTCGGTGGGTCGAAGCTCGCGGTGCACGCGGTGAAGCTCTCGGGCGGCACGCCGGCGGTGAAGTCGGTGCCGGGCGGCGGCGACTGCTGGAGCGGGCCGTTCGGGTCGTGCGCGACGGCGCGGTTCGCGGTGGACGAATACGCGGTGAAGGTGCCCGGGCCGCGTCCGCTGGCGGTGCACGTGCTGGACGCGCTGGGTGCTTCGGACGCGCCGGCCACGGTGACGTCGATGGACGCGGTGTCGCCCGCGAACACGACGGTGGTCGGCGCGGGGATCGCGCGCGCGGGGAAGCAGACGTACGTGGTGGCCTCGAGTGGCGCGGACGGGGTGGCGGGGGCCACGCTGACGTACACGGTGCCGAAGACGGGCGCGCGTCACGTGGTGTTCGACGCGCCGGAGGACGGCGCGGGGAAGTCGCTGGTGACGGCGGCGCCCACGGCGGATGGGTGCGCAGTGACGATCGTGGCGGGCGCGGGGTTCGTGGGGCACCCGCTGATGTTCTCGGTGGATGCCGGGTGCGCGGTGTCGGAGGACCCGGACGCGCCGCCGGCGGCGACGCCGGATGGGGGGGTTGGTCCTTCCGATGGTGGGGTTGGTGGTGGGGATGGTGGGGTGGAGGCCACGCCGGGGGATGCGGCGGAGGGTGGGTGCGGGTGCCGGGTGGTGCCGGTGCGGGGGTCGGCGGCGGGGGTGGTCGCGTTGATCGCGTTGGGCGCGCTGCAACGGCGGCGGCGCCGTTGAGCGGGTGACAACGTGGGGCGGGTTGGCGCTGTCAACACACGTTGGTGCCGGGTCTGCACACTGGCGTATTCGTGCGCCACTCTGTGGATGGGCGTCATGGGCTGCCGGAGTGCGCTTGAGCAGACGGTCGATGATGCTGGG
>JAEUKC010000308.1:0-2342 GCA_016794445.1 Myxococcales bacterium
CTCGACGATGGCATGGAGGTGCAGCGAGAGCGCCGTCTCGGGGTCGTCGCTCCGGACCCGACGCCGCTCCGCCGCGATGAACTTCTTGGGCTTCTGGATGCGTTCGGCTGCCGACATGGCCTCCCGCTACCAGCCCCCCCCCCCCCCGGCCAACAAACCGACCCGCGGCCGCTGGAGCACGTCACAGGAAGACCAATGACGAGACGCCCCCCATCCCGCCGCGCAGCGGCGCACGGGGGTGGGAGGCGGTCAGCGACGCGACGTAGCCCGAAGGGCGGAGGAGCGCCGCGGCGGCGTGAGCCCCCCTCCAGCAACATGGGAGGCGGTCAGCGACGCGACGTAGCCCGAAGGGCGGAGCGCCGCGGCGGCCTCCTCCCGCCGCGCAGCGGCGCAGGGGGGTGGGAGGCGGTCAGCGACGCGACGTAGCCCGAAGGGCGGAGGAGCGCCGCGGCGGCCTCCCCCGAGGGGGGCGTGAGCCCCCCTCCAGCAACATGGGAGGCGGTCAGCGACGCGACGTAGCCCGAAGGGCGGAGGAGCGCCGCGGCGGCCTCCCCCGAGGGGGGCGTGAGCCCCCCTCCAGCAACTCAGTCAGCGGGGGATGTCCTGCGGGGGGACGAGGAACAGCACGGTGCGCTGGTCCAGCTTCACGCTGCCGGGCATGCCGAGCACGTTGATGAGCGCATGGAGACTCCTGTGGGTTGACGGACCCTGAAGGCGGCAAAATAGCACGAATCGACGACGAGGCACGGCCGCAGGCGAAACCCCTTGCCGCTCGCCGCGCGTCGCGAAAGCGTCCCCGCATGCACAAGCCGATTCGCCGCGCGGGGGTCATCGGGGCCGGAGTCATGGGTCAGGGCATCGCCGCCCACTTCGCCAACGCGGGGGTCGAGGTCATCCTCCTCGACATCGTTCCCCCGAATCTCACCGAAGCGCAGAAGTCCGACAAGAAGGCCCGCGACGCGTGGGCCGCAGGCGGCCTCGAGAAGGCGCAGAAGTCCCGGCCCGCCGCGTTCTTCCACGCGCGCAACGCCAAGCTCGTCAGCGTGGGCAACACCGAGGACGACCTCGGCAAGCTCGAGACGTGCGACCTCGTGATCGAGGCCATCATCGAGAAGATGGAGGCCAAGCAGGCCCTGTTCGAGAAGCTCGAGAAGATCTGCAAGCCCGGCACGATCGTGGCCAGCAACACCTCGGGCCTCCAGATCGTCGACATGCTGAAGGGCCGCAGCGAGGCCTTCAAGAAGAGCTTCCTCGTGATGCACTTCTTCAACCCGGTTCGCTACATGAAGCTCCTCGAGCTCGTGTGTGGCCCCGACACCGACCCGGCCGTCTACGCCCGGGTGAAGTGGTTCGGCGAGGACCAGCTCGGCAAGGGCATCGTGGTCGGCAAGGACACGCCGAACTTCGTCGGCAACCGCATCGGCGTGCACGCCATGCTCTCCACCATCCACCTCATGCTCGAGGAGGGCCTCGCGCCCGAGGACGTCGACGCGATCACCGGCTCGCCGATGGCGCACCCCAAGAGCGCGAGCTTCCGCACCGCCGACCTCGTCGGCCTCGACACCTTCGCCCACGTCGCCCAGAACTGCTGGGACTCGCTCCCGAACGACGAGGAGCGCGCGGTGTTCCAGGTGCCCGCCTACATCAAGGGCATGATCGAGAAGAAGTACCTCGGCGACAAGACCAAGGGCGGCTTCTACAAGAAGGTGAAGGGCGGCGAGGACGCCGGCGTGTTCACCCTCGATCCCAAGACCCTCGAGTACCGCCCCAAGGGCGGCGACGAGGGCATCAAGGCCGCCACCAAGAAGATCTCGAAGATCGAGGACCCGCGCGCCCGCGTGAAGGCGCTCGTCGCCGACACGGGCAAGGCGGGCGCGTTCGCGTGGAAGGTGCTCTCGCGCGGCCTCGCGTACTCGGCGCGCCGCATCGGCGAGATCGCCGACGACGTGACCGCCGTCGACGAGGCGATGAAGTGGGGCTACAACTGGGAGCTCGGGCCGTTCGAGGTCTGGGACGCGCTCGGGTTCGCCGAGACCTACGACCGCATGGTCAAGGACGGCGTGAAGCTCCCGGCCTCCGTCGAGAAGATGCGCGCCTCGGGCGCGACGGGCTTCTACAAGGACGACGGCAGCGTCTACGACCTCGGCAAGGGCGCCTACAGCAAGCGTGACGTCGACCCGCGCATCACCACCCTGCCCGCGCTGCGCAAGGGCGGCGCGCCGGTCCTCAAGAACGACGGCGCGGAGGCGTGGGACCTCGGCGACGGCGTCCTCGGCCTCACGTTCAAGACCAAGGCCAACAGCATCGACCCCGACGTCATCTCGCTCATCGGCCAGGCGGTC
>JAEUKC010000321.1:0-10548 GCA_016794445.1 Myxococcales bacterium
AAGGCCACGCTGTTCGTCACCAAGGGCGTACCGCAGACGCTGCACTTCGAGTCGAGCTTCGCGTTCCCGGGGATCGAGGGCGAGCTCGTGCTCGACGCCGACGACTTCCGGCCGGGCTACATGCTGCTCGACTCCGAGGCCACGGGCGTGTTGCCCGGCTACGATCCGAAGCTCGGCACGCTCTGGGTGCAGGTCGAGCAGGCCGAGTCCGAAGGCTGTCCGGACAAGGCCGGCGTCACCATCGCGGTGCCGAGCGCGCCCGGCGCGACGGTCTCGTACCTCAAGGGCTACAAGCCCACGACCGACGGCGCGACCAGCAGCGACGGGCTCGCGGTCGTGACCAAGGTGCCGCTCGGGACCAGCGTCGCCGTCACCGCCACCAAGACCGGCTGCAACCTCACGACCGCGACCCGCGGCTACACCGGCAAGTACACGACCGAGGCGGGCGCGATCACGTACGTGATGGCCTGGTCGGTGAAGTAGCGCATTGCCTCCTGGACCGTCCCCGTCCGGTCCTCCGCTTCCCAGACTTCATGACGCATCGCGCGAAAGATTCCGTCATGGCGTACGGTATCTTTCGTCCGGTAAAATGCGCGGCACCATGCAGAAGGTGTTTGCTCTCGTCGTCACATCGTCGCTGATGGCCTGCTCCGCGGGCAAGGACGACCCGCAGACCAACCCGGCGCTCGACGGGTCGCTCGACGGCGACGCGACCACGTTCGACGTGAGCGGCCTCGACGCCGACGGCGCGACGGACGACGCGGGGCCGATCATCCCCGACCCGACGACGTGCGCACAGGCCGCCGCCTCGCACACCTACGTGGGGTGCGACTTCTGGCCGACCGTCACCGACAACATCGTGCGCCCCGACTTCGACTACGCCGTCGTCGTCGCGAACTTCGGCGACGTGGACGCGGACGTGGAGGTGACCCGCGGTGGCGCCTCGATCGCGAAGGCCAAGGCGCCGGCCGGTGGGCTCGTGCCGATCTACCTGCCGTGGGTCTCCGAGCTCAAGGGTACGACGAGCATCTTCCCGGGCTGCCCCACCGACGTGAAGACGGCGACCGTCACGGCCAAGGGCGGCGCCTACCACCTGACGACCTCCGTGCCCGTCGCGGTCTATCAGTTCAACGCGATCGAGTACGCGGGCAAGGGCGGCCCGCCTGGCAAGAACTGGACGGCGGCGTGCGCCAACAACTGCCTCGGTCAGGTGAAGTGCTTCTCGTACACCAACGACGCCTCGCTGCTCCTGCCGTCGACGGCGCTGACGGGCAACTACCGCATGGCCGGCGTGTCCGCGTGGTCCGCGGCCCCGGATCCGGACGGCAAGCCCGGCTTCACCTACCCGCCCTACTTCACGGTCACCGGCACCAAGGACGGCACGAACGTGACGGTGAAGCTCGGGCCCAAGGCCCAGGTGGTCGCGGGTGGCGGCGTCGCGGGCGCCGGGCCGGGTGGCACCCTCACGTTCAGCGTCAACGCCGGCGACGTGGTCGAGGTGATCGGCGCGCAGACGCCGGGCAGCGATCTCAGCGGCTCGCTCATCAAGGCCTCGCAACCGATCCAGGTGATCTCGGGCATCTCGTGCACGTACATGCCGAAGGACCTCGAGGCGTGCGATCACGTCGAGGAGAGCCTGCTGCCGGTCGAGACCCTCGGGCGGCACTACTTCGTGACCGCGCCCACCAACGCCAAGGGTGTCGCGGGCAAACACGTGGTCCGCTTCTACGGCAACGTCGACGGCACCAACCTCACCTATCCGGGCGCGAAGCCAGGCGGCGCGCCGAGCGTCATCGACGCCGGTCAGACGGTGGAGATCCTCGGCGTGTCGGAGGACTTCGAGGTGGTCGCCGACCACGAGCTCACCATCGCTTCGTTCCAGTACGGCGCGGGGCCCATCAGCGCGGCCGCGCAGGGCGACCCGGCGCAGTCGTTCATGACGGCCGTCGAGCAGTACCGCCTCAAGTACGTGTTCCTCGCGCCCGCGGACTACGACGTGAGCTTCGTCGACGTCGTGCAGCCGATGGACGCGGAGCTCACGCTCGACGGAGCGAAGGTGACGAGCGCGCCGACCGCGCTGAGCTCGGGCTTCGGCATCCAGCGCCTGAAGCTCGGCGCCGGCAAGGGCGGGGCGCACGTGCTCTCGGCGACCAAGCCCGTGGGCATCCAGGTGATGGGGTTCGGTTCGTACACGAGCTACCAGTATCCGGGCGGCCTCAACCTCGGCCGGATCGCGCCGACGCCCGTGAAGTGACGCGCGCCGGAATATTTGCGTGCGAACCATTCGCGTGCGTCGCACTCGGGTGAGTTTGCAGCATTGCAGTGCCGTCATTTCTGCGTGACTCGCGCGTTGACGCCCTGCGATACCCGTCTTCGGCTGCGGCCGATGCTCCAGAATCATCCGAGCGAAGGCAAGTGCAGCGCTCGGCCCCGCCCGCGATGGAGCGGCCTGCGCGTCCTCGTCGTCGACGAGGATCGGGCGGCCCTCGACCAGGCCGCCGAGCTCCTCGCGCGCGTGGGCGCCGAGGTCACCGTGCTCTCCGAGGAGGAGCGCGCCGAGGCCGAGGTGCGCAGCGGCGCCTACCAGCTCGTCTTGCTGGCGGTCCGCGCGGGCGGGCTCCACACGCTCGAGCGGATCCGCCGCGCCGACGGCGACGTCGCGGTCGTGGTGGTCACCGCGGACCCGGACACCGACACCGCGATCGCCGCCCTCAAGCTCGACGTCGCCGACTACCTCGAGAAGCCGTGCCTCCCCGACCTGCTCTGCGAGACCGTCGAGCGCATCGCCCGCAAGAAGGGCCTGCCCACCACCAGCGACGACCGCGTGCTCCGCGCGATCGGCGACAACGTGCGTGGCCTCCGCCTCGGCGCCGGCCTCACCCTCAAGCAGCTCGGCGCCCGCGCGGGGCTCAGCATGTCGCTGATCTCGCAGGTCGAGCGCGGAGAGTCGTCGCCGTCGATCGGCTCGCTCCACCGCATCGCCCGCAGCCTCGACGTCGGCCTCTCCGAGCTGTTCCGCGGCGTGGATCCCTGAAACACGCGCGGGGTGCTACGACCCCGCCATGCGCTCCCTGCTCGCTCCTGCTCTCGCCCTCCTCGTCGCGTGTGGTGATCCCGCGGTCGCCGACGGGCCGACCGACGGCGCCGTGGACTCGGGTACGGCGGGCGACGGCGCCGTCGACACCGGCGCCTCCGCGGACGGCGCGCCCTCCGACAGCGTCGTCGACACCGGCCCCGCGATAACGTTCTGCCAGCAGGGGTGCACCAAGCCCGCCGACTGCGCGACCACGACGACGCCCGGCGCGTACGACGCGAGCCACTGGTCGTGCAACGCCGGCGTCTGCCGCTACGAGGGCTGCAAGACGGACGCGGAGTGCACCGCCACGTTCGGCGGCACCAAGCCCTACAAGTGCCACGCGACCGCCGGCTCGTTCCCGGCGTGCGTGGCGGCGTGCAGCAAGCCCGCCGACTGCGCGACCACCAGCGCCGCCTACGACGCCGACAACTACGCGTGCAATGGCGGTGCGTGCGAGTGGAAGGGCTGCAACGACGACGCCGAGTGCAAGAGCAGCCTCGCCAAGTCCAACACCGCGTGTCGCTCGGTCTCGGGGCTCCGCACCTGCGTGACCACGTGCAGCGCGCCCGCGGACTGCACGACGATCGCCGGCGCGTTCGACGCGGACAACTACGCGTGCGAGGCCGGCGTGTGCACCTACCTCGGGTGCAAGTCGGACGCCGAGTGCACCGAGTCGTTCAAGAAGGCCGGCTACGTCTGTCGCTAGCCGTCTCGTGAGCTAGCTCTGGGCCACGGCGTCGACCGCCTCGAGCACCGCGGCCATGTCGAAGGGCTTCTCGAGCACCCTGCGCCCGGGGTGCTCGACGAACGCGCGCGCCTGCTCGGTGACCGCGCCGCCCGAGATGAACACCATGCGGCGCGCCACCTCGGGGCGGGTCTGTTCCAGCGCCGCGTGCAGGTCGAACCCGGTCATCTCGGGCATCATGAGGTCGCAGAGGAGCACGTCGAACTCGAGCGCAGCGACGCGGGAGAGCGCCTCGTGGGCGCTGCCGACCTCGACCACCTCGTGGCCCCGCCCGGTGAGGAGGCGACACAGCGTCTTGCGCACCAGCGGCTCGTCGTCGATGACGAGGACGCGCGCCCGCGCCTTGCTGGTGGACGGAGGGGGCGCCGACGAGGCCGTGCGCTCGGCCGCGGTCGGCAAGGTGACGCGGAACGTGGTGCCGCGCCCGAGCGCGGTCTCCACCTCGATGTGCCCCCCGAACCCCTCGATGATGGTCTGGCACACCGAGAGGCCGAGCCCGTGGTTGGCCGAGGGCCCCTTGGTGCTGAAGAACGGCTCGAAGATGCGGGGCAGCGCCGAAGGCTCGATCCCCGTCCCGTTGTCCTCGACCTCGAGCACCACCTGCGGACCGCGGCGCGCGGTGCGCACGACGATCCACGCCTCGCTGACCGGTCGCGGGGGCATCGACTGCATGGCGTTGACGATCAGGTTCACCACCACCTGGCCGAGGCGTGCGTCGTTGGCGCGGGCGCGCAGGGGCTCCCCGCAGAACTCCGTGCGCAGCTCCGCCCGGTGGCGGACCGAGGGTGACACGAGGCGGATCGCGGCCTCGCACACCGCCTGCAGATCGACGGCCTCGATCCGTTCCTCCTCGGGACGGGAGAACGTGCGCAGGTCGCGGACGACGTTGCGGATCCGGTGCAACCCGTCGGTCATCTCGCCGAGCATCTCGCCGAACCGGGCGGCGAGCATCGGGACGGCGCGGGCCTCCTCGCGCAGCAGGTCGAGGTTGCTGAGGACGAAGGTCAGCGGGTTGTTGATCTCGTGGGCCACCCCCGCCGCCAGGGTGCCGGCGGCGAGGATGCGATCCGCGTGGCGCAGGCGCGCCTCGAGGGCTCGCTGGTCGGTGACGTCCATGACGCTGCCCGAGGCGTGCACCGGCGTGCCCTGCCCGTCGGTGACGATGTGGCCCCTCGTACGGATCCATCGGACGCCGCTCTCGGTGGGGACCCGCGCCTCGAGCTCGAACGGGTGCCCCGCCTTGGCGGCCTCCTCGAAGGCCTTGGTGGCGCGAACGCGATCGTCGGGATGGAGCGCCTCGGTCCACGCAGCGGCGGTGACGGCCCTCCCCTCGGGCAGCCCGAGGAGCCGTGGGGTGCCGGCCGACCAGCGCATGGTGCCGTGCCGATCCCACTGCCAGATCCCCACCTTGGCGGCGTCGAGGGCGAGCTCGAGCCAGGCCTCGCGCTCCTTCAGCGCCGTCGTCGTGCGTTCGAGCTCGGCGAGCCGCAGCTGCAGCTCGGCGTTCTTGGTGATGATCTCGGTCGACTGGTCCTCGAGGGCCTCGAGGGTGGCCGACGCGCCGCGCGCCACCGAGAGCACCCGCCGCAGCCGCGAGCGCAACGTCTGCTGCTCGGGCAGGACGAGCGTGTACGTGGCGCCGTGCGCGTGGAGCCCGGGCTCGATCGTGACGGCGGTCTCGGCGAGGCCTTGGAGCACGGGGAGCTTGCGCAGCACGCCCGCGATGAAGCGCAGCGTGGGGGCCGAGCCCGCGCGGTCTCTGGCGATCGACGCCGAGAACTGCGCGCGCCGGCCCGCGCCCAGGGTCAACGTCGCATCGACGCACCGGAGCGTGCCGCGGATGCCCCAGCGGGCGAACAACACGTAGAGGTCTTGCACCGACAAGAAGGCGTTGGCGATCCGCACGAACCCGTGGCCGGTCCGCGCGCCAGCCCCGCTCACGAACAGCCGCTCCGTCTCGTGCGGGCCCCCGCAGCCCCGCTCGGTGCGCTCCATGAGCTCGACCCACACCTCCCAGTCGATGCGCGCGTGCCGATCGCGCAGGGAGGCTGCGTCGAGCGGGAGGCCGCTCCACAGCTCGAACGGGTCGAGGCCACGGTGCACCACCGCGTCGGCGACGAGCGCCACGGTCTGGCAGCTGACCTCGTTCATCGAGTGGCCCACCCCACCATGATCAGAGCGTAGGTGCCCGGCGCAGCGAGGGGAACGGCCGAGCTGCTTGCGGGGGCCACTTTGCCGTGCGAGAGGCCCGGCCCATGGGCGCCGTGCTGGCCATCGATCAAGGCACGACCAGCGTGCGCGCGACGCTGCTCGAGGCCGACGGCCAGGGCATCCTCCGCACCCTGTCGGCCGCGGCCGAGACCATTCCCCGCAGTTTCCCGCGCCCGGGGTGGGTCGAGATCGACGCCGAGCTCGTCGTCGCGGCGACCGAGCGGGTCACCCACAAGGCGATGGAGCGCTCGGGCGTCCGCGCCGCCGACGTGCTCGCGCTGGGCTTCACCAACCAGGGCGAGACCGTCGTCGCGTGGGATCGCGCGACCGGCAAGCCGCTGGCCCCGGCGATCGGGTGGCAGTGTCGGAGGACCGAGGAGGCGTGCGCGCGGCTGCGCGAAGACGGGGCGCTCGTCGCCCGGATCCGCAACGCCACGGGACTGCCCATCGACCCCTACTTCTCCGCGACCAAGATCGCCTGGCTGCTCGACCACGTGCCCGACGGTCGGGCCCGCGCGGCCCGCGGCGAGATCCTGGTCGGCACCTTCGACAGCTACACGTTGTTCCGGCTGTCGGGGGGGGCGCTGTTCGCGACCGATCCTTCGACGGCGTGTCGCACGCTGCTCGCCGGGCTCGACGACGGCCGGTTCTCGCAGGAGCTCTGCGACACCTTCCGGGTGCCGAGGGGCGCGCTCGCCGAGGTGGTGTCGAGCGACGTCGCGGGCGTCGACGCCCGGATCTCCGTCGGTGGTCTCACGTTGCCCCTCCGCGCGATGCTGTGCGACCAGCCCTCGGCCATGCTCGGCACCGGGTGCGCGACCGAGGGAGACGTCAAGTGCACCTACGGCACCGGCGCGTTCCTCCAGGTGCACACCGGCGCGAACCACGCCGTGGCCGACGACGGCCTGCTGCGATCGATCGCCTGGGAGCTCGGTGGTGCGCGTACCTACCTGCTCGAGGGCGGCGTGCTCACCGCGGGCGACGTCCTCACCTGGCTCGTCGACGACCTCGGCCTCATCGCGCGGCCCGACGCGCTCGACGATCTCCTCGCGACCACGCCGGACTCGGCGGGCGTCGCGTTCCTGCCGGCCCTCAGCGGGCTCGGCGCGCCGCACTGGGTCGGTGAGGCGCGGGGCACGGTGCTCGGTCTGCACCGAGGGGTCACGCGTGCGCACCTCGTCCGCGCCGCGCTCGAGGGGGTGGCCCACGAGGTCGCCGACATCGTCGAGGCCGCGGCCCGCGCGCTCGGTCGCCCGCTCGCGCCCATGTGGGCCGACGGCGGCCTCGCCGCGTCGACCGAGTTCCTCGAGCTGCAGGCCGATCTCATCGGGATGCCACTGCGCCGCGCGCCGCGCGCCGAGGCCACCACCCACGGTGTCGCGGCCATCGCGGCGGTCGCCGCGGGGCTCTGCCCCTCGGTCGAGCAGGCGCTCCGCGCCGACCCGCAGCCCAAGGTGCTGCCGACGCTGGACGCCGCGGCGCGACACGCGCAGCGTGCTCGCCACGCGCGGCTCGTGGCGGTGGCAACCTCCCAAGCGGTGCTCGATCTCCATCGCGGGGCCTGATGCGCACCTCTTCGACACTCCACGACGAGCACATGCACCTGCGGCCCCACGGGGTCTCGCCGCTGCCCGCGCATCGCCTCGCGCCCATGCTCGAGGCCGCCCGCGCGAAGGGCGTGGTGCCCGGCATCCGTGAGCACGCGCCGCTCCCCGCCCGCTATCGGCTGGGCCCTGACGGCGACTACCTGTTCTGCATGCGGGTCGACGAGGTGGAGCCGTTCCTCGCCGAGCTCGAGGGGCAGGGGGTGCCGGTCGGCTTCGAGATCGATCACCTCGAAGGCTGCGAGGCCGAGACCCAGGCCATCGTCTCCGACCTGCTCGACCGCGCGCGGCGCCGCGGGATCCCCATCGGGGGCCTCACGGGCTCGGTGCACTTCATCCGCGGCGTGGTCGACGATCTCGGCGGTGTGGACAAGGGGGGCATCCCCCACATCCTCTGCGACTACCTCGAGTCGGTGATGAAGGCGCACCTCGCCGAGCACGGCGCCGAGCGCACGGTGCGCGAGTACTTCGCCTCGGTGCGCGCGCTGATCGGCACCGGGTTCTACGACGTCGTCGGTCACCTCGAGCTCGTGCGCAAGTGGGACCGCCCCGACCCGCAGACCGGCGTGAGCGCGCTGTTCGGCGCGGTGGAGGACGTCTACGCGCGGGAGCTCGAGGCCACCATCGCGCGCGCCGCCGAGGCCGACGTGGTGCTCGAGTACAACACCGCCGGGCGCGACATCGTCATCGGTCGCCCCTACCTCTCGGACGACGCGGTGCGCGCGTGCGTGCGGCACGGCGTGAAGCTCGCGCTCTCGTCGGACGCCCACACCCCGAAGGCGGTGGGGCGCTACTTCGCCGAGGCGATCGAGACCCTGCGCGGGCTCGGCGTGCGAGCGCTCTACGCCGTGCGCGATCGCGAGCGGATCGAGATCGCGCTCTAGCGCGGCTTGGGCGGGTCTTTGGGCTGCGCGCTCGTCTGGCAGCTACAGCGCTTGTCCTTGGGGAGATGACCGAGGATCTGCTCCACGTGCATCCCGCACCCCACGTAGCTCGCCTTCCCACACTTCGGACACGTTGCCGGCATGCACATTCGAGTGACCTCCTGCCCGTGGGAGCCAGGGGGATCCGAGGAGGGTTCGCGAGCGGGATTCGCGCGCCCCTCGCGAGAGCTCACCCGCTGACGCGGACGCCGACCACGGGGGTGTCGACGCGCCCGGCGACCTTGTCCGCCGTGTTGCCGAAGAAGATCTCGGTGAGGCCCGAGCGGTGGTTGCCGATGACGACCAGGTCGTAGCCCCTGGCGTCGCGGACGATGTGCTCGAGGACGTCCCCCGACTCGACGATGCCGCGCACGTGAACGCCCTCCCGCGCGGCCTCCTTCACGAGGCGGCGGAGCTTCTTGGTGGCCTGCAGGTGCGCCTCCTCGGCGAGCGTCGGCCCGTCGAGCCCCTCGGCGGGCAGGTGGGCCATCGACGTGTACGACGGCAGGTCGATCACGTGCAGGGCATCCACGCGGGCGCCCTGCACGGTCGCGAGATCGACGGCCCACTGCAGGATGGCGACCGAGGCGTCGGAGAGGTCGACGGGGACGAGGATGGTCCCGACCTTCGCCGGCACCTTGCCGTTCTCGAGGGAGCATTCATAGCGGGTCATGCCCGCACTCTACTCCGTCGCCACGCGGGCGGGCTCCCCGCTGCTCGGGGCGACTACTCGACCGCCTGGCACTGGTTGGCGACGCACGCCACGGGGCGGGGCGCCATGCACTTGACCGCCGGGCAGAGGAGCTTGGCCTTGCTGCACGACTTGGTCCAGCTCGCCTCGCGCGCGGCCGCCGTGAAGGTGTCGGTGACGTTCGACGGGCAGATGCGGCAGTAGCAGTCGGCCGCGGACGCGACGTGGGCCGAGTACACGGTGGCGGTGCAGTCGCTGTCGACGTCGCACGCGCCGGCCTTGTGGGCGAGCCGCGTGTAGAAGGCGTCGGCGACGAGCTCCTTGCCCTTGCCGGTGGGGAACGAGACGCTCTTGATCGTGCCGGCCGCGAGGATCGGGCCGCCCGCGAGCGCCGAGCCCGCGCCCGACGAGATGCCCGACAGGGTGGTGGTCGTGGAGTACGAGAGCTTGTCGGCCTTCAGGCTGAAGCACGGCGCCTTCACGCAGCGGATGCCGAGGTCGGTGACCTTGTAGAACGTGCCGGTCGGCTCGACGTCCGAGCCCGGGTACCAGGCCTCGCTCGCGACGAGCACGCCGATCTTGAACGAGCCGATGGTCTGCACCTTGGGGTTGCCGCGGATCACGAGGCGCGCGACGTCGACGCCCGCGAGCTCGCTCTCGGTGAGGCCGAGCCTCGAGGCGAGGTCGACCGACGCCACGTAACACTCCGCCGCGTAGCTGCCGTCCGCGCAGAGGGTGGTGTCGCGGTTGGCGCGCTTGATCCAGTACCCGCCGCAGAGCGGCGAGATGCACCGGCGGTAGTCGTGACGCAGCGTGTGGTAGGCGCCGTAGGTCACCGCATCCGCCGTCGACTCCGGGGTGTCGATGCCCTCTTCGTCGGTCGAGTCGACCGAGGCAGAGCAGCCGAAGGTGGAGAGGGCGAGGACGGCGAGGGTGGTGGCGACGACACGCATGGGGGGCTCCTTGGAAAAGGCCCGTGGACCAATGTAGGCGCCGCTCGTACACCCAACCCGGCCACCGGTCAAACCGGAGCGGAGGAGCGGACAGGCACGGTCCAAAAGCGACGAGGAGATCCCGGCCCTACAGTCCTTCGTCGGCCTTGTTCCCCTTGCCGCTCGCGCCGCCGCTGTACATCGAGAAGCTCTTCCAGACGTGCTCGATGGTGTCCTTGTTCGCGAGGTAGCTCGCGTCGTCGGACGACACGTAGAGGACGTAGTTGTCGGACTTGTCGAGCGCGACGAGCACCACGCCCTTGTTGCGCTTGTCGCCGCTCGCCATGAGCGAGGTGAAGTCGGCGA
>JAEUKC010000408.1:0-48185 GCA_016794445.1 Myxococcales bacterium
CTGCCCACGTACATTCGCGGGGTTGGTCGCGCCGCACATCGCCCTCGCACACACGCTTGCCCGCACTGCCCCCGCAAACCCCACGCGCCCGTGCCCCTTCAACCTCAGCCCACGGTCAGCCCGTGGCACCGCGTTCCAGCCGCACGCTTCGCGCTGGGCTGGCCGGGCTGCCCACGTGCATCCGCGGGGTTGGCCGCGCACCGGCCCACGCGATCCCCGTGAATCCTCGCCCCGTCGTCGACAACATCCGGTGGGACAAGGCCCCGCCGAAGGTCCCGACGGGCGAGGTCGAGCGGCCGCCCAAGTGACGGGGAGCGCGTCTTGAGCGCCGCCGTCCTCGTCGTGGTGGCGGCTTCAGCCTATGCCGAGGTCGGTGCTGGTGCGGCGATAGGCAATTTCGGGTCCTACCGTGACGGGGGGACGTCCTGGGGCATACCCTTGTCACTGGGGGGTGGCTTGCAGGGCAGCCACTGGCGTGTCGGCATCGAGGCGCGCTACCAGCGGCGCCTGTTCCTGGACCCGGAGCTGCGGAGCGCGCCCGGCTCGAACTACGTTCAGGCGCTTCTCACCGGCAGCGTCGGGAGTGGTGGCGAGGTCATCGATCATCGATTCCACTTCGCCGTCGGACCGGCCTACGACTCCAAGCAGTTCGGAAGTGGATTCGCTTCTGACGTCGCGTACGGACTCACGCACACGCCTTCGGGACTGTTCCTCAGGACGGGCATCTCGGCCGGTGCCGTGCAGGGGGATCGCAACCTCTGCGGGTCGATTCAGTTGTCTACCGTCGTCGGATGGCGCCTTGTTCTGTAGTCGCGGAGACCCAAATGGTCCCATCCGTCAAACGTGCCGCCGACGACCATGGCGGCACCGCCGGGCAGCGGGGTCGCGAAGGCTCCGACGGCGATGGACTGGAGCCTTCAGTTCTAGGGGCCACATATCGACTATGAATTGGAGTCGGGTTCACCGTTTATGTACTAGCGGAGTGTCCATGCTACCTTCGTCTGACATCTCCATGGGTCTGCATGCGGCCTCAGCGGCAGACTCTGGGGCCCCATACATGGTCCTTGCGCTCGGACCTGCGGTAGCCGCTCGGGTAGTCGTGCGTCCCGAGAGCCAGCCGAGGTTCGGCGCGTTTGTCGGCGCTGCCTATCGATACATGACCTACAATAAGGCTGAATATTACGGCCGTCCTTGGGCCAACGAAATTGACGTGGTTCTCGGCGTATCTTGGACGTTCGGCGCAACCGTGCAGCACGGCCCTGAGGCCAGTCTTGGTTACTTCACATCATTTGTTTCTCAGCCCGACGCCTACCTTGGACCTCGATCAAGAACGTTTCATGGTCTGACCATGGGTCTTGGATACTCCGTGACTATTACGTCGCCATTTTCGGTGGTTTGGGGAGTTGGAACGGTAGTTGGGCACAAGGATGCGAGGGGACCTCTGAGTTTCGGACACGTCGGGCTTCGCTTCCGATTTTGGTCATGAGTAGCAGCAGTCCGTAGCACTTCACGGCCAGAGGACATGCGTCATCTGGTGTGGCCTCAGCCTGCAATCAGCCCGCGGCACCACTCCCCAGCCGCTTCTTCGCACGCTTCGCGCTGGGCTGGGCGGGCTGGCCACGTCCATCCGTGGGGTTGGACACCCCGCGCCGCACCCCTGGCACACGCGCGACCCCGCACCGGCCCACGCGATCCCCATGGATCCTCGCCCCGTCGTCGACAACATCCGGTGGGACAGGGCCCCGCCGAAGGTGCCGACGGGCGAGCGGCCGCCCAAGTGAGTCGTCAGAACGTGCCGCCGACGACCATGGCGGCACCGCCGGGCAGCGGGGTCGCGAAAGCTCCGACGGCGATGGGGTGATCCTTGCGCACGCGGATCCGGGCGCCCGACGTTCCGAACAAGATCCAGCCCGGCGTCGCCAGGGCGATGCCCGCGAAGCTGAGCACGATCCACTTGCCCGAGCCCTCGGGGAAGTAGTCGACGGCGGTCGTGGACGCGGTGCGCCGCGACAACACCACGGAGATCCAGCCGACTTGCCCGATCACATACGCGGCCGTGCCGACGACACCGAGGGTCAGCCCGAGAGAGCGACGCCCCTCCTGCGCGGCGACGCCCTCGAGGGTGAGAGGCCCCGTCACATCGAGGGCCTTCGTCAGCGATCCCATGCGCGCGCGATACAGCCCCGGCGTCAGCTCGACGACGCAGGTGCCGGGGCACGCGAACGGGGCGGCCCCCGGCGTCTCCACCGTGATCGGCGACTCCTGGGTCCCGACCAGCGTCACCGGCACTGCGTGGGCGTCGGGCGATCCAGCGACGACCAGGACCGCCGCGGCCAGGGGCAAAGGGAGCGTCGCTCTCTGCATCGTCTGGAGCATAGCGTCGAACCTTCACCCGAGCGTCCCAGCGGTCAGGACCTCTCCTCGCAGACGCTGAACAGGAACAGACTCTTCGAGTGGTCGACAACCGCCGCACAGGCCTCTTTCGTCACGGTGCAGAACCACAGGGGGCTGGTCTTGCCGCAGTCGCCAGAGCCGGTACAGGCGAGCTTCGTGACGTCCTCTGGCCCGCGGGTCGTGCACCAACCTCGTGGGTGCTGCGCACACGCAGAGGTGGCCGCGATCAACGCTTCGCGGACACTCTCGTCGCCCAGCAACGCATCTTTGCGCACCTTCTCGACGAGCTCGGCGCGTCCTTGGACGCAGGCTTCCTGGGTGCGCAGGCAACGTTCGTAGGCGTACGCAGTGGTGCCTTTGCTCTGCACGCGCGCTCGCGAGAAGCACCAGAAGCCGTCGCCGGCGGGGAGTCGCGTGGCGTCGAACGCCCTGGGCTGCGTCACGCTGGCCGCGGCCTGCGGCGGAGGGACAGGCTCCGATGCTGGGTTCGGGCCCTGTCGCGCGGGAGCACACGCCCAGCCGATGGAGACGAGCAGGAGAGCGCTTCCTCGGTGGGACCTGCGAACCAGACGGCTCATGGCACGCCCTCGCCGACGACCGGTTTCTCGGAGACGACCCATTGCAGCAGAATACGCGCAGGGCGGTGGACGAGACACGCTGCTCGCCGTGGTCGAGGCCGGATCGAACGCACCGAGCCCTCGTGCCGCCGCGTTCGACCACTGGCGGTATCCTCAGGTTTCCATGCCCCGCAACGCCGGCGCGACGTCGTTCCCCCTCTCGCTCGGGTGGGTGTTCGTCGAGACCGTCCTCGTGCCCATGGTCGTGCCGGTCGTCGCGCTGGGGATCCTCGCCAGCCTCGCTGGCAAAGTGCCGGAGGTGGTGCTGAACGTCGTCGCCATCGCGCTCGCCGCGGGCTTCGTGCTCGTGCTCGTCGTGCGACTACCGCTGTTCGCCTACACCGCGCTCTTCGACAGCGCCATCGTGCTCGGCGAGACGGCCCTGCGTGTGCCGAACGTCGGTGTGTTCCAGCTGCGGGCCTGGGACGTGCCGTTCGCCCAGCTCGACTCCGTCACCCACGCGCGCAAGGGCGGAAGTACGACGAACATCGTGCTCACCCTGAGCGGAGGCGGCGTGCGGACGTTTCCCGCGAACTTCGTGTCGGATCGGTACGAGGTCATCGAGGCCATCGAGCGCCGCATCGCGGACGGTCACCGCGAGATCGCTCGCTCACCTCGTGCGTGAGGTCGAGTCACTTCGAAGGCTCGAGCGGGCGGATCCCACTGCGCCCGCGGGTGAGAAGGTCGCGGACCGGCGGCGACAGTGCACGCGTGGTGAGCGCGTCCCGAAGGCGCCACAGCCGGTTGCGTCCCGTTTCGACGGCACTCCCTGGGAGGAGCAGCACGAAGAACGCTGCGCCATCCGCGCGAGCAACACCAATCACGCAGCCGGTGGTCGCGGCCAACGGGCCCAGCGTGACGACTCGCGAGAGGTCGGCCCCGTAGCTCACAGGGACGGCGGGCGTATGGGCGGCACCCATGCGGGCGCCGAAGGTCGCGCGTTCGGGCGAGTCGTCTGCGAGGGCGGTGAGCGACAGGTCGACGGGGTGGGTCAACGCCGCGGGGCCGGACTTGACCCAGTGGAGCTCCGTCGGCGTGAGCAGCAGCAAGATGCCAGCGAAGGGGATCGTGCTCGAGACCGCGCCGTGCCATCGATGGTCCACGACGTCGACGAAGGGCCCCGAGCCACTGCCATCCTGTGCGTGGCGTTCATAGGTCCGGCGGCGCGACGTCGTCCAGCTACCGGAGAAGGCGACGGGCTCTCTCGGCACGAAGGACGCCAGCGACGAATCGAGCTCCTCCAGGAGCGGGTGGTGCAACGCGGCCATCTTGTCTCGCGGACCAGTGGTTCGGATCAGCAATCCTAGCTCGACCGACGAGAGCAGGCGTACAGGGCGCCGATCGCCGTCAGGGGCGGACGCGAATGCGACCCGTGACGTCAGGCTCGCCGAGGAGCCAGGCACTGATCCACGGGTCGGCCAGGCGCCCCTTCGGCGAACCGTCGAAGAGCGAGGGCATCGTCACCGCGGACACCCACGAGAGGCCGAGCGCCGCGCGGCGGCGCCATCCCCGACGATCTCCATCCGCCGGAGCGGTCGGGGGTCCGCCCACACCTCTGGTTCGTGGGTCGTCGGGTCGGACGGCGCAGCGCCAGGGCCGACTCGTGGTGACCCGCGTCCATCGCGGGAAGGACGAGGAGACGAAGACGGTGGTCGTCCACGTGGAGTGACGGCATTGGTGGGCCATCGTCGGCAGGCACGGAGACAGACGGACTCGCCCTGCCATAGGCTGGGCGGCATGAAGTCCGTCGACGCCCTCGTGCTCGCGATCGTCCTCGCGCCCTGCTCGTGCGCGAGGTCGCAGCCCGCCGAAGCCGTCGTCTCGTTGCCGTCCGATGGCGCGACGAGCGCGACGGCCAGCGCGTCGAGTGGCCCGAGCGCCCCATCCGCCGCGGCGAAGAGCCCCTTCCACGTGGCCGGCGCGATGCTCGTGTCCGGGCTCAAGCTGGCGAACCCGCTCCGCCTGTGCGCGATCGAGGGGGCGGCCTTCGCGTGTGGTGGCGTTCACGTCTGGCGCGCGGTCGACGGCGTCTTCGTCCACGAGCCCGCGCTCGAGAAGGGGCTCATGAAGGACGAGGCGGGCGACTTCCTCAAGGGGGGCGTCGTCGACATGATCGGCAGCTGGCCCGACGACGCGTGGTTCGTCGCCGGCCGCGGCAATCGGGAGACGGCAGTGCTCTATCGCTTCTCCGGCGGCGCCTGGAAGCTGGTGGGCAAGTGGAAGCGCCCGAGCGTGTCGGACGCGGTCTCCGTGGTCCATCTGGAGAAGGGCCGGGTCGTGGTCCATTCGGTGCACACCGCCGACGGTGGAAAGCAAACGTGTCGGCTCGAGTCGTTCGGCGACGGTCCTCTTCTCGAGGTCCCGATCCCGGTGTCCGACGCGAAGGGGCTGTGCCGGCACCGCTTCGCAAGGCTGGAAGCCAGCGACGGCGGCCTCGTGTTGAGCGGCATGCGAATGAGCGACGACAAGGCCGAGCACATCGTCTGGACGAAGGGGCAGAAGCCGAAGGTGGTCGAGGGCGATTGGCCAGCCCCGGCGCCGCGCCCGACGATCACCTCCACCGCCGAGTGGCGCCTCGAGAAGGGCCGCGTCGAGCGTCGCGCCAAGGAAGGGAGCACCTGGGTCGCGGTCCTGATGCCACCGCCCCCTTCGTTCGCGGCCAAGGAGGCCAAGCCGTTCGTCGCCGAGGCGCTGCACCTCCGCGGCGACGAGGTGTGGATCGAGGCCAAGTTCCAGAACATGTCGGACGACTCACCGGGGAGCCTCGCCGCGGGCGCTGCCCTGCTCACGACGACGCAAGGCAAGAGCTCGACCCTTCTCGAGTAGGTCGGCCTCAGCCAACACCGGTGCCTGGGCTACACTGCGTCGGTGCGAGGCCTCGGGATCCTGCTGCTCGGTCTCGTCCTCTTCGACGGATGCCGACACCGGCCCCGACCGAACGCCGTCGCGCGCATCCTCCTGCGCGCGCCGGCGCCTCGCGTCCTCGGGAACTCCATCCCGTCTTCGTCGTCGATCGAGCCGCTGCTACGGAGCCAGGCGGAGTACCTGCGCGACCCCACCTTCCACCGGCGCGTGGTCGGTGCCGGCGAGGCGTCGCTCGACCTCGACGTCCGCCTGGTGAAGGACTCGCCCATCCTCGAGCTGGTCGTGCGCGACGACGACGCCACGCGCGCGCTGCGCCGCTGTCAGGCCCTCGTCGACCTCTATCTCCGCGAGCGCCCGTGGGCACCGGGTGAGGGCTTGCTCGACCCGACGGCGCCGCGCGCAGAGGTGCTCGACCCATGCAAGAAGATCGATCTCGAGCTCGAACGCTGACGGTGGTACGAGCCCGCACGCGCGGTCCGTGCAATGATCGAGAGCCCTGCGGTGCCTACGGCGACCGTTTCGACCACACTCCCTGGAGGACGCATCATGACCGAGAAGACCGCGTGTCCCTGCTGCAATCCCGGCCCGTGCAAGTGCGGACAGCCCCCCGCCGAGGGCGAGTGCTGCTGCGGCCCGACCTGCAAGTGCCCGCCCGACTGTGCCTGTCCCCCCTCCTGCGGCTGCGCGGCGGCTCGAGCGAAGAAGGCCTGACGGTCGTTCCGTTGCTCTTGGCGCCAGCCCGAGCGTCACGGGATCGCGGCCGATAGTATGTCGTGGCGCCGCTCGGTGGCGCGCTAGATCACGGACATGCCTCGAACGACGCTCTCCCTCGTGCTGCTGCTCGGCTGTCGGGAGGGCCCGGCGGTGTTGCCACTGGAAGCGGGGCCCATCGCGTCGGTGAAGTCCGCGCCGACGGCGCCGACCACGGACCGATGGGCCTGCTCGGTGGCGACCGACTGCGTGAACGCGTGCCGTGAGGGCGCGGTCAACCGGGTGTGGTTCGATCTGCACGGTCGTCACTGCGCAGATGGCTGCGCGAACCAGCTGGCCGCCCCTCCTCGGTGCATCGCGGGCCGCTGCGTGGCCTTCGCTCGTGATCCCAAGGATCCAAAGCTCGTGACTCGCAACGACCACTGCACTGCCTGCGAGGACGACTGCGCGAAGTGATGCTGTTGTCGGGCATCGCGGCGACGGGTATCCACCATGGATGCTGCGCTCCGCATCCGTCGCCCTCGCCCTCGCCTTGCTCCCCGTGTCTGGCTGCAAGAACGCGGAGAACAAGGCCGCAGAGGCCGACGACGCGGTCCGCCTCCCCGAGGAGGGCAAGGCGACAGTGAAGGTCGGGCAACGCCTCCGCTACGCCGCGCCGCACCACGGGTCGGTGGGCATCGACTCCTCGGTGGCCGTCGACGGCAAGGCGGTCACGTTCGAGAAGAGCGAGGTCGTGCTCGACGCCAAGAACCCCGCGCCAGGCGGCGACGCGGGGCGCAAGCTCCACACGTTCAAGGCGGCCGCCGTCGGCGACGCCACGATCGTGGTGACCCGCGTCTACCGCGGCAAGGACGAGGAGAAGAAGACGGTGGTCGTCCACGTGGAGTGACGACGCCGCCTGTCTCCCGAGGCATGAGCGCTTGACGCTCTTGACGTCGACGGTCGCGCTGGCTCCAGTAGACGGTGCCGCGACATGGTCCTCCACCCCGCCACGCTGCGGCGCCTGCTCCGCGCCCGAGACCGCTTGCGCGACGCACCCGCAGAGGCGCCCTCGCTCACGGAGCTCGCGGCCGACGCGCACATGTCCCGCGAGCACTTCCTCCGCACCTTCGCGCGCGCCTTCGGCCGCACGCCGCGGGACTTCGTCGTCGAGGTGCGGCTCGAGCACGCCAAGCGCGATCTCGCCAAGGGAGCGTCGGTGACCGAGGCCTGCCTCACGGCGGGCTACGCGAGCCTCGGCACGTTCAGCCGCACCTTCGCCGACCGGGTCGGCGTCTCGCCGCGGGACTGGCAGCGTCGCGTGCGCACCGTCCTCCCGAGCGCGGAGCTGTGGCCCGCCGTGTGGATCCCGGGCTGCTTCCTCGAGCACCACGCGCCGGTCACTTTCGGAGAAGCAACGGTCCGCGTCGCGCCCTAGCCTGCCGGCATGATCCTCAAGCAGAGCCACTCCACCCTCTACGTGTTCGACCAGGAGCGCGCCAAGGCGTTCTACACCGAGAAGCTCGGCTTCGAGGTGCGCGAGGACGCCACGCTCGGCACGTTCCGCTGGCTGACCGTCGCCCCCAAGACCCAGCCCGACCACTGCATGATCCTGATGGCGCTCACCGCGGGCGCGTTCATGGATCAGGCCACCGTCGACGCCCTCGGCGAGCTCGTGAAGCGCGGCAAGCTCGGCGGGGGTGTCCTGCAGTGCGACGACATCCAGCGCACCTACGAGGAGCTCCTCGCCAAGGGCGTGGAGTTCAAGGGCCCGCCGCGCCAGATGCCGTACGGCGTCGAGGCGATGTTCGTCGACGACTCCGGCAACTTCTTCTCGCTCGGCGAGAAGCGGTGAGCGGCCCGTTCTACTCCGTAGGACACCACGCCGATGGCGTCATGCCGTCATGGGACCGTGTTGCGCGTCGACAATGTGCCCGGCCACGGCCGTGCGTCGTGTTGGCCCGAGGATCGGTATGCTGGTCCACGTGCGCACCCTCTGCTCCGCGTTCGCGCTCCTCCTCGTCGCGTGCACTTCGCGCGAGACGACCGAAGCTGCCCCGGAGGCTGGCACCTGCACCGATCTCTTCGGCGTCCCGAACGACAAGACCGGGCTCGACGACGCGACCTGTCGACCCACGTGCGGATGCGGCGACGCAGCCTGGACCGCGCCCACGTGGTCGTCCGATCGGGTCGCCGAGCTGCTCGCGTGGACGCTGCTCGATCCCCCCGCCGAGCTCACCGCAGACCCCTACGCGTCCCCTCCGACCACCACGAGCGGGGTGTGCGCCGTGCAGGTCGTCGACCGCGCGAAGAAGACCTACCGACTGGCCTCGTTCGCGACGCGCGCCGAGGCCACGGCGAGCGGCGCCACCATGACCCACGACGACCGCTGCGGGCTCTGCTCCTCCCTCGCCGACCTCGCGGTGTACGCCAGCAAGCCCGATCTCACCGAGCCGGTGCGGAGCTGCGGCCTCGACGCCGGCACCGACCTCGAGAAGAACGTCGTCTGTCTGCAGAAGCTCGGCTTCACCCGGCCGTGTGCCCAGATCTGGGCCTACAACACGCGCAACACCCGCGCCCAGTGCTTCGGCATCTGCCTGTCGCTGATCACGGCGCCCTACCACGAGGTGGACGGCGGCTTGAACGCCTGCCTCCTCTGCGACGAGCAGAAGAGCGGGCCCGTGTTCAAGACGGTCGCTGGCCGGACCCGCCGCAACACCGGCGTGCCCTCCTCCATGTGCCGGCCCTGTGCAGAGGTGGTCCGCCTCGAGCACCGGTACTGACGGACCGTCCACGGCCGCAACGGTCAGGCCAGAGTGGCCGCATTGTACTCTGCGCAAGCGGAGTAGGCTGCGTGCGTGCGAGAGACGCTGGCTCCAGAAGCGTCGAGTGCCGAGCAAGAGGTGCTCGCTGCAGGGGCTCGGATCGATGGGCGCTACTGCCTCGACCGTCCCCTCGGAGCGGGCTCGCAGGCCGATGTCTGGCGGGCGCGCGACATCCACCTGGAGCGTCACGTCGCGCTCAAGATCCTGCGCGGCGACGGCATCAGCGATGGAGCGCGTTTCCGCCGCGAAGCGGCGATGCTCGCGCGCCTCCGCAGCGCGCATCTCGCCACCATCTACGCCTTCGGCTTCGTCGACCGGGAGCCCTATTTCGCCATGGAGCTCATCGAAGGTCGAAGCCTTTTCGAGCTCTGGATGGTCCACGTGCAGGCCCAGCGAGCCATGCCGGTGGCGCGGACGGTGGACATCATCGCCGCGGCGGCGCGGGGCCTCTCGGTCGCCCACGCCCAGGGCATCGTGCACCGCGACGTCAAGCCCGAGAACATCATGATCGAGGACGACACCGGTCGAGTGGTGCTCGTGGATTTCGGCGTGGCACTCGACAGCCATGGGCCGAACGACGGCATGATCTACGGCACGCCCGAGTACATGGCGCCGGAGCTGCTCGGCGGCGCGCCCGCGAGCGCCAACACCGATCAATACGGGCTCGCCCTGGTGGCCTACGAGCTCCTCACCGGCGCGTTGCCGTTCCACGAGGACCCGCCGTTCCGCCAGATCCCACGACGGGGGAAGGAGCCGGTACCGCCACCTTCGTCGGCGCGACCCGAGCTCGCACGCCTCGACGACGTGCTCTTGCGGGCTCTGTCGATCGACCCCGCGGCGCGGTACCCGACCTGCGTGGCGTTCGGCAACGCGCTGGTCGAGGCCTTGTCCGAGGCACCGCTCGAGCCAGCGGCGACGGACGGAGGGCTGCGCGTGCTGGTGGTCGACGACGACCCCCTGTTCGTCCGGCTGGTCACCCGTTGCCTGCACGTGGCGCTCGCCGGGGTGCCCATCACCATCCGTCGGGTCACCGAGCCGCACGCAGCGCTGGAGAAGTGTCGCACCCATCTGCCGGAGCTCGTCGTGCTCGACTACGAGATGCCCGGGATGGATGGTGTCGAGCTCCTGGCGCGGGTCCGCGCCCTGCCTCGCGGCGAGACCGTCCGGGCGATCGTGCTCAGCGGGAACAACGACGAGCAGACGCGCCTTCGCTTCGCGATGCTCGGCGTGCGCACGTTCGCCGCCAAGCCAATCGACTTTTCGGCGCTGGTCGAGACGCTGCACCTCGTGGCGCGCGCCAATGGCTGGATCGCCGCGGGCGCAAGCTAGCGCCGCGCTTCGACGGACAGCACTCCGGTAAGGTACGAGGAGCGCATGAACGTGGAAGACCAGGCAGAGCGGACGCGCGGCCTCCTGCTGGTCCACGCGTACAAGAACCAGCTGGCAAGCGTCGTCGTGAACCTCGCGGCGACCCTCGGCGTCGCGTTCGTCATCGGCACGAAGGGAGCGTGGTGGCCGTGGATCTGGCTCGGTGCCGTCGGCGTCGCGAGCGCGCTTCGCCTCCTCTCTGGCGCTGGCTTCCGGCGCGCGTTCCAGCGAAACACCGTGCCGACCGGCGAGCTCCGCGTCCGCTGGCAGCGACGCTACGAGGTCGGGCTCACCGCCGGCGGGTCGCTCTGGGCGTACCTCACCTGGACCCGGCTCTCGGCCCTGGGACTCGAGCAGCAGTTCGTCCTGATCGTCGTCGTCTCGGCCCTCGCGGGCGGAGCGACCGGCGTGCTCGCCCCGCTGCTCCGCGTGGGACGCCTCTACATCGGACTCCTCTTGCTGCCGGCCTGTTTCCGCCTCGCGACGATGGAACACGCACAGCCGGTGCTCGGGGTGCTGGGCACCATCTTCTTCGTGGTCATGGTCGTCGGTCACCGGAACAACCACCTCTTGCTCGAGCAGTCGCTGGTCCTGCAGGCGCAGAACGCGGAGCTCGTCGAGCAGCTCCAGGGCGCGCGCGACACGGCCGTGAAGGCGTCGGAGAACAAGAGCCGCTTCGTCGCCATGACGAGCCACGAGCTTCGGGGACCCCTGAACGGCATCCTCGGCATGAGTCACGCGCTCATCGACACCCGCCTCAGCGAGCACCAGCGAGAGCTCGTCCGCGCGCTCTCGACGAGCGCGGAGGCGCTGTCCCGTCTGCTCTCGGACTTGCTGGACATCGCGCGCATCGAGGCCGGTCGGCTCGACGTGGTCCTCGCCGACACCGACGTCCGCGAGCTCGTGGCCGACGTGGTCGATGCCTTCGCGCCTCAGGCCGACCAGAAGGGCCTCGACATCGCTGCCATTTCTGATCCCGGGGTCCCGACTCGCGTCGCGGCCGACGCCGGTCGCTTGGGGCAGGTGCTCCGCAACCTCGTCTCCAACGCGGTCAAGTTCACGGAGCGCGGCTCCGTGCTGGTCGAGGTCGAGCGGGTCGACGCTCTGCTCTGGATCTCCGTGACCGACACCGGGAGAGGCATGCGCGCGGAGGACGTCGAGCGCATCTTCCTGCCCTTCGAGCAGGTGTCCGCCGAGCTCGTCGATCGGCGCGCCGGGACGGGTCTCGGTCTCTGGATCGCGCGCAGCTTCGTCGAGAGCTGGGGTGGGACGATCACGGTCGAGTCCGTGCCCGACCGCGGTACGAAGTTCCGGGTCTCGCTACCCATCACCGTCACGGAAGCTCCGCAGCGGTTCTCGACGTTGATGGGCATGCCGGTCGTGATCGTCGTCACCCAGCGGGAGGCCACGGGCCGCGCGTTCCTCATGGCGGGGCGGGACATCGACGCCCGCGTCACGACCCGCCGGACCCTCGACGAGGTGCTCGGCGAGGGGCCCGTGGAGGCTCGGGCGCTGGTGGTCGACACCGCCTCGACGGGGCTCGGCGCCCTCGCGAGCCTCGGGTCGTTGAAGCTCGGGGCGCGCCTCGTGCTGGCCGCGCCCGCGAGCACCGTCCCCGAGGTCGAGAAGGTGGCCACCGCCTTGAAGGCCCGCGTGATGCTCCTCCCACCCCGCGCGACACGACTGCTCCCGGCGCTCGAGACCCCTCATCGAGCGCTCACCCACCGCCCGAGCCAGGCGAACGTGACCGTCGACGCGACGCTGCTGGTCGTCGACGACGACGCCATCAACCGCCGGGTCGCGCGCCACGCGGCCGTCCAGATCGGCCTCCGAGTGCTGGAAGCCGCTTCGGGCGAAGAGGCGCTCAAGCTCCTCGATCGCGAGGCCGTCGAGCTCGTGTTGCTCGACCTGCACCTGGAGGGCATGAGCGGCGACGAGGTCGCGCGGCGCATCCGCAAGCTGCCCCAGCCCCCCTCGATCATCGCCTACACCGGGAGCGTGCAGGAGAGCGATCGGCGACGCCTGCTCGAGGCCGGCGTCGAGGAGATCCTCGGCAAGCCACTCGACCGAGGTGCCTTCGTCACCGCCACCAGCAGGGCGCTCAACGCACGGCGACAGCAGTCGCGAAAGACGGGTCGATCGATGAAGCTGGACATCCTGGACCTGTCGGTCCTCGACGATCTGCGGGTGGCGATGGGGGGAGACGGCGAGATCGCCGACATGCTCCAGGAGTACCTTCCCTCTCTCGTCGCCCGCAGCGAGAGGATCGCCCTTTCGGCAGAGCGTGACGACTGGAAGACCGTCGGCGCCGAGGCGCACGCCTTGAGCTCGGCGGCGGCCACGTTCGGCGCACAACGCGCCGCCTTGATCGCTCGCACGCTCGAGCGAGCGGTCGGGACCGGCGAGCACGGGCGGATCGAGGGGCTCGTGAAGGCGCTCGGAGAGGCGGTGCGAGAGACGATCCCGCTCCTCGAGCAGGAGCGCGACGGCGCGGCGGCGCGGGCGGCCCTCGGATCGGGCTGAGACGCGCCGACTTCGAGCGGTCACCAGAGACGGCGCAGCAGCTCCTCCTGGGAGTGCACCCCCACCTTCTGGAAGGCCGACTTGAGGTGGTTTCGCACGGTGGCTGGGCTGATGTGGAGCCGTTCCGCGATCGTGGGCACGCGCAGGTGGTCGGCGAGGAGCCGCACGATCTCCCATTCGCGCTTGGAGAGAGAGGCCTCGGCGCGCGGCTCGTCCAGCGGGCGCCGCGCGGGGCTGACGATCCCGAGCTGCGTCAGGATGCGGGCGATGTCGTCGAGCGCCGCCTCGACGGGCTCCTTCACCGCTGGCGAGAGGGAGATCCGCACCGAGGCGAGCAGCTGGGCCTCGGTGAAGGGCTTGGCGACGAAGCCGCGCGGTGAGGTCTCGCGCGCTCGCTCGACGGTGCGGGCATCGACGCACCCGCTCATGTACAGGATCGGGACCCCCTGCGCTCGCATCGCCCGACCGACGTCGAGGCCCGAGGTGCCCGGGAGGGAGATGTCGAGGAGGGCGAGGTCGATCTTGCGCCCCACCCACGAGAGCGCCGCGTCTCCGTCTCGCGCGGTCCCGACGACGCCGAACCCGCCCCGACCGAGCATCACGACCACCGTCTCGAGGACCCGCGCGTCGTCGTCCACGACGAGAATGCCCTGCTCCATCATCGTCGACATCGCTCTCCTCCGGCCACGTGCCGGCAGTGGGGGTAGGCCGCACACTCGACGCAGGCTTTCTCTGCCGCCGCGAACACCTCTTCGAGGTGCCGGAGCAGCTCCCGCGCGCCGAACGGCTTGGGGAGGAAGCCGGCGTCGGTGGCGAGCTCCTCGGCGTCGAACGCGTGACCCGACATGAACAGGACCCGCAGATCGGGCCGCCGGTCCCGCAGCGCGCGCGCGAGCGCCGAGCCACCCATTCCGGGCATCACGATGTCGGTCAGCAGCAGATCGACCCGACGCGCCTGGTCGTGGACGACGAGCGCGTCCTCGCCGCTCCGCGCCTCCAGCACGGCGAAGCCGCGCGCTTCCAGGATGCGCCGCACGATCGCGCGGATGCGATCCTCGTCGTCCACGACGAGCACGGTGGTCTTCTGCTGCCGCCCCGAGTCCGGAACCTGCCGGGCGCCCAGCGTGGGCAGCAGCACCGTGAACCGGCTCCCCCGCCCGAGCTGGCTGTCGACCAGCACGTGCCCGCCGGACTGCTCCACCACGCCGTGGACGATCGCGAGGCCGAGCCCGGTGCCCTTGCCGACCACTGCGGTGGGCTGACTCGAGAAGAACGGCTCGAAGATCCGCGCCTGGGTCTCGGGGGCCATCCCGACGCCGGTGTCCGAGACCTCGAGCGCGAGGTAGCAGGACGGGTCGAGCTTGCCCCCCGCCGCGCGCACCTCCTCCGCCGACGCCGCCCGGGTCTCGATCGTCAGGGCCCCGCCCTCGGGCATCGCGTCGCGGGCGTTGACGACGAGGTTCATGATCGCCTGCTCGATCCTCGTCCGGTCGGCCATCACGTCTCCGACGCCGGGATCGAGGTGGAGGCGGAGGTGGACGTGCTCCCCGATGAGGCGCGCGAGGATCTTGGCGAACCCCTCGAGCAGGTTGTTCAGCGACAGGCGCTGCGGTCGCAGCTCCTGCCGACGAGAGAACGCGAGCAGCTGCTGCGTGATCCGCCGGGCCTGGTCCGCGGCGTCGATGATCGGCGTCACCTGCTCCCGGTGGGGCGAATCCTCCTCGAGATCGAGGTCGAGCATCGACGCGTTGGCCAGGATGACCGTGAGCAGGTTGTTGAAGTCG
Source organism: Myxococcales bacterium (assembly GCA_016794445.1). Taxonomy (GTDB): domain Bacteria; phylum Myxococcota_A; class Polyangia; order Polyangiales; family JADJMO01; genus JADJMO01. Next base: position 15,067 of record JAEUKC010000408.1, read on the forward strand.
TGCGCGATCCCCCCCGCGAGGCGGCCGATCGCCTCGAGCTTGCTCGCCTCGGCGAGGCGGTGCTGCGCTCGCTCCACCTCGACCAGGGTGTTCGCGAGCTGCTCGTTCCTCTGACCGAGCTCGTGGGTCCGGGCCTCGAGCGCCTTCGTGAGCGCAATGTTCCGGAGCGCTCGGTCGAGGTGGTCGTGGAGCAGCGCGAGGAACGGCCGGTGGCGCTCGCCGGGGGCTTCGACGAAGAACGATCGCTGGCTGCAGGGGCAGCTCCAGGCGAGGAGCCCGCTCACGACCGGGGTGTGGCCGATGGGGATGACGACACCGACGGTGCCCGCGACCGGCGGCGCGCCGACGACCCGGGTCACGGCCTCGAGGAGCAGCGGATGGTCGGTCACCGCGCCGACCCACGGCGCCGCGTCGACGCTGCGCGCGAGGGAGAGCCCCTCGACGAACCGCAGGTTGGTGGGCTCGAGGAGGGTGTCCGCGTCGCCCACGGCGACGATGGTGTCGATGGCGAACCACTCCTCGAGGAGGGACGCCGCGCGGTCGATCACGACCAGCGGGCTCTCCAGGGCCGAGGAGGCGAGCGCGAACGCGGACAGCGCGCCCACCCGCGTGAGCTGGCGGTCGAGCTCGGTCTGCGATCGGGTCCACCGGTGCTCCGTCTGGACGAGGCTCTTCACCTGCTCGTTGAGCTCACGATTCTCCACCTCGAGGGCGCGGATGCGCGCGTCGGTCTGGCTCATGGGCCGTACACCGCAAGGACGGTGGCCGTGTAGTTGTGGTAGCGAGCGCGCCCTGCCAGCGGGGCGATCTCCCCGTAGCTGTGCATGCCGAGCCAGGGCACCGCGCGACCGACCCGTGACTGCAAGGGCTCGACGGTGTGCGAGTAGGTCTGCGAGCCGAACAGCAACTTCCCGCGGCCGGCACAGTCGAAGTGGAACACCGCCATGGGGCTGTCACCGGCCCGAGCCATGCGATCGCCGAGCGTCGCGGCGCTCGCGGTGATGGCGGAGGGGCTCCGCATCACCATGTGCACGGTGTCGCCGGTGGTGAGATCTCCTCCGGGGAAGAAGAGCGCACCGTCCTCCTTGCGCAGCAGCATCGGCGTGCGAATCGTGTAGTCGGCGCCGCCGAGAGAGAGCTCTCGTCCCACGCTCAGGTGCATGATGCCGTCGGCGTTGAGGTCCTCTGGGTCTCCATCCAGGTAGGCGCGCACCTCGTCCCAGGCCGGTCGATGGTCGATCTCCTGCACCCAGCCGTCCTGGGCGCGGGTGATCTGCTTGCGCGAACCGATGGGAGAACAGCCGTGGGACACACCGTGCGCGACCGTGCCCGGCCCGGCGAGCAACACCGCCGCGACTCCGCCGCTCACGACGGTACCGGCGTGCAGCTGCCACGTACGCTCCATCCGCTGCGCGTCTGCGCTGGCGCCGCCGACGATCGGCAGGTCGTCGGGTAGCCCCTCCTGCAGCCCCGCGAGGAACGCGCTGCAATCGCCGGTGAGTCCATCGGGGAGGACCACCAGCGCGAGCGCGTCCGGAGTCCGCTCTCGCTGGACCTCACGAGCCAGCAGTCGTCCGGCCTCGGCGGAGTGTGCGCCGTAGGTGGGTGTGAGGAAACCGGTTGCCCGCAGCTCGCCGCCGATCGCCATGACCCCGAGGACGTGCTCGCCCTCGTCGGCACGGCCTTGCGTGATCACCCCCCCGGCGGAGCAGCCGGTGGTGTCTGCCCCACAGGCCGCGTGGATCACCCGCGCGAGCGTGACCCCATCGTGGCGCGCGGCGGAGAACGCGATCACGTGGCGGACGGGGCTCCCGAGCTCGGTCATCGCGCGCCGGATCGCCTCCTCGGCGGCGCGCTCGGTCGAGCGAGCCGTACTCCACCCCACCCCTGTCCACTTGTGCGCCGGAAGTTCGTTTGTCCCGGCACTTCGTGAGAGCGGCATGCTCGCGGTGAGGTAGCAAGACATGCACCAGCCGCACCGGGCCTTGATCGGCGGTGAATCACCACGGGGTGGGTCAACCTGCACCCAGATCTTTGACCCTCAGAGGGGCCATTTTGCGATGATTCGCGAAGGTCACCAAAGACCCACCCTGCAGACAGTAGCCCTCGATCGCGCCAGTTGCAGCGCCCACCGATGGCAGACAAACAAGTCAAGCGGTCTCCAATGACGACATTCAGTCGGGCCATGTCACGAGCAACAAACACCGGTTGTTCAACAGAGACTTGACGGACGGCCCCGCGGTAACGAACGGCGTCGAACTTCGACGCGCCATGCCGCTGCCTTCCGCCTGCTAGCGTGCCCGGATGCGTCACTCCCAGCTCCTCGCCCTCGGTCTGTTCGCGCTCCTCGCACCAGCGTGCGTCACGCAGCAGGACTCGGCCGACGGCGGCGCCGACGTGGGCTCCGACGTCGCGATCGACGCCGGCTCCGACGCCGCGATCGACTCGACGCCGACCGAGGGCGGCACCGACTCGTCGCCCCCCACCGACGGCGGTGGGGGAGGCCCCGAGGTGAAGTCGCTCTCCGCGGGCAGCGAGATGACGTGCGCGGCCCTGGCCGATGGCACCGTGCGCTGCTGGGGGCGCAACAACGTCGGGCAGCTGGGCAACGGCGCCAAGACCTTCGATCCGGTCGTCCGCCCCGTGCAGGTGACCGGCCTGACCGACGCGGTCGCCGTGTCGGCGGGCGTCGAATACGCGTGTGCGCTCCGCGCGGGAGGCACGGTCGTGTGCTGGGGTGGCAACGCGCTCGGCGTGCTCGGCAACGGCACCGCGACCGACTCGCTCGCGCCCACGCCCGTGACCGGCCTGACCGGCGTGAGCGAGATCGCGGCCGGCTTCTCCGCCACGTGCGCGCTCAAGACCGACGGCACCGTCTGGTGCTGGGGCCGCGGCGGCGACTACGGCACGACCTCGCTCACCCAGAGCAACGTGCCCGTGCAGGTCACGGGACTCGCCAACGTGCAGCACCTCGCGAACGCGAACGAGGGCGGCACCTCGTTCACCTCGCTCGTCTGCGCGCTCCTCGCCGACAAGACCGTGCAGTGCTTCAGCAACTACAACGGGTCGGGCCAGCTCGGGAACGGCACCAAGAACAGCTCGCGCACGCCGGCGCCGGTCAGCGGGATCGGCGACGCGAGCGGGATCACCGCGTCGCTGGTCCACGCCTGCGCCGTCCGCGCCGACGGCACGTGGTGCTGGGGCGCGAGCCAGCTCGTCGGCGACGGCAGCGTCGAGAACCGGCTCTCGCCGGTGAAGGTGTCGCCCACCGTCTTCGCCGAGCTGTCGTCGGGCTTCGATCACACCTGCGCCCGCGAGACCGGCGGCGCGGTGTGGTGCTGGGGATCGAACAACCGCGGTCAGTCGGGAGACGGGGCGGCGATCAAGGTCAGCGACTATCGGCTCTCGCCCGCGAAGTCGAACGTGACCGACGCGGTGCTCCTGTCGGCTGGCATGTTCCACAACTGCGTCTACACCAAGGCCAAGCGCACCCTCTGCTGGGGCGCGAACAACTTCGGCGAGCTCGGCTGGGGCACGCCCAGCAGCTCGGAGCGCACCGCGGTCCCGACCGAAGTGGTCTGGTAGTCAGGACCGAGCAGCGCTGATCGAACAGCCTCGTCGCCGCTGAGCTTGGCGCGGCGTCAGCCAGCGAGAGCCTCCGCGCGGGCGGCTATCTCGGCGTTCATCGCGCGAAACCCTTCCGGCGCGGCTCTCATCGACGCCGTGCGACGGACGAGCGGCACGAGCAGCCCCGAGTAGGTCTCCACGTTCCGCAGCCGCGTTCGCCCCTCCGTCAGCGGCGACAGCTCGAAGCGGTGCCGGCCGTCCATCACGCCACGCACCCCGGTCTTCGCCAGCCACTCGAACACCTCGTTCGGTGCGAGGCGCGTCACCCGCGCGGTGAAGTCGTAGTTCGCCTGCGGTGTGCGCAGCCCGAGCGCGAGCGACCCACCTTCGACGATCGGCCCGGTCGCGAGGCTCACGAGCATCGTGCTCCACTCGGCCCACCGGTCTCGGTCGGTCAGCACCTCGAACACGACCGCGGGCGGCGCCGAGACGTCTACGACCGCCTCGACGGTCAGCGAGAACATCGAGCCCCCCCCGGCATGGATCGGGTCGTTCATCGCCCCACGTTGCGTCGGGGTTCGGCCATCGACAATAGGGCTTGTCACTGACGCATTGTCCGGCTGAACATGACAATCATGGCCCGCTCCCCCGAGGTCAGCCCCCAAGACATGGTGCTGTTCGCGGCGGTGGTCCGTGCCGGCAGCTTCACCAGGGCCGCGCACCAGCTCGGTCTGACCAAGCAGACCGTGAGCGAGCGCATCGCGCGCCTCGAGGCGGCGCTGCAGATCCGCCTGCTCGAGCGCACCACCCGCAGCCTCCGGGTCACCGACGCCGGCGCGACGTACGCAGAGCGCTGCGCTGCCATCGCCACCCAGATCGACGAGGCGAACGGCGACCTCCAGCGCCAGCGGATCGAGCCGATCGGCGTGCTCAAGGTCACGGCCCCGGTGCTCTACGGACGGCGCACGCTCGGGCCGCTGGTCGCCCGGTTCGTCCGCAGCCACCCGAAGGTGCGCGTCGAGCTACTGCTCACGGATCGCCGCGTCGACCTGATCGCCGAGGGCATCGATCTCGCGATCCGCGTCGGCGAGCTCGACGACTCCTCCCTCACCGCTCGGCGTCTCGGGGAGGCCCACGCCTGGTTCGTGGCCAGCCCCGAGTTCATCGCGCACCACGGCACCCCGACGGTCAAGAACCTCCGGAGCCTGCCGTGCATCGGGATGCGGGCCGCGGAGAAGTGGCTCGTGCAGGGCGCCACGCTCCGCATCGAGCCCCGCCTCGTGGTCAACGATCTCGAGGTGCTCTGCGACGCGGCGATCGATGGCGTCGGCGTCGCGCAGATCCCGGCGCTGGCGTGCCAGCACGCCGTGAAGGCGGGTCAGCTCCGGGTCCTCTTCGGCGAGACGTCGAGACTGAGGCCGCTGTCGGTCGTGTATCCGAGCCGGGCGTACCTGCCACCTCGCGTCAGCTTGTTCCTCGAGGCGCTGCTCGCGATGCCACCCCTCGAGACCGTGAGCGCGCGCGGGCGGGGCGCACGAGGGAGCCGGGGCGCTAGCCGCCGAACATGAGCTTCCACACGGGCAGGAACACGTAGGCCCCGCCGGCCTTCGGTGAGACGCTGCCCGGCGCCGTCGAGGAGTGTCCGTTGGTGGTCGGCGCCGAGCTCACGAGGCGATGGGATCCGCCGAACGGGCTCGTGGCGCCGTCGACGGTCGTCGGCGCCCCGGGGAGCTCCAGCGCGGCGAACGCATCGAGGTGCCCGGCGTGCTGCGCGTCGCCGGTGTGGGTGAAGCCCCAGAACCGATCGAGGGATGTCAGCGGCGTCTTGCTCAACCACGCCTGCTTGACGTCGTAGGGGCCGGAGAGCGACACCGCGCGATCGACGCGGCGGTAGACGGCGATCAGAGCCGCGCTCGACGCGCCGTGGGAGATGCCCGCGATGACGATGTCGCTCCAGCGCGGCTTGCCGCCCTCGAGGAACCACGCCCAGTCACCGCCGGGGTGCTTCTTCTGGAGGTACTGGAGGGCGGCGATGACGCGCGGCTCGATCGCGTCGGCAGGCCCGATCGCCACGTACGGGGTGTGATCGATGCCGTCGAACGCCTCGAGCCGGCAGCCGCCGATGTCGTCCTTGCAGGCCGCGACTCCGTAGTACGAGTTGTAACAAGGCGTGAGCAGGTGGAATCCCCACGCCGTGACGACGTTGGCGAGCTCTCCCTGGGTGCAGTTCGTGAGCGCCGCGTCGCTCGCCCCGTGGAGGTAGACGATGAGCTTGCCCTTGGGCGGAACCCGGGTGTCGACGTACGCGCCCTGGACCCCGAGCGAGGTGGTCGCGGTCGGGTCGGCCTCGCTCGCCTTGAAGGTGAAGTCGTACCGTTTGGGACTGGTCGGGTCGACCTTGATCGGCGATCGCGCGGTGTCGCCAGGAGTGTCCGAGGGCGCATCGCTGTCGGTCGAGACGTCGACCGAGGCGTCCTCCTGCGTGGCGTCGAAGGCGGCCTCGGACACCTCGCTGTCTGCAGGGGCAGCGCTGGAGCTCTCGGCGCCGCAACCCATCGCCAAGAGCAAGGAGAGGAGGACCCGCATCGTCGAATCATAGCGGGCAGGTCACGAGCACGGATCGACCCTCGGACCGCTCTACCTGGAGGAGCTGGTCGAGCCCACGCTCAAGGCGGTCGTGTTCGTGGAGCACCGGGACACACGCCCGCCTTTCGGGCGCTGGTCTGGCTATTCTCCGAGGTGTGTTCGCGTTCGCCTACGAGCCGCTCTCCGGGACTGCCGTCTTCCACTTCAGTGGCTCGTCCAACACCGACGCGGACTTCGAGCGCTATCTGGCCGCCGTGGACCAGCTGGACACGCTCGCGGGGGGCCGGGCCGACGCGGCGGTCGTGACCGTCGTCGAGCACGGTAACCCGCCCCCGAACGCCAAGTGGCGGCAGCGCATCGCCGAGCGCTCACGAACGCTCCGCACACAGGCGATCGCGGTGCTGGTCTCGACGTCGCCGTTGATCCGCGGGGTCATGACCGTCCTCAACTGGCTCGCCCCGCAGCGCTTCCGCGAGCAGACGGTGGCGAGCACGTTCGAGGAGGCGGTGGAGTGGGTCGAACGCCGCCTGCCCCATCGCGGGGTCGTGCTGCGCCAGCTCCTCGACGAGGCGCGCGCCAAGTCACGCTGAACGCCTGCGCGTCAGCGGAACGCCCAGCCGACCGCCGCGCCGAGGTAGAGCAGCCGGTGGCCGTCGCCCGCGTGTCCGGTCGTGCAGTGGCCGAACGAGCTCGACCCCGCGCCCCAGCCCACGCACCCGAGCGAGCTCGGGTTCAGCATCCACGCGTACCCGAGGAACAGCCGCGCCGAGAAGCCGCTCTCGTGCCGCCCCTCCCACGACGCTTCGACGTTGGTCCAGTGCGCGCGCTCCGTGGTCTTGTACGCGGGCCCGTCCGTCGTGAACTCGACCCAGGTGTAGCCGCCGGTGGAGTAGCCCCCGCCGAGCGCGAGCGCCGAGTTGCCGCGGGTGACCACCCGATAGCGACCCTGCACGGCGACCTGGACGTCGCGGTGCCAGCGCGCGCACACCGCGTCGAACGAGCCGGGCTGTGCGTCGCGCGCCTTGCAATACGGACCGCTGCCGAGGCCGACGCCCAGCGAGGCCACGAGCTCCGGGATCGGCGCGAGCTCGAGCGCGACGCCGTAGTACCCGGTCGGCGTCCCGAAGCCGACCTGTCCCATCACCGCCACCGTCTGCCCGAAGGCGTTGACCGACGAGCGCGGAGGTGGCGGCGGCGGCGGCTCCTCGGCGGCTTCGCCGACGGCGAGCCCACCGAGGAGGATCACGCTGGAGAGGAACATGGTCGCGCCCTCAGCAAGTCGCGGGCCACGCGCAACTGCGAGATCCCCGCGGCCGTGGGGCCTCCGCTGCGTGCGCCTGGGTCACAGTTGGGCCCGCACGGCTCAATGATAGAGCATCGAGGCCGCGTCGAACGACAGCGTGGCCTTGGCCTCGCCCTTCACCATGATCTGCAGCTTCGCGGGCGCCGCCCCGGACGTGGTCACGTCGACCGTCTCGTCGGCGTCCTTGCCCCGCGAGAACGCGACGTCGATCAGCGGTTCGAGGAACCCCCGCTCGCGAAGCCCCACGTGAAGACCACGTCGGAGAGGTTGGCGCGGTGGAGCGGCTGCACGGTGACCTTGGTGGCGTCGGCGTCGAACCCGTCGGGCCGGCCCTCCTGCACGAGGTAGTCGGTGCCGATGTGCACGTACTTGCCGCCTTCGACCGCGCCGAGCGCGATCGCGTAGAACACCATGCGCTTCTGCGGCGTGGGCGGGTCGGCCGGCGGGTCCTCCGGCTTGTACTCGAAGGTGAGGCGGATCAGGAGCTCGTTGCCTGGCTGACCGTCGAGATCCACCTCGTCGAGCGACACCCGGCACCGCTGGTCGGTGAGCAGATCGCCGAGGATGGGGGCGCCGACCTTGTTGATCAGCTGCACCGCGTCCGAGGCGCTCCACTTCTCCCAGCGGCTCGTGATCGTCTCGACGGACTTCTTCAGCTCGGCGAGGTCTTGTGGGGGACCGTCGGTCGCGTCGCCGAGGATCGCGGCCTCGGTCACGGCGAGGGCGCCCTTGCCCGCGTGGACCTCGTCGAACACGATGCGCACCACCTTGGCCTCGGTGCCGTCGAGCTCGATGAACGCGCCGTGTTGCTCGGCGCCGATCTCGCGCGTGGCCACCGGCTTGCCGTCGAGGAGGATCGAGACCTTCTTGGCGTGCGAGTTCTCGCCGAACAGATCGCCGTCCTTGGCGCCGAAGTCGACGAGCCCCGTGTCGAAGCGCACGCCCCAGATCTTCTTCGGTTGTTTGAGCTTGGCCTCGAGCCACTCCGGGTCGGTGGACTTGGGCTTGGGCGAGGCGATCCAGGTGGTGGCGCGCGAGCCGTCGAACGCGCGCTTGCCGGGATAGAAGCCGCCCTTGGCGAGCTCCGTCGACGCCGACACGGAGTCGACCGGGAGCTTGCGCAGCCAGCGCGGCCCCTTGCGCGGCTCGGCCTTGGCGACCACTGGCGCGGAGGCCGAGGCGCTCGGCGGCGCGGCGCTCGAAGCCACCGTGGGCGGGGTCGACGCAGGTGCTGCCGGCGCTGGCTTGTCGGTCTTGGGCTCCGACTTGCAATGGAGCAACGACAGCGCCAGCAGAGCTGGCAACGACGAACGCTTCATGGACGGCATCCTAGGCGTGAAGTTCATGCCGAGACAAACGAGGACGAACGGCTCCTCGATTCCCCTCACCCCTGTGGCATGACGCAGCGCAGGCGTCGGAGAGCGCGCGGCGGCGTTACGGACTCTGGTCGAATCCGCCACGCAGCGTACGCTGGAAGGATGCTTCGCTTCCCGGATCTCCTGCGGGCCATCGCGCTCGGCAGCGTCGGCGCCAGCGCCGGATGCGCCGGCCACACCATCGACCTCTCGCGCTACGACCAGAGCGTCTGCAGCGCCGAGGGCAAGTACCACCCCGTGCGAGGGCTCGTCGGAACCCTCGGCGTCGACTACGTGGTGCTCTACGGCGGCTACGGGACCCCGAGCGTCGTCGACGAGGACGGCAAGGCGTGCGCGACCGCGACCGACGTGGCGGCGTGCACCACGCAGCTCGGGAAGGCGACCACCGGCCGCGGGGGCTGGGGCTCCGGGGAGGTCCCGATGCTGCGCTTCCTCGTGACGACCCGGGGGGACGAGGTCCGCGCCTACCGCACGCTCGCCGATCTGCGCACGCTCCTGCAGCCCGTCGACAGCGCCAAGGAGGCCGCGCTCCTCCTGTCGGAGAGCGGCCACCGCATCCAGTGCAACTACCTCAACGCGCGCAAGGTCGCCGCGGGCTACGAGATCGTCACCGAGACGGGCAACACCTGTGGGGGAGACATCCTCCGCAAGGTCACCCTGGTGCGGCCGGATGGGACCACCGCCGAGGTGGACAGTGAGGTGCTCGTCGAGGGCGACTCCAACTGCGCGATCGGGCGACGCCCCGAAGGCCTCGCGGCCGTCGGTCCCCGCGCGGGCCTGGGTGGCTACTTTGCCCTCGCGGCGCACCTGGAGGCGGCCTCGGTCGTGGCGTTCGCGCGGCTCGCGAGCGAGCTGGTCGCGCACGGCGCTCCGCGGGCGCTGGTGGTGGCGACCGAGCGCGCGAGACGTGACGAGATCCGGCACGCGCGACAGGTCGGTCGACTCGCGCGGCGCTTCGGTGCAGGGCCGCCCGCGGTGGTGGTCGGCCCTCCCCCCGAGCATCGCGATCTCGAGGCCATCGCGCTGGAGAACGCGACCGAGGGCTGCGTGCGGGAGACGTTCGGCGCCGTCGTGGCAGCGTTCGCCGCGGAGCATGCGCAGGATCCCGACGTCCAGCGCGTGCTCGCGGGCATCGCGGCCGACGAGGCGCGACACGCGGAGCTCTCCTGGGCCGTCGATGCCTGGATCCAGCTTCAGCTCGAGCCCGCGGCGCGCGCGCGGGTCGCGGCGGCGCGCGACGCGGCTGTCCAGCGCCTGCTCGAGGACGGCGCGCCTACCATGCCAGCCGAGGTGCACTCGCTGGCCGGCTACCCCACCCCCTCGGAGTCGCGCCAGATCCTCGAGCGGTTCGTGCCGGCCCTGTTCGCCGCCTGAACTCGGAGCGGCAAGCAAATTCGCTCACTTGATCGGCGGGCACTCGGCGCCGGGCGCGGGATCGGGGTCGCAGTAGAGGAACCCGCCGCCCGTCGTCAGGGTGATCAACACGAGCGTGTTGGAGCGCGTCGCGTCGTCGATCGTGGGCAGCACGCGCTTCACGGCGTCGTAGTAGGTGGCGCTCGGCACCCAGACGTGGAGGATCTGCTTGACCCAGCGGTCCTCGGGGAGCACCCGCGCGCTGCTCGCCTTGATCGACTCGAAGTCCTTCACGAGCTGCGTGCGCACCTCGGCGTCCGTCATCGTGAGCGGCAGCGGCTTGAAAACGCGCTTCGGGTTGACGCCGATCTTGTCGCCGCCGATCGAGACCAGGAGATCGGTGATCGTGGCCGCCCCACCGTCCGGCGGCGGACCGTACTTGATCTCGGTCTCGGTCTTGAGCAGCGCGGCGCCCGCGCAGTGGAGCAGGAGCTCGTAGGTCATCACCTCGGACTCCTTGGAGCTGCCGCCAGCGTTCGGCGCGTCGAACACGATCTTGCCGCCGGGCGAGAGGCGCGCGCGCTCGTACTTCTCGGTGGCGTCGAACACGAGCGGGACCTCCAGCGTCACCGAGCCGGTCGACTTCACGGCGGCCGCGAGCCCACCGCACTCGCCGGAGGCCGCGCCGAGGATGTCGAACGGCGCCGCTGCGTCCGCGGTGGAGGCATCGGTGGAGCTCTCGGTTGCGCCGTCGACCGCGCTCTCGCTCGCATCCCCGCTGGCATCGACGCCATCGTCCTTCGCCGTCGACCCGTCGACGGAGGCGGAGTCGAGCTCGAACGAGTCCGTGGACGCGCCATCCGTGGGGGCGGGCGTGACGCTGGACTCGGCGCAGCCCGAGGCCGCGAACGCGAGGAAGACGAGCGTGGAGAGGGCGGTCGCGAGGCGCATCGCGCACGGGGTACCGCTCCTCTCGCCGGGATGCACCTCGGCGAGGTTCACGGCGTGTCCGGGGCCACTTCGATGGTGCTCGCGAACTGGATGCGTGACCGCAGAGGGTCCTCGAGAATCTTGAGCCGATCCGCCCCCCCCGTCTCCTCTCCCCCTCAGGAGGCCTGTGCCATGAGGACGACGGCGATCGGGGCGGTGGTGTTCGCGTGTCTCGCGGGGTGCTCGGGGTCGGACGCGCCCGGCGATTCGACGGGAGACGACGCCGCGACCGTCGACGAGACCGGCACCCCCACCGACACCGGGGGTTCCACCCCGACCGACGGCACGGCTCCGACCGACTCGGGCACGTCGCCGACCGACACGGGCACCCCGGGCGACTCCGGCACGCCGCCCACCGACACGGGCACGCCCGACACCGGCCCCCTCGGCACCGCGGGCAACCCCGACGGCTCGTGCAAGGCAGGCATCCCCGCGGGCGGCACCCCCGCCGACGTCTCCAAGCCCACCACCGTCGTCGGCACCGGCACCGCCGCGAGCTGCACCTTCGCGGCGCTGAAGACCGCGGTCAACGCGGGCGGCATCGTCACGTTCGACTGCGGCGCGGCGCCGGTGACCATCCTCGTCACCGCGACGCTCGACCTGCCGACCACCAAGAGCACCGTGATCGACGGCGGCAACAAGGTGACCCTCGACGGCGGCGGCACCGTGCAGATCCTCCGCTGGTACAGCGCCGACTTCCGCAAGAACGACAACCGGCTCACGCTGCAGCACATCAACTTCGTCAACGGGAAGACCACCCCGACCAAGGCGATACCCAAGGCCCCGCCGCCGTGCTCGCAGGGCTGGAACGACGGCGAGGGCGGCGCGCTGTACATGCGCGACGGCAACCTCACGGTCATCGACGCCATCTTCGCCGGCAACCAGGGCGCGCCGCTCGGCCCCGACACCGGCGGCGGCGCGATCTACGTCGTCGGCAGCAAGAACGGCGCGCTGATCGTCAAGAGCACGTTCAAGAACAACAAGGCGGCCAACGCCGGCGCGTTCGGCGGCCTGTTCTGCCCGCTCGAGATCTACGACAGCCTGTTCACCGGCAACCAGGGGATCGGCAACGGCGCCAACAGCGACGACCCCACCAAGTGCAGCGTCATCAACAACGGTCAGCACGAGGTGGGCTCCGGCGGCAACGGCGGCGCGATCTACAGCGATGGCGCCTCGGTGAACCTCAAGGTGTGTGGCACCGCGGTGCTCGGCAACGCCGCCGGCACCGGTGCGTTCGGCGGCGGGTTGTTCTTCACGAGCAACGACTTCGGCGGCACCCTCTCGATCATCGACTCCACGATGACCGGGAACACCGGGGGCTACTGGACCGTGGTCGCCTCGGGCGCCACCAAGAACGCCGGCACCGCGGTGGGCACCAACACCAAGAGCCTCACCATCGTGAACTCGACGCTGCAGGGATTGTGATCCGACGGCGGCGCAGGATCCCTTGTGAAGCGCGGGCTCCGGTGACCGTCGCCCCGTGTTCGCGCGGTCGGACGCCGCTCACCGAATCCTCGTCGAACGAGCGAATCGCGCCCCGTCGGAGCAGGCACGAGGGCTGCACTGCGGCCAGCCATGCGCTCACTCCTCCTCGTCACCCTCGTCTCCGTGTTCGGTTGCTCGTCGTCCACCCCCGAGTCGACCTCCGCCGCGATCCCCGCGGCGCTCGAGGGCTACTGCACCGGCAAGCTGCGGGTCGCCACGAAGGTGGAGTCCCCGGCGGCCGGCGGCGGCTGGGAGGGCTCGGGCGCCACGCTGCCGGCGGGCACCGCGTTCGTCGTCTCGGTGGACTTCAGCCGCTTCGGGGGCTTCGCGTTCAGCAACGGCACGCCGCAGAAGCTCGACGGCGACTTCCTGAAGGGCCTCGTGCTCGGCACCGACTTCGAGTCGTCGTGCGCCACCAAGCCGGACCGCGACAAGGCCGACTTCGTCCTCCTCTCCAAGGCGACCCTCTTCACGAGCAAGGACCTCACGGGCGCGCCGTGCGCGGTCCCCGCCGGCACCAAGTTCAAGTCGTACTCTTACTCGGGCGGCGATGGACCGGCCACGTTCGAGTCGAGCGAGCTGACCGCGCTGTGCGGCTTCGCGAAGGGCTACTCGAACGACTTCCACTACGGCGCGCTCGTGCGCAAGTAGCCTCAAGCCGCGGACCGCGCGGCAGCCCGCGCGAGCCAGCCCGGGTCGAGGATGCGGAACCCCTCGGCAGTGGTCTCCACCACCCGCTGCTTCTGCCAGCGACTCATCGCGCGGATCGTCGTCTCCACCGTGGCCCCGACCATGGAGGCCAGCTCCCCCCGCGAGAGCACCACCGGGATGTGGATGCCGTCGTCGAACTCGTCACCGAAGCGCTCCGCGAGGTGGCTTAGCAGCGCCTTGAGCCGCTGCTCCACCGCCCCTGCGCTCATGATGCCGATCTTGTCGTGCAGGGCGTATCCGTGTTCGGTCAGCGAGCGGGCGAGCGCCCAGGCGATCGGTGGCCGACGCTCGGCCGCAGCTAGGATGGCCTCGGCCTCGAGCGTGAGCACCTCCGCCTCGGCGGACACCACCACCGCGTTGCCGGGGTAGCCCTCGCGGGCGATCACCGCGAGGTTGCCGATCGTCTGTCGCGGGCCCCAGATCGCGACGATGCACGAGGCGCCGTCGTTCGTCGGGCGCACCAGCTTCACGAGCCCATGGGTGAGGACCCCGAGGAACGTGGCGCGCTCACCGACGCGGAAGATCTGCTCTCCCCGCTCGAAGCGCCGACGCACCGCGAGGTGGGCCAGCTCCATGACGCACTCCGGGGGGAGACCCGCGAAGAGGTTGGACGCGCGCAACATCGGGGACAGGTCCATTCGGCAAGCCCTTGCATGCGGCGATCCAGCGATTCCAACGGCAAATTCTCGGCCTTCTGTGCGCCGAACGCGCACCGTTTGCAGCCACGCGCCGGTTGCGCGCGAAAGACCCACGCGGGCTACGAGCGCGTCGAGGACATCCTCCGCGACGCGGACACTGCTACCGCGCAAGGTGATGGGCGTGGGCGCTACGACGTGTTCACCGACGACCTCAGGGAGAGCGATCGGCGTGCTGCCGTACCTCGACGACTTCGGCACCGCGTACTCGTCGCTGAGCTCCTCACGCGCATGCCCATCCACGCGCTGAAGGTCGACCGTTCGTTCGTCGCTCGCCTGACCGAGGACTCGATGTGCGCGTCCATCGTGCAGACCATCCTGACGCTCGCCGCTGCGCTCGGCACGGAGGCCAACGTTCGCTCGACCCACCCCGAGCCCTCGCGGTCCTGCGCGGGAGACCGAGCAGACCTGGCCGACGAACGCAACCGTCGCTGCCGAGTGACCACACCGAAGAGCTCGCCCCGACGCTTCGCTCTGTCGGACCGAACGATTCGGATCCATGCTGGGCGCCGTGGACACGTTCGCCGCCGCGAGTCAGCACTGTGACATCGTGGAACGCCTCTCCCGCGTGACGCCCGATCAGCAGGTGCGTGGGGTCTGGTTCGCGATGCTGCACGACGAGGTCCGGCGCCGCGGCGAGGCCCTCGGCGCCGCATTCGACGCCGAGGTCGGCGCGCCCGACTACATCACGTTTCGCATGTATCCGGTCGCGGACTACCTGCACCGCCTGGTCGTCGCTGGCGCCAGCGTGGCCTCGCCCGAACGCGTCCACGAGGGCATGCGCGACCTCCATCGCGAGTCCGTTCGCTACTTCGCGCGCAGCGTGGTCGGTCGCGCGTTCGTCTCGCTCATCCGCTTCTCCCAGACGCCCCTCGGCCTGTTCCAGCAGGTCGCCCGCAGCCGTAGCCACATCGCCACCTACGGCCGCTGGCTGATCGAGCCCATCGCCACCCGCCGCACGAGGGTGCGCATCAAGGGAGAGCCCGTCTACGTGGAGAGCGCCCAGGTCGGTGGCATCCTCAGCGTCTGTGACATGTGCGGGGTCCAGGGCCGCATCGAGAGCGTGGAGATGCTGGGGCCCGACGACGGCATCGTCGACGTGAGCTGGTAGGCTTCCGCTCGCCGCAGAGAGTGTGATTTGTCGGCCGCCCATGGAGGGGCCGATGGCCTCAGCCGCCACGTCGCAGGCGGTCGAGGCGTCGCTGGAAGGCCTTGCGCTGCACGCCGAGCAGGCGCGCGGCGGCGCTCTTGTTGCCGTCGCACTCGAGCATCGCGGCCGCGAGCAGCTTCTCCTCGGCCATGTGCAGGCGCGATCGCCCATCGGGGGCGGGCAGGTGCAGCAGGGTCTGGACCGCCTCGCCGACGTGGGTCGTGATCTCCGTCGGCGGCACGAGTGCCTCGAGGGTCGCGACGCCGACGTGGGGGTCTTCGGCGAGCACCGCGAGTCGCTCGATCACGTTGTGGAGCTCGCGCACGTTGCCTGGCCACGGCCGATGGCGCAGCCACTCGAGCGCCTCCGGCGTGAAGGTGAGGCCCCGGGGCTGGGCCGCCGCGAACGCCTCGACCAGCTCGCGGATGTCCTCGCGTCGGCCGGTCAGCGACGGCACCGTGACCACCACCACCGAGAGCCGGTGGTAGAGGTCTTCGCGGAACAGACCCTGCCGGATGCGCGCGGGCAGATCGACGTGCGTCGCCGCGACGATCCGCGCCCGCAGGGTGACCTCACGCTCGGCGCCGAGCGGTCGGAAGGTCCGATCGTCGAGGACGTGCAGCAGCTTGGCCTGCATCTCGAGCGGGAGCTCGGCGATCTCGTCCAGGAACAGCGTGCCCCCACCGGCGAGCTCGAGGTGCCCGCGGACGCGGCGATCGGCGCCCGTGAACGCGCCGCGCTCGTGACCGAACAACGCGGACTCGACCAGCGTCGGAGGCATGGCCGCGCAGTGCACCACGACGAAGGGCTCCGCCGCTCGCCGGCTCGCGCGGTGGAGCGCGCGGGCGACGAGGCCCTTGCCAGCCCCCGTCTCCCCGCGCAGGAGCACCGTCGAAGGGGTGTCCGCGACGCGCAGCACGAGCTGTCGCAAGGACTCCATCGCGGGCGAAGAGCCGAGCACCTCGCCCAGCGTCGCCGCGCGGACGACCCGACTCGGTGGTGGCTCGCGCAGCTCCTCGAGCAGCGGGACGAGGACCTGCGCACTCAGCTCGTCCTTGAGGAGGTAGTCGCGCGCACCGAGCCGCAGCGCCTCGCGCACGTCCTCGAGCTCGCTCGACGAGGTGAGGACGATGGTCGGCAGCATGCGGCCGGCGTGACGCAGCTCGCGCAACAGGTCGAAGCCGCCGCGATCGTTCGGACGATCGCTGAGCCGGACGTCGAGGATCATGGCATCGACGGCCACTCGTTCCAGGGCGAGGCGTGCCGTGGCGACGTCTTCGGCCTCGATCACGTCGACGTCTCCGAGTCGACCGATCATTGCGCACAGGACCTGCCGCAGTCGGCGGCTGTCCTCGACCAACAGGACCTTCACAGCGTCCCAACATACGTCGCCGCCGGCCGTTTTCGACCAGGCCTTGGACGTTTCCGGCCGACCGACACCTCCCACGCCGGCCGCCTCGGGCCGCGATGCTCCCACATCGACCTACGGCATGCTCGGTGCTCTCGGGCGCGCGAACCACGGGAGGAAATCATGCACACCCAAGAAATCGACCTCACCCCACACCCATCCGTTCGTGAGACCAACGAGACGACGAGCGGCGCGCATCTCTTGCTCGACACACTGCTGGCCCACGGCGTCCGCGTCGTGTTCGGGCTGCCGGGCGGGACGGTCATGCCGCTCTACGATGCCCTCGGCGATCGTCCCTCCCTCGAGGTCGTGACGTGTCGTCACGAGACCGCGGCCGTGTTCGCCGCGATGGGCCACGGCCGAGCCACTGGACGGCCGGCGCTCGTGCTCGTGACCTCCGGACCTGGTCTCACCAACGCGCTCACGGGTCTGGCGGCAGCCGCCTGCGAGGGGATCCCACTGCTGATCGTGGCCGGCGAGATCTCGACGGCGAGCGTGGGACGCTTCGCGCTCCAGGATGGCAGCCAGAGCGGGCTCGACGTGCTCGCCCTCACCCGACCGCTGACGCGCTTCGCCGCCCGGGTCGACCGGGCCACGGCGCTCGAGCCACTGGTCCGGCGCGCACTCGCCGAGGCGACCGGGCCGCTGTCTGGTCCGGTGTTCCTCTCGTTGCCGATCGACGTCGCGCGCGCGAAGGTGCGAGCCCACAGCCTCCGTGGAGCAACGCCCACTGCGGCCGGGACCACGGATCGCGGCGCGTGCGAGGCCGCGGCGCGTCTCCTCGCCGGCGCCGAGCGTCCGGCGATCGTGCTCGGCAACGGCGCGCGGGGGCGTGGTGTGGCGGCCCAGGTCGAGGACCTCGCGGCACGCACCAACGCGATGGTCACGGCCACCACCCACGGCAAGGGCACGTTCCCGGAGCGTCACCCCCGCTACCTGGGCGTCCTCGGGTTCGGCGGTCATGGTCGCGCCCTCGAGTACCTCGCGAGCGCGGACGCCACCCTCGTGGTCGGTTCGCGCCTCGGCGACATCTCGACCAACGGCTGGACCGCCACCCTCGGCGGGCCGCTGATCCAGGTCGATCGCGACCCCACCGCGATCGGTCGCAACCACCCGACGGAGCTCGGCGTCGTCGGGGACGCGCGCACGAGCCTCGCGGCGATGCGAGCGGCCCTGCCGGCGCGGTCGATGCGCCCGCACCCGACGGGACTCGTGCTCGACGACGACCCGCGGCGCACGGACGACAGCGTGCCGATCAAGCCGCAGTGGCTCATGGCGACCCTCGAGCGGGCGCTCCCTCGCAACACCATCTTCACGGTCGACATCGGTGAGCACGCCGCGTTCGCGGTGCATCATCTCCGGGTCGACGGGCCGGAGCGGTTCCACATGTTCGCCGGACTCGGCTCCATGGGGAGCGGGCTCTGCGCGGCGATGGGCTTCAAGGTCGCGCATCCGACGACGCCGGTGGTGGCGATCTGCGGGGACGGGGGCCTCGCGATGCACGCCGGCGAGCTGCTCACCTGCGCGGAGAACGGCATCAACGTCACCTTCGTCGTCTTGAACGACGGACGCTACCGGATGGTCGACGCGGGCCTCGAGCACATCTTCGGGCGTCGTTCGCCGGGGCTCCCGGCCCACGTCGCCGACCTCGCGAGCCTCGCCCGCGCCTGCGGGGCCATCGGCGTCACGGTCGACTCGCCCCGCGATCTGGACTCGCGACGGCTCTCCGCGCTGCTCTCGATCCAGCGTCCAGTGGTCCTCGACGTGCGCATCGACCCGAGCGAGCACCTCTCGGTCCAGACCCGCCTCGCCTCGCTCAAGCACTTCTCCGAGGAGGGCGGGCGATGAGCGCCTCGATCCACGGCCTCGGGATGTTCCTCCCCGAGACGCTCCGCCTCGACGACGACTGGCCGCCCTCGTTCCGCGAGCAGTTCGAGCGTCTGCGACGCGACGACCTCACGCGGATCGACCCCGCCGACGACGCGATCGGAGCCCTCGCCCAGCGCCACGCCGCAGCCCACGAGCGAGACCCGTTCCGCGGCGCGCGGCGGCGACACGTCGTCACCGGCACCACCTCCAGCGAGGCCGGTGCGCTCGCCGCGCGCGCGGCGCTGGCCGACGCCGGGATCTCGGCGAGCGAGGTGGACCTCGTGCTCTCGCACGCCCTCGTCCCCGAGCGGGTCTCGCCCCCCGATGCGGCGCGCATCGCCGCGCACCTCGGCATCCGGCGCGGGGCCGCGCTGGGCCTCGACGCCGTGTGTGCCTCGGTGATCGCGCAGCTCGTCGTCGCGAGCGCGATGATCGAGAGCGGCCGCGCTCGCCGGGTGCTCCTCGTGCAATCCCACCTCGTGTCACCGACGCTGGACTACGCCCAGCCCGCGTCGGCGATCTTCGGCGACGCGGCCACCGCGCTCGTCGTCGGTCCCGGCGCGCGAGGGGAAGGTCTACGCGCCGACGTGGCCTCGGTCGACGGCTCGATGCACGGGGCCGTGAGCTTCGAGCGGCGCAGCGGGACGCCCTGGCACGCCGCCGGTGAAGCGATGCACCCGGCGAGCGCCGATCGCGTCGCGACCCACCGCATGACGTCGCGCCTCCTCCACTTCGGTGTCGACACGCTCGGCGCGCTGTTCGATCGCGCACACATCCACGGGACCGACGTCGACGTGCTGGCGAGCATCCAGCCGGCAGCCTGGTATCCCGCGGCGCTCGCCGAGGCGGTCGGGGTGCCCGGTGTCCGCGCCCCGTCGACGTTCGATCGCATCGCCCACGTCGGGGCCTGCGGCGTCGTCGCCAATCTGCTCGAGGCACGCGCGCAGGGGCTCCTCCTGCCGGGCGCCCAGGTGGTCCTCTACGCGCACGGTGCAGGAATGAACTGTGTGGCAGCTCTGCTCCGATGGGGGCAAAGGTAGGAGGTCAAGCAGGACACGAGCGTGCTGCTAAGCTCTCCCGACGATGTCGGGGAGGTCGTTCACAACGCACATCCTCACGACGCCCTCGCGCGCGATGCACGTCCGTCAGACGCTCCTTTCGTCGGGCGTCGATGCGCAGCTCCTGGTGGGCGAAGTCACCCTGCTCGCGGAGACCCTGCGCAAGGGCGATCCCTCGGTCGTGCTGATCGGCGTCCTCGACGAGGGTGCGCAGCGGGGTTACCTGGACGAGGTCGTGTCCTATCGGGGCCTCACGCCCGAGCTCCTCGCGCTGGCCGCCCGTACGAGCGTCGAGCACGCCTCGCTGGTCTCTCGCCTCGCCGACGCCGAGCGGTCGAGTCGGCACAAGGAGCAGCTGGCCTCGCTCGGGGTCGTGGTCGCGGGCGCGATGCACGAGATCAACAACCCCACCGCGGCCCTGCGCCTCAGCATGGAGGCGCTCGGAGACCTCGTCGGCGAGCTGCGCGCGGAGGTGGCGCGGGTCGCCGAGCTGCTCTGTCACCCCACGCCACACGGCCTCGAAGAGGCGCGGACGGCGGTCGCGCAGCTGACCTCGCTCTTGCGCGAGGACGGCGCCACGAGCCTGATCGGAGACTCGCTCGAAGACCTCCAGGTGATTCGCGACGTCGCCCGCGACCTGCGCACCATCGCGGCGGTCGAGTCGAAGGACGTCGCACCGGAGATCGTGAACGTCGCCACGGTGGTGAAGCAGGCGCTGCGCCTCTCCCCCATCGACCCCGACGTGGTGCACGTGGAGCTCGACTTCTCCGATCCGATCCCCCTCTTGTGGCTCCCCCGCTCGCGCCTCGTCCAGATCGTCAGCAACCTGGTCACCAACGCTTGCCATGCGATGCAGCAGATCGAGCGTCCCATGCACCGCCTCCGCATGAGCGTGCGCGAGGACGAGAGCACGCTGTTGCTCGCGGTCAGCGACACCGGGGTCGGCATCAAGGCCGAGGTCTTGTCGTCGGTCTTCGAGCCGTTCTTCACGACGAAGGGCCCAGACCGAGGCACGGGACTCGGCCTCTCCATGTCGCGAGAGATCGTCCGACGCCTCGGCGGGGATCTGTGCATCGACGCCATCGAGGGCGAGGGAGCCATCGCGATGGTGTTCCTCCCGCTCACCCTCCGTGCGGACGTCGCGCCCCCGCCGAGCGATCGTCAGCGCCCCCGGGTGTTGCTCGTCGACAGCGACTTCGTGCGGCTGCGCCGGATGGAGCGCGCGCTGCGCCACGACTTCGAGGTGCTCGTCGCGCAGAGCGGGCTCGACGCGCTGGCCTTGCTGGAGTCCGGCGCCCGCGTCGACGGCATCCTCGGCGAAGCGACCATGCGCGAGATGGACGGTCACGCGTTCCTCGGCGAGGTGAGGACCCACTGGCCGAGCCGCCAGCGCCACGTCGTCTTCTACGGCGACGAAGCCGGGACCGAGGGCATCCGCGTCGCGCACTGTCCCGACGACGACGCCGCGTGGTTGGCGCTCGCGCGAGAGGCGACGGGCCTCGCGCTTCATTGAGCGAAACGGAGTGGAGCGAAGCCGCGGCCGCCTCCGTGGGCGCCGGCAAGGGTTCACCCCCTGCGCGCCCCGTTCACTGCATCCACCTACATCCACGCCGTATCGACCCACGGACGAATGTCACGTCGTGCAGACAGGCAGGCGTCGCGAAGCTGCAGGATCGCTGCGTGATCCCGCATGGGGCGCGCTGGTACGCGGATTGAAGAGAGCGCGCTCCATGTCGCTCCGCGCCCTCGCTGTGGTCCTCTCGGTCGGTCTCGCAGCGGTGGCTGGGTGCGCGGCGCAACACGAGGAGCCGATCGATGGCCTGGTCGGCGCGGAGGAGCCCGACGACGACGCCGACCTCCGCGGCGCCGAGTCCGTCGCAGAGACGCTCTCGGCCGGCGCCCAGCTGCGCACCAACGCGGCGCTCAACCTGCGCGCGAGCGCCTCCAAGAGCGCGACGATCCTCGAGGTGATGCCCGAGGGCACGCTCGTCACGGCGGTGACCGGCAAGCCGAGCGCGGGCTGGTACCAGGTGAAGCACGGCGCGAAGACCGGCTGGGCCTACGGCGTCTACCTCGACCGCGTCACGACGAGCGGCGGCACGACCCCGGCGGGTGGCTCCTGCTCGCCGGCGCGCGCGATCGGCATCGTCAGCGCGCCGAAGAAGGCGCTGCTCGACACGATCGCCTACGCGGAGGGGACGCGCGGCTACAGCCAGGATGGCTACGACGTGATGTTCTCGTTCAAGACGTTCGCGAGCTGCGACGGGCACCCTCGCAAGACGATCTGCTCGGGCGGCTACTGCTCGACGGCGGCCGGCCGCTACCAGTTCCTGAGCACCACCTGGGACGGCCTGAAGCTGCCGAACTTCCGCCCCGAGAACCAGACCACCGGCGCGATGACCCTCATCGCGTGGCGCAAGGCGACGATCCCGGCGGACCGCGCGCTCACGGCGACCGAGTTCACCAACGTGATGAACAAGATCTCGTACGAGTGGGCCTCGCTGCCGCCCGGGCGCTACGGGCAGCCGATCAAGACGATGTCGCAGCTGCGCACCGAGTACTGCAAACTCGCCAAGTGCTGACGGGACGACAGACCTTCACGCTGTTCGGGGTGCTGGCGGCCCTCGTCGGACTCGCCGCGTGGCGGCTCGTGGGGAAGGACCCCGTGGTCTCCGTGACCAGTCCGACCGCGGCGCCGAGCCTGACCACGCCAGCGATCGCGAGCTCGCCGGCCGTGACGCCACCCACCACCGTCACCGTGATCACCAGCACCGCCCCGCTGGTTCCCGCGAGCGCCCACAGCGGAGCGTTGGTGGTCGCCCTCGCCTCGACCGACCCGTTCGTGCGCCGGAAGGCGATCGACGACGCGGTGGCCTCGAAGGACGTCGGCGCGCTCGCGGAGCTCTACCGGGTGGACCTCGCGGCGAACGGCTACGTGGCGGCGGCCGCCATCGACGGCGTGGGCAAGCTCGCGGCGCTGTTGCCGCTGGCGGAGCGGAAGGAGGCGATCCGCACGCTCGATCGGTGGCTGCGCGCCGAGTCGGTCCGCGACGCCAAGGAGGCGGTCGGCAACGCTTCGATCGCGGTCGACGCCCTCGGCGAGACGAAGTCGAAGGACGCGGTGACGCCGCTGATGGACGCGCTCGACGGAGGGAAGCTGCCGTTGCACGTGCAGACGCGCATCGTCCAGGTGCTCGACACGCTGGACGATCCGCGCGCGGCGCCCAGCGTGCAGCGGTTCCTCGCGCGGGTGGAGGCGGAGGCGAAGAAGCTGACCGACGCCAGCGACGCCCTCGAGCGCGAGCTGCTCACCGAGGCGAAGGCCGCCGCGGACGCGGTGCTCGCGCGGTGGGTGCACTGAGCGAAACGAAGTGGAGCGAGTATCGGCCGCCTCCATGGGCGGCCGACACAGACATCGAGCGATGCTGCCAGTTGCTGCCAGGGCTCAGAACTGGACCGCCGCGCCGAGGTAGCCGAGGCCGATCCGAGGGGTGATGGAGACCTTCTTCGGCGGGGCAGGCGCACCGGAGCCGAGCACGGCTGCGTCGAGGATGGAGGCGGAGAGGATGCCGACCACGAGGCCGGTCAGGATCGGCCACGGCACGCAGACCACCGCCTCGCGGGGACAATCGTTCGGGCCCAGCGCGCCGACCAGGCCACCGACGATGGGGAACGCGAGGCGCATGCCGAGGCTGATCGCGGCGCGCCCCGGGTGGTCGTGCTGCAGGTGCACGATGGGCGCGGCGAGGAGGTAGCCCCCGATCCCGACGTAGAACGGCGCGGTGACCAGGTTGATCCCGTCGACCATGAGGAGATAGCGGCCGTACGACTCGGCGCGCGGGAGCTCCCGTGACGCGGGCGTTGGATCTGCCGGCGGAGGCGGACGCGGCGGGGGCTGGGCGGCCCGCGCGCGGACGCACAGTGGGTCGCTCGCCGGCAGCGCGCGGATGCCCCGCCGCGGCCAGCTCGCCGGCGTGGGCCCCGGCGTCAGCGGCGCCGAGTCCCAGCCGATCGCGACGCACTCGCCGCGGTCGCGCGCGGCCAGGAGCTCGGCTGCTTGCGCGCGGCACTCGACGTCGTGGCCGTCGGGGCAGACGAGCTCGATCGAGCCCTTCACGCCCGCGTCGTAGGCGCCGCCTTCGACCCAGGAGAGGAAGCCGCCGGCGAGGCGCACCCGTGCCGGTGCGGTGCCGAGCACGGTGACCTCCTCGAGGGCGACGACGTTGCCGTAGGGCATGTCGGCGTGCGCGCGCGCCGCGACGAGCGCGGCGACCACACCCACGAGCATCAGTCGTCGCATGGCTTCACCAGCTCCTCGGCTGGTGCTGGTTCGCCACACTGTGTCGCCACGGCACCCGCGAAGAGGGCGAGGAGCCATCCGTGGATCGCGGCGCGCGGGCCGATGGAGGGCCATGCGGAGATCCAGAGCAAGGCCGAGGCCAGTCTCGCGGGCGCCTACCCTCCGCAGGGGCTCGGGACGTCGGGCGTACCGGTCCGGCAGTCCTCGACCGTGACGGGCTCGGCCACGAAGTCGATCCCCACCGACATCGCGTCGCAGGTCCTGGTCAAATCCTGCAGCGAGGGCGCCCCCGAGACGAGGTCCGCCGACGCGCGGACCGTCTGCACGACCTGATCGTACGGCGCTCCCCCGGGACAGAGGCCCATCGCGAGGAGCGGCGAGAGCATGGCCTTCTCCAGCAGGTCGACGCGGCTCGCGCCCGCGATCGTGCCGGGCGCGCGGTCCGAGGGGCGCAGCGTGATCACGCCGGATTCAAGGGGGATCGTGAACAGGCGACCGCGCCAAGGCAGCTGGAGATCGAACCGATCGGCGCCGAGATCGCCGCTGACCCAGAGGCCGCCGGCCATGTAGCCCTTCGGGAACTTCACCCGCGCCCTCTTGGTGTCGTCGACCGATCGGGCGTCGATTGCATAGATGCCGGGGACGCCGCTGCAGCCACCTCGCTTCGACGAGACGTAGAGCTCGCCGGGGACGCTCGCGTTGTCGTCGCCGGCGACGTTGGAGAGGAGCAAGAGGACCGTCGGCCCACCGGCCGCGTACTCCGCTCGCAGGTTCTTCTCGAGATCGGGCTCGAGCGCCCGCAACACGGACGCGACCTGCGCGCCGAAGTTGTTGTCGCGGCCCTCGTGGCCGTCGGCGAGGATCGAGACGGGGGCGCCCGTGACCCGGCGACAGGTGTTCGTGCTCGTGGCCGACAGCTCCTTCGTGGTGGTCCGGCCGTCGAGGTCCCACCCGATGTCCCTCCACGCGATCGACGGCGTCACGCCGAGCTCAAGGGCGTTGATCGCGAACCACACGGTCTTGCCGCCGGTGGCCGTCGTCGTGGGTCGGGGTGGCGGGACGGGGCCGGGCACGACCGCGGTGTCGAGAGAGCCGGTGTCCGGGAGCGCGCTGTCCGTGAGCGCGGTGTCAGGGACGGCGCTGTCCGACACTTCGCCCGCGTCGCCGGCCGATTCAGGAGTGACGGCACCCCCACACGCGCAGAGCGCCGAGAGCAGGAGCGTCCATCGCATGACGAAAGGGTAGTGCACCTCCACGGGTCCTGCACACGGGCCTCAAGAGTGCGCGCGCGCGGCCGTACTCTTCCAGGAGTCCACGCTCGCGCTGCCGTTCGCCGTCGCGCCCACCGAACGTCAGGACCAGCGTCCATCCATTCCGATCCAGCCAGCCAGAAGGGGTCATCGATGCTCCCAACGGAGACCGGTCCGCTGCCCTCCGCGAAGAGGCCAGCGGCCGCTGTGACCGCCGACCTCCTACGAGAGGCCTCCGATCGCGTGACCCTCCCCACGGTCCTCACTCCGGGTCGACAGGTGGACGGGCGCTTCTGCCTCGAACACCCACTCGGTGCAGGCGCGCAGGCCGACGTCTGGCGCGCCCGGGACATCCACCTCGAGCGGGTGGTCGCCCTGAAGATCCTTCGGGGGTCCGCGGCGACCGGCCTCCACAGCGCCGCGCGGTTCCGGCGCGAAGCGGCCATGCTCGCGCGCCTGCGGAGCGCGCACCTCGCGACGATCTTCGGGTTCGGGTTCGTCGACGGCGAGCCCTACTTCGCCATGGAGCTCGTGGACGGCAAGAGCCTGCTCGAGCTGTGGGACGTGCACCTCGAGGCGCAACGACCGATGCCGCTCGCGCGCACAGTGGAGATCATCGCCGCCGCGGCCCGCGGGCTCGGCGTGGCCCACGCGCAGGGCATCGTGCACCGCGACGTCAAGCCCGAGAACGTGATGGTCGAGGACGACACCGGTCGCGTCGTCGTCGTGGACTTCGGCGTCGCGCTCGATCGCGACGACGTCGGCGACGGGCTGATCTACGGCACCCCCGAGTACCTGGCACCCGAGCTGCTCCAGGGCTCGGCCGCGAGCGCGCTGACCGATCAATACGGCCTCGCGCTCGTGGCCTACGAGCTGTTGACCGGCGCTCTGCCGTTCGCCGGCGAGCCGGCCACCATGCAGATCCTCCGACGCGGCAAGGAGCCTCTGCCGGCTCCTTCGGCCTCCCGTGCCGAGCTCGCGCCGCTGGATCGCGTGCTCCTGCGCGCGCTGTCTCCCGAGCCGGCAGAGCGCTATCCGACGTGCGTGGCGCTCGGCAATGCGCTCAACCAGGCGATCGGGCGTCCCGACGACGCGACCCTCGACGGCAACGTGAGGGTGCTGGTGGTGGACGACGATCCCCTCTTCGGGCGCCTCGTCACGCGTTGCTTGCACGTGGCGCTCGCGGGGATTCCGCTGACCATCGAGCGGGCGACCGACCCGCGCGCGGCCCTCGAGAAGTGTCGGCAGGAGCTCCCCGAGCTCGTGGTCCTCGACTACGCGATGCCGGGGATGGACGGCGTAGAGTTCCTCTCGCTCGTACGCGCCCTCCCGGAGGGTGAGGCCGTGCGCGCGGTCGTCCTGAGCGGCACCACCGACAACCAGACGCGGCTCCGCTTCGCCATGCTCGGGGTGCGCACGTTCGCGACCAAGCCGATCGACTTCGACGCGCTCGTCGCGACCTTGCGCCGGCTGGCTCGGTCCAACGGCTGGGTCACGGCGGGGGTGGAGTGAGCGACGAACGGGCCGCCGCCGAGCAGACGGATCTGGTCCGTCTGCATCGGTTCTCGACCATCGTCGCGGTCTCTTGGGGGCTGTTCGCGTTCGTACACCTCGTGGCCGGGCGACACCTCCTCGCGCTGATCCACCTCGCGGCGTGGGCGCTCGCAACGCTCGGCGTCCTGCTCGCCCGCCGGGCGCCC
This sequence comes from Myxococcales bacterium, assembly GCA_016794445.1. Taxonomy (GTDB): domain Bacteria; phylum Myxococcota_A; class Polyangia; order Polyangiales; family JADJMO01; genus JADJMO01. Next base: position 41,868 of record JAEUKC010000408.1, read on the forward strand.
CAGGGGGTGTCGCTCTCCCTCGTGGCGGTGAGCTCGTGCCTCGCGCTCGTGGCCGTCGTCGTGCTCGCAGGCGGCGCCCGGACGCCCACCATCGTGTATCTGGCTTTGTTCCCGCTCGTGACCGGGCTCTTCCGGCGGCCCCTCGTCCGGCGGACCTGGCTCGCGATCGGCCTGCTCTCCATCGTGGCGATCCCTCCACTCACGTCGTACTTCGGTACGGCCGTCGTCCAGCCCGGCCCGTTCGAGCAGATCTTCACGGTCGTCGCGCTCGCGCTGGTCCTCTACGCGTTCGGCAGCGAGTGGCGGGCCTCGAGCGACGCGCTCGTCACGCTGCTCGAGGCGCGCCGACGCACCATCGAGGCGCAGGCCGAGGAGGTGCAGCGCGCCCACGACGTGGCGGTCAAGGCCTCCGAGAACAAGAGCCGCTTCGTCGCCATGACGAGCCACGAGCTGCGTGGGCCGCTCAACGGGATCCTCGGCATGAGCCACGCGCTGGCCGACACCCGACTCACGGACAACCAGCGAGAGCTGGTGCGCGCCCTCTCGACGAGCGCGGAGTCACTCTCTCGCCTGTTGAGCGACCTCTTGGACATCGCGCGCATCGAGGCGGGGCGGGTCGAGGTGGTCCTCAAGGAGACCGACGTCCGCGGGCTGGTCGCCGACGTGGTCGACACCTTCGCCACCGAGGCCGACGCGAAGGGACTCGACATCGTCGCCATCGCCGACCTCGCGGTGCCCGCGGTGGTGCCGGCCGACGCAGGGCGGGTCGGACAGGTGCTCCGCAACCTCGTCTCCAACGCCGTGAAGTTCACCGACAAGGGGTCGGTGACCGTCGAGATCACGCGCGAAGACTCGATGCTGTGGATCTCGGTCGAGGACACGGGACGCGGCATGAAGAACGAGGACGTCGGCCGGATCTTCCAGCCGTTCGAGCAGGTCTCGTCCGAGCTCGTCGACCGACGTGCGGGGACGGGGCTCGGCCTTTGGATCGCGCGGAGCTTCGTCGAGAGCTGGGGCGGGACGATCGTCGTCGACTCGTCGCCGGGCGAGGGCACCGAGTTCCGCGTCTCGATCCCGCTGGGCGTCGAGGAGGTGAACCCGCGCTTCACGACGCTGATGGGGATGCCCGTCGTGGTGGTGATCACGCAGCGTCCGGCGACCGCGCGGGCTTTCCTCGCGGTCGGCCGTGAGATCGAGGCGAGGGTCGTGCACTCGACCTCCGCCGACGAGATCCTCGCGGCGGGTCGGCTCGACGCGCGCGCCGTGGTCATCGACACGACCGAGGGCGGGCTCGACCGCGCCGAGGCGCTCGCGCCCCTGCGGCTCAAGAGCCGCCTCGTCCTCGCGGCGACCGCCAGCCAGCTGGCCGAGGCCGAGAAGCTGGCGGCCAAGCTCGAGGCGCGGGTGATGCTCCTGCCTCCACGCGCCACGCGACTCCTCACTGCGCTCGAGACCCCCCACCGCGCGCTGACCCGTCGACCGAGCTACCACACGCCCTCCACCGTCGACGCCACGTTGCTGGTCGTGGACGACGACGGCATCAACCGGCGCGTGGCCCGGCACGCGGCCCAGCAGCTCGGGCTGCGGGTGCTCGAGGCACCCTCCGGCGAGAAGGCGCTCGAGGTGCTCGGTCGCTTGACCGTCGATCTGGTGCTCCTCGATCTGCACCTCGAAGGGATGGACGGAGACGAGGTCGCGCGCAGGATCTGCAGTCGCCCGGAGGCCCCGGCCATCATCGCGTACACCGGCAGCGTGCAGGAGGCCGATCGGCGCCGGCTCCTCGAGGCCGGGGTCACCGAGATCCTGGGGAAGCCGCTCGATCGAGGCTCGTTCCTCGGCGCCGTCAATCGCGCGATGGACACGCGGCGACAGCAGTCGCGCAAGACAGGACGCTCCCTCAAGCTCGACGTCCTCGACAGCGGGGCGCTGGACGAGCTCACCAAGATCATGGGGGAGGAGGTGCCCGAGATGATCGTGGAGTTCCTGCCCCAGCTGCGGGCGCGGGTCGCGAAGATCGTTGAGGCCGCGATCGAGGGGGAGCTCGGCAGGGTCGGCGCGGAGTCGCACTCGCTGGCTTCGACGGCCGCCACGTTCGGCGCGCTGCGGGTCGCCATCATCGCGCGCACCCTCGAGGCGGCGGCTCACAAGCAAGACCTCGGGCGGGCGCGCCCGCTCTCGAGCGCCCTCGCCGAGGCGGCCGAGGAGAGCGTTCCCCTCCTCGAGGCCGAGGCGCGGGCCAGGGCGTCAGATCCCCGGGCCTCCTCGCACGTGTAAGGGCGAAGACACCCCACCGTTGGAGGGATCATGAGACGCCTCGCCCCGTTGTCGGCAGTTGCGCCCGCCCATGGAGGCGGTCGCCGTTCGCTCCGCTCGCCTGCGGCTCGCTTCGCTCACTTGCTGGGCGCGACCGCCCTGGTTGCGCTCGTCGGCTGCGGTCCGACCACCACCACCTACGTGAAGAGCCCCGACACCACCCTGGGTCGCGTCGTCGTCTACCGCAACGGAATCGCCTATTTCGAGCGCTACGCGCACGTGGAGGGCAACGTCCTCAAGGTCTCGGTGCCGACGGACAAGCTGGACGACTTCCTCAAGTCGCTCACGGTGACCGACACCAAGACGGGCGAGCCGGCGCCGATCTCGTATCCGACCACCCTCCCCGCCTCGTCGACGGGTCTGGTCGACCTCGAGATCCGGCTCGGCGGCCAGGCGCCCCACGATCTCAAGCTCACCTACGTGACCGAGGCGCCGAGCTGGAAGCCGAGCTACCGCATCGTGCTCGGCAACGACGGCAAGATCACGATGGAGGGCTGGGCCATCGTCGACAACACCTCGGGCGAGGACTGGGTCGACGTGCGGCTCGGCGTGGGATCGAGCTCGGCGCTCTCGTTCAAGTTCGACCTCAAGTCCGTGAAGGTGGTCAACCGCGACACCCTGCACGCCGACGAGCTGTTCGCGACCGCCCCGCCCATGGGGGGCGCGACCTACGGCGGCGAGGCCGAGCTGCAGGTCGCCACGCTCGACGACAAGACGGCCGAGAAGATCACGCTCGCGGACGCGAGCAAGAAGCTGCCGCCCGCGACCGGCGCGGTGGCGCAGAAGCCCGCCGACCCCAAGCCCGGTTCCGGGTATGGAGCCGGCGGGGGAGGGAAGGGGAAGCCGATGCCGACCCAGCCCAACGTCGTGACCGCGGCGCCCCCGCCGGCCCCCGCGGTGCCCGCGGACCCGGCGTTCGAGGCGACCGCGTACAAGCTCGCGACCAGCAAGAAGCCGGTCGTCGTGGAGGGCTTCGCGACCGACGCCGACGTCGACAAGGCCGGCGCCTCGCTCGAGCGCGCCGGCAGAGTGCGCCTGCAGCTGATCGCGCGCGGCGTGCCGCCGGAGAACATCGTGGCCGTCGGCAAGGGGCTCGTGCCCGGCAAGAACGGCGGCGTGCGCATCGTCGAGGTGACCCCGAAGGCGCCGCCGAAGGGCCTCCCCACCGAGGGCACGGGCGATCCCATCGGCACGTCGCACTTCGAGTCGCCGGGGAAGATGAGCGTCAAGAAGGCGAACTCGGCGATGATCTCCATCGTCAAGGGTTCGACCAAGGGCGAGGTGGTCTACTTCTACGATCCCGAGAGCCCACGCGGGAACCTCACCTTCCCGTTCCGCGCGATCCGCCTCGAGAACCCCACCGAGAGCACGCTCGAGAGCGGCCCGGTCACCGTGTTCGGCGAGGGCAAGTTCATCGGCGAGGGCATCAGCGAGCCCATCCCGCCGCACGCCTCGGCGTTCATCCCGTTCGCGCTCGACCGCCAGATCGTCGTCGAGACCAACGACGGGCAGAAGGACGACATCCTCCGCGTGCTCGCCGTGCAGCGCGGCGTGTTCTCCACCGAGAGCAAACACACGCGCACGACCAAGCTCGTGTTCCACAACCGGCTCACCCACAAGGCGAAGATCAACATCCGCCACACGGTGCCGAAGGGCTACACGCTCGACGAGCAGGGCTTCGTGGCGGTGCAGAAGATCGGCGCCGCCCACGTGCTCGGGATCGAGGTGGAGCCAGGCGCCAAGAAGGAGATCGTCATCTCCGAGACGACGCCGGTGTTCAAGACCATCGACCTGCGGTCGGCGGGCGGGCTCGACGCCGTGAAGGCCTATGTCTCGTCGGCGGCCACGGCCGGCCCGCTCAAGGAGCAGGTCGCGCGCATCGTGAAGCTCCAGCAGGAGATCGGCAACCTCGAGCAGCGCATCGAGACCACCAAGGAGCAGCTCGGCGAGTACCGCACGCGGATGGACGAGCTCCACATGCAGCTCGTGACCCTCAAGGCGGTCAAGAGCGCGGGGCCGCTGATGAAGGACCTCGAGAAGAAGATGCAGGAGACCAGCGACAAGGTGTCCAAGACGACCCTCGACCTCGTCGACCAGCAAGAGAAGCTGATGATGGCCAAGATCCGGCTGCAGGACGCGATCGCCGAGCTCACGCTCAAGAAGGACGACGAGCCGAAGGTCGATCCGAAGGTCGACCCGAAGAAGACCTGAAGACGACGGAGGGAGCGTCCCGTGGGCGCTCCCTCTCGTGTTCGCGGGCTAGAACTCCTCGAAGTGCGCAGCCGCGAGTCGTGGCTTCGGGGCTACCGGGGGACGGCGTGCGGGCTTCGGGGGCTTCGGGGCACTCTGTACCCCTCGGACCGTGGTCGGCGCGGGCGGTCGGCTGACCGCCGCGTCGTCTCCTGCGTCGAGCCGGAACCGAGCGACGAGCCGCTGCAGTTGCTCGCCCTTGCCCGCGAGGCTCTGCGCCGTCGAGGAGAGCTCCTCGGTCTGGGCGGCGTTCGACTGGGTGACCTGGTCCATCTGGCTGACGGCCTTGTTCACCTGCTCGATCCCCGTGGTCTGCTCGTTGGAGGCGGCCGCGATCTCGCCGATCATGTCGGTGACCCGCTTCACCGACGTGACGATCTCGCGCAGCGTCTCCCCGCTGGTGTTCACGTGCTGGGAGCCCGTGGCCACCTTCTCGGCGGAGTCGCCGATGAGGCCCTTGATCTCCTTGGCCGCCGCCGCGCTGCGCTGGGCGAGGTCGCGGACCTCGGCCGCGACCACCGCGAAGCCCCGCCCCTGTTCGCCGGCGCGCGCCGCCTCGACGGCCGCGTTGAGCGCGAGGATGTTGGTCTGGAAGGCGATCTCGTCGATGGTGGTGATGATGTCGCCGATGCGCTTGGACGACTGCGTGATGTCACCCATGGCCTCGACGGCCGAGCCGACCACCGCTCCGCCCTTCTCGGCGACCGTCCGCGAGCTCGCGGCGAGCTGCGCCGCTTGCTTGGCGTTGTCGGCGTTCTGCCGCACGGTCGCCGCGACCTCCTCGAGGCTCGCCGCGGTCTCCTCGAGGCCGGAGGCCTGCTCCTGCGCACCGCTGGAGATCTGGTCGGCGGCGCCGGAGAGCTCCTGCGAGGCAGTCGCGAGCTCGTCGGCGACGGTTCGCACCTCGCTCAGGGCCTGATGGATCGCCACGACCGCGGTGTTGAGCGCCTTGGCGAGAGTGCCCACCTCGTCCTGACTCTCGAGATCGAGGCGCTGGGTGAGGTCGCGTGCAGCGACAGCCTCGAGCACCTTGACCGCCTGACCGAGGGGCCTGGCGATGAGGCCGGCGATCAACACGCCGAGCCCCATCGACAGCAGGACGCCGACGCTGGTGCCGAGAACGTTCCAGCGGGTGGAGGAGACGGCGATCGCCGCACCCGACTGGTCCATCTCGTTGGCGATGTCGGCGATGATCTGCGCCTGGTCGTCGAAGGACTGAACGGCGGCGAGTAGCTTGGGACCCGCATCGTCGCTCGAGTTCTTCGCAGCCTGCTCGTGCAACGCTGCCTTCCGGCTGGGGTCGGTGGCGATCGCGGCCTCGCGAGCCAGGGTGAGGGTGCGTTCGGCGGAGATGAGGTAGGCGACCGCGTTGCTCTGAAGGGTCTCGAAGCCGCGCCGCTCGTCTCGTCCATCCTTGGTCACGGTCAGATTGGTCGCCCCGTAGTTCTTGAGAATCTTCTCCATCTCCCCGCGCAAGCGCGCCTGCGTGACGATCATCTCGTCGATCTTGTGAGCGTCGTTGAAGTTCAGTCCGTTGATCGCGTTCGCTCGGTAGCGGGTCAATTTCGAGGCAAACGTCGCCAGTTGCGTGGCCGGAGCCGTGTAGTCGACGTACATCGCACGCATCTTGTCGGTGACCCGATGCAGGCTGCTCGCCGAGAGGAGTCCGAGAGTGACCATGAGGATGCTGACCAGCGTGAACGCGGCGAGCAGCTTGGTCCTGACCTTGAGGTTGTTGAACCAGTTCATCGGGAG
>JAEUKC010000138.1:0-11233 GCA_016794445.1 Myxococcales bacterium
TTGTCGGGCACTGGACGCCCGACTAGGGTCCCGGGACCTGAATGGCCGAGACGACCGACGACCCGACGAACGGCAAGGGCCCCTCTCTCCCGCCGGTCCCCCCGCCTCCGCCAGGCGGCGCTGCGGCTGGGCCAGGGGGCACGGGGGGTGGCGCGGCCGGGCAGAAGATGCCCGTGTCGATCGAGGAGGAGATGCGCACGTCGTATCTCGAGTACTCGATGTCGGTCATCGTCGGCCGCGCGATCCCCGACGTGCGCGACGGCCTCAAGCCGGTGCACCGCCGCATCCTGTTCTCGATGCAAGAGCAGGGCATGCGCTCCAACACCGCGCACAAGAAGAGCGCGCGCGTGGTCGGCGACGTCATCGCCAAGTACCACCCGCACGGCGACGCCGCGGTCTACGACGCGATGGTCCGCCTCGCGCAGGACTTCTCCCTGCGCTACCCGCTGGTCGACGGCCAGGGCAACTTCGGCAGCGTCGACGGCGACCCGGCCGCCGCGTACCGCTACACCGAGGCGCGTCTCTCGCGGATCAGCGGCGAGATGCTGGCCGATCTCGACAAGGACACGGTCGACTTCCAGCCCAACTTCGACGACAGCGAGCACGAGCCCACGGTGCTCCCGTGCCGCTTCCCGAACCTGCTCGTCAACGGGTCGGGCGGCATCGCGGTCGGCATGGCGACCAACATCCCGCCGCACAACCTCGGCGAGATCATCGACGCCACCGTCCACCTGATCCGCAACCCCGAGTGCTCGGTGGTGGATCTCATCCAGTTCGTGCCGGGCCCCGATTTCCCCACCGGCGCCGTGATCTACGGCACCGCCGGCATCCACCAGGCCTACCTCACCGGCCGCGGCCGCGTCGTGATGCGCGCGCGCACCGAGGTGAAGAAGCTCGGCAAGGGCGACCGCGAGCAGATCGTCGTCACCGAGATCCCCTACCAGGTCAACAAGGCCACGCTCGTCGCCAAGATCGCCGAGCTCGTCCGCGAGAAGCGGCTCGAGGGCGTGAGCAACGTCGAGGACCACTCCGACCGCGAGGGCATGTCCATCGCGATCGAGCTCAAGAAGGACGTCTACCCGCAGGTCGTCCTCTCGAACCTCTACCGCATGACCGAGATGCAGACGTCGTTCGGCGTCATCAACCTCGTCATCGTCGGCGGTCGGCCCAAGGTCCTCGATCTCAAGGAGACCCTCGCCCACTTCGTCGAGCACCGCCGCGAGGTCGTCACCCGGCGCACGCGCTTCGAGCTCAAGGCCGCCGAGGCGCAGCTCGAGCTCGTCGAGGGGCTCGGCATGGCGCTCACCGAGCTCGATCTCGTCATCGCCACCATCCGCGCTGCCAAGGACCGCGACGTCGCGCGCGAAGCGCTGATGAACCTCAAGCTGCAGGGCCTCGAGGCGTTCGTCGCGCGCGCGGGCCGCCCCGCCGCCGAGATCGCCGAGGCCCGCAAGCGCCCCGACTACACGCTGAGCGAGCGCCAGGCCAACGCCATCCTCGACATGCGCCTCGCCCGGCTCACCGGCCTCGAGCGTGAGAAGCTCGAGGCGGAGTACAACGACCTCGCCAACGAGATCGCGCGCCTCCGCGCCATCCTCGGCAGCGAGAAGCTCCTGCTCGACGTGATCGTCGGCGAGCTCGAGGCCGTGAAGGCCCAGTACGGCGACCCGCGCCGCACCGAGATCGTCAAGGACGAGGCCGAGATCGGCATCGAAGACCTGATCCAGGAAGAGGACATGGTCGTGACGATCTCGCACGGGGGCTACGTCAAGCGCACCCCCGCGGCCACCTACCGCGCGCAGAAGCGCGGCGGCAAGGGCAAGCAGGGCATGGAGGCCCGCGACGACGACTTCGTCAACCAGCTCTTCGTGGCGAGCACGCACGCCTACGTCTTCTTCTTCAGCGACCGCGGCAAGGTCTACGTGAAGAAGGTCTACGAGGTGCCGCTCGCTGCGCGCAACGCCAAGGGCCGCGCCATCGTCAACTTCGTCGGCATGGAGCCCGGCGAGAAGGTCGCCGCCATCGTCGAGGTCCCCAAGATCGAGGCCGGCAAGTACGTCGTCACGCTCACCCGCGGTGGCATCATCAAGAAGACGGAGCTCACCGACTACGAGAACTTCCGCGAGAAGGGCATCATCGGCGTCAAGATCGAGGGCGACGATCAGCTGCTCTCGGCCGCGCTCACCGACGGCACCCGCCAGATCATGATCGGCACCAAGGACGGCATGTCGATCCGCTTCGAGGAGTCCGACGTCCGCGCCATGGGCCGCGCCACCTACGGCGTGAAGGGCATGGAGCTCCGCGAGGGCGATGCCTGCATCGGCATGAGCGTCGTCGAGCCGGGGTGCGACCAGGTGCTCGCGCTGACCGAGCGCGGCTTCGGCAAGCGCACCGCGCTCGAGCAGTTCCGCGAGCAGAAGCGCGGCGGCATGGGCGTCACGCTCATCGACACCGGCGAGCGCAACGGCAACTGCGTGGGCGTCAAGCTCGTGAGCGTCGACCACGAGATCATGCTCATCACCGACCGTGGCCAGACCATCCGCACCCGCGTCGCCGAGATCCGCGAGACCAAGGACCGCGGCGCCGCCGGCGTGAAGGTGATGACCCTCGAGGAGAACGAGCGGGTCGTCGCGTTCGAACGCATCGTCGAGGCCGAGGTCGAGGTCGAGGGTGGCGGCGAGAGCGGCGCGCCCCCTGCGGGCAGTCTCCCGCCGGACGCGGGTGCCCCGGATGCTGGGAGCGAGCCGCCGGACGCGTAGACCTTTCGGCCATCTCGGCCGTAGAAGGGGGGAATGAGCGATCTCGCCCCCTGTCGGGACTGTCGGCGCCACGTCCGCGTCGGTGGTCCCTGTCCGTTCTGCGGCTGCGCCGCGCACGACTCCGTCGGCCTCGAGCTTCCGCACCGCATGAGTCGGGGCGCGGCGTTCGCGTTCATGGCCCTCGCCGTCGCGGGGGGCGCGGCCGTCGCCGGGTGCCAGGAGCCGCCGCAGGTCACGCCCGAGCCGGCGAAGAAGATCGACGAGCCAAAGACCACCAAGACCGCGGAGCCGATGGTCTCGGTCAGCCCGCCGCCGGCGGTGGCCGCCTACGGCGCGCCGGCGCCGATGCCCTCGCTGTCGGCGAGCACCTCGACCAGCGTGGCGCCCTCGACGTCGGTGTCCACGCCCCCGCGGCCCGCGCCCACGCCGACGGCGACGGCGATCCCCACGCCCGCGAAGCCGGCCTACGGCGGGCCGCCGAAGCCGTTCGTGGCCCCGCCGTCGAAGCCGCTGTACGGCGGGCCACCAGGGGAGTGAGGGTCTGTCGCGCCAGGCATCGGCAGCTCGTGATCAGCCCCGCGGTTCGCGCGCGAGCCACACGGCGATCGCGATGAACACCGCCTGGAACGGCAGCCGCATCCACTGCGCGGCGCGGGACACGTGCGCGGCGAACGGCTGGATGTCGTTCATGGCCATGTAGACGTTCGCGGGGAACACCGCGACGAACAGCGCCACGAGGCCCCACGCGGCGAGGCGGCGCAGCGGTGGAATCAGGAGGCCGACCCCGCCCGCGATCTCGGCGACGCCGCTCACGTAGACGAGGAGGAGCGGCGCCGGCAGCCACGGCGGCACGATCTTCACGAACCCGGCGGGCGAGACGAAGTGCATCACCCCGACGGCGGTCATGGCGAGGGCCACGATAGGGCGGACGACGGCGCGACGATCCATCGGGCGGTGTCGCCCGTCACGGGCCGGCGTTCAAGAGGTCACCGCGCACGAGCTCGAGCGTGCGGGCGCCGGAGACGACGAGGTGTGCGCGTCGGAGCTCGCCCGCTGGCTCACCCTGCCACTCCACCTTCTCGACGACCGCGCTGGCGCCGTCCGCGCGCGTGAAGCGCTGTCCGACCGCGAGTGGGATCGCGGCGTGGAGCGCGAGATCGAGCTGGGCCTGCCCGCCGTCGATCGCCTCGACGGCGTCGACGATCGCCTCGCGCTGGCGGGGAGAGGCTGCGTGGGGCTTCGGGTCGCAAGGGCGGCTGCCCCTGCGCAGCTTCAGGGGCAGGGTGGGGGCGGCGCCGCCCGGCTCGACGCCCCACCTCACCGTGCGGCTCGCGTGGCCCGGCGCCTCGGCGCACACCGAGAACTCGAACTGCGGCACGCCGTGCATCATCAGTGGGAACACGGTGAGCGTCTTCTGCTCGAGCGTGAAGGAGACCTCCCCCGCGGCGTCGGTGCGCTCCATGTATCGTGCATCGCGCTGCGAGTAGGGGTGCCGGATGCGCACGAGATCGACGGTGGCGCCGGCGAGCGCCCCGTCATGCTCGTCGACGACGCGCACCTTGCCGGCCGGGCGCATCACGTAGGTCTTCTTCCACGGGATCGGCAGGCACGACGTGCAGAGCACGACGGCGAACAGCCACGCGCGTCGCATCTCAGAGCCGCGCCGTGGGGGCCGCGTCCTCGTCGACCTCCACGCAGTTGCGCCCGCGGGCCTTCGCCCGGTACATCGCGGCGTCGGCGCGGGCGACGAGGGCGTCGCGGGTCTCGCCCGGGTGCTGGACGGCCACGCCCACCGAGGCGGTGATGCGCACGGGGTGTCCCGCGTCGTCGGTCACGTCGAGGGTCTCGATCACCGCGCGGGCGCGCTCGGCGACGCGGACCCCCGCGTGCAGCGAGGCGTGCCGGAGCACCAGCAAGAACTCCTCGCCGCCGAGGCGAACGACGTCGTCGCCCTGCCGCGCGATCCCGGCCAGCACCGCGGCGACCGCCTTGAGCACGCGATCGCCGACCGCGTGGCCGTGCAGGTCGTTGACCGCCTTGAAGTGATCGAGGTCGAGGAGCAAGACGCACGGCGGGACGTCGAGCGGGCGGGGGAACGCGGCGTCGAAGCCGCGGCGGTTGAGGGTGGCGGTGAGCGGATCGAGGAGCGCGAGGCGGCGGAGACGCGCGCCTTGCAGCCACGGCTCGCAGATCCCGAGGATCAAGCGCGCGAGGTCTTCTTGCGCAGTGGAGAAGCGCGCTGGCGCCTCGTCGGCCGCGGAGAGCACGCCGATGGTGCCGCCGCCGTCGAGCAGGGGGACGCCGAGGTACGAGGCGATGGCGGCGGTCTGGCCGGGCTTCACCACGAAGCGCGGATCGAGCTCCGCGCGGTCGAGGCGGATCGGCAGGCCGTGCTGGACGACCCAGCCCGAGAGGCCCTCGCCGATCGAGAACGAGACGTCGGTCTCGTGGATGCGTCGCCCCGAGCGCGCCGCGACGAGGAGCCGGGCGCGCGATTCGTCGAGCAGGCGGAGGGTGACGCGCTCGGTCTCGAGCAGGATCGAGGTGGCGTCGGTGACGGCGTGCAGCGTCTCCTCGAGCGAGGTGGCGCGCCGCAGGGCGTCGACGAGGGCGAGCAGTCCGGTGACCTTGTCCACGATGGTCGATTCCTAGCTGCGCGAGATGTCGGCCAGGTGACGGCGCGCGATTTTCCTCAGGGCCCGGGGGTTCTCCGGGGATCCGGGCCCGTCGGGACGGCGTGCACGCCGGTGAGGCTCTCGATGGACTTGGCCCAGGGATCGCCTGGGTGGGCCTCGAGGAACTGGCGCGCCTCGGCCCGCGCCTCGGGCACGCGGTCGAGCGCGACGAGCGCCGACACGAGGGCGGCCGTGCGCTCCGAGGCGCCGGGGCCCGCTGGGTAGCGCTGGTTCCCCTCGCGCGCGAGGGCGAGGCGGGTGGCTGGATCCGCAGAGGCGCGGAGGGCGCTCATGAGGGCCGTCTCCGAGGTGGGCTTCTGCGGCGCCTCGTGGGCGACCACGAAGCCGCTGTTGGACGCAACGACGGGTGGGTCCTCGACGGGAACCTCACGGCTCGTCGCGACCGAGGGCGAAACGGCGCTCGGGGCCCGGACGTCGGGAGGTGGCAGGAGGAACCACACGCCGATCCCCGTCGCGGCCGCGAACGACGCGATGGCTCCGACGAGGAGAGACCTCTTCTGCACGGCGCCAACGTAGCACTTCGGAGCGGACGGTTCGGGCGCTGTCGCGATCCAGTCCGAGGGAGTACGCTCTCTGGATGTTGCGTCGGGTCGGAGCGACGCTCGTGCTGGTCGTCGCAGGGTGCAGCGGCGCCGCCGACCCGACCGAAGCCGTGGGCGACGCGGGAGACGACGTCGTGGCGGACGCGTCGCTCGACACCTCGTCGCTCCCCGACTCCGTCGCCGAGGGCGCCCCCGACTCCGGCGGCGCGAGCGACTCCGTCAGCGACACGGGTCTCCTCCTCGACACGGGCGCCGCGACCGACAGCGGCTGCGTCGACACCTGCCCGGCGACCAAGGGCGGGGTCACCTGGGGCTGCAAGAAGCGCTTCCTCTACGGGCTCAACTACGCGTGGCGCAACTTCGGCGGCGACTTCGGGGGCATCGCCAAGTGGAGCCAGAAGGGGGTCGCGGCCAACCTCGCGGCCTACGACGCCGATCTCGCCGACATGCGTGCCCACGGCGTGAGTGTCGTGCGCTGGTGGATGTTCCCGGAGTTCCGCGGCGAGGGCGTGACCGTCGACGGCAGCGGCACGGCGACCGGTCTCGGTGCCACCACGCTCGCCGATCTGTCGGCCGCGATAGACCTCGCCGAGAAGCACGATCTGTATCTGATGCTCACGCCGTTCTCGTTCGACGGGTTCCGGCCGGCGCGCACCACCGCGGGCCTGTTCGTCCCGAGCCTGCAGCCCATGGCCGTCGACGCGGCGCGCCGCACGGCGCTGCTCGAGAAGGTGATCCGCCCCATCGCCAAGGCCATCGCGGCGCACAAGCACCGCGACCGCGTCATGTCCTGGGACATCATCAACGAGCCCGAGTGGGCCATCAAAGGCACGGACGCGTACGGCGATCCCCCCTTCGAGCCCAACGCGGAGCTGACCGCGATCACCCACCCCCAGATGTCGACCTTCATCGCCGACGTGGTCACGGTCCTGCGCGCCGAGTCGACCGCCAAGATCTCGGTGGGCGCCGCGGCCTTCAAATGGGCCAGAGCCTGGTCGAAGATCGATCAGGACTTCTACCAGTTCCACATGTACGGCTGGATCGACACCTACTGGCCGTACAGCAAGAAGCCCGCAGATTTCGGCCTCGGCGACAAGCCGCTCGTGATGGGCGAGTTCCCGTTGGGGCCTTTGAACGCCACACCTTTCGCCAAGGTTCTCGAGAGCTGGTACGCCAACGGTTATGCAGGGGCGATGGCCTGGCAGTACGGCGAGGCCAAGCCGACCGAGCTCGCCGACGTGAAGGCGTTTGCTGCGCTGCACCCCTGCGAGACGAGTCTCTAGCGCCGCACCGCGTGCGATCGCGTGCAGCGACTGCGGTATCGGCGGAGCAGAGATCCCGCTTTGCCGCGCGCCTGTCGCGTGGTCCGTGGCTTGCTCGCACCACGCCCCATGGACATCCGAGTTCGCTTCCCCGGGGGCAAGCGCGTCGACGCCCGCGTGGGCGCGCACTGCGTCCGTACCGATCAATCCCTCGAGCACGGCGGGCAGGGCTTCGCGCCCGAACCGTTCGATCTGTTCCTCGCCTCACTCGCGAGTTGCGCGGGGCTCTACGTGCTCACGTTCTGTCAGGCGCGCCAGCTCCCCACCGAGGGGATCTGGCTCGAGCAGCACCAGGAGTTCGACCCGACCTCCCACGCCTTGACCCAGGTCACCCTCACCGTGCACCTGCCAGCGACCTTCCCGGACAAGTACCGGGACGACGTGCAGCACGCCGCCGACGGCAGCAAGCTCGTGAAGATGCTCGCCGCGCCGCCGAAGGTCGTGGTGCACACCGAGACCGACGACTTCGGCGCGCGGGTCAGCTGGGTCGCCTAGGGTTTGCGCACCTCGACCTTGCCGAGCTTCAAGCCCTCGAGGCCAGGGGTGATCTTCGCCGCGTCGCCGACGATGACGATGCGTAGGTCGTCGGCAGCGAGGTACTTCTTGGCCTGACGCTGCACGTCCGCCTTGGTCACCGCGCCGACCTTGCTCGGTCGATCGGCGTATTCGTTCAGCGGCAGGTGGTAGCTCACGAGCGTCGCGAGCGCGTTCGCCGTGTCCTCCATGGTGGTGAACCGCCCGGGGAGCTGGTCGACGAGGCCCGTCTTGGCCTCGGCGAGCTCCTCGTCGGTGATGGGCGCGTCGCGCATGCGCGCGAGCTCGGCGAGGATCTCCTTGATCGCGGCCGCGGTGTGCTCGGTCTTGATCTCGCCGCCCACGGTGAACGGCCCGGCCATCTGCCACATCGAGAAGCTCGACCCCGCGCCGTACGTGTAGGCGTGGGCCTCGCGTAGGTTCATGTTGATGCGGCTCGCGAAGTGCCCGCCGAACACGTAGTTGGTGAGGAAGATCTGCGCCCACTCGGGGGTGTTCCGCAGCTCGCCGACCCGCGCGAGGCTCACGGTGGACTGGGAAGCGCCCGGTCGATCGATCACCAGGATGGGGCGCTCCTTGGGCGCCTCGGTCAGGTACGCCGGGATCTCCACCCGCTTCGGCGAGGCCTCCTTCCAGCCTCCGAACGCCTTGCCGAGCATCGGCATCAAGGTGGCCTCGGTCACGTCACCGACGACGATGATCGTGGTCGCGGCCGGCGTGAGGGTGGCCTTGCGCGCGGCCTCGAGCTCCGCCTTCGTGATGGCCTTCACCGCGCCCTCGTCGCCGATCGTGGGGAGGGCGTAGGGGAGAACGCTCGGGTAGAGCGTCGCGAGCACGGTCCGCCACGAGAGCGCGCTCGGGCTGTCCTTCTGCTGCTGGAGCTGCGTGAGGCGCTTCTTGCGCTCGCGCTCGATCTCCTTGGCGTCGAACGAAGGCGTGGTGATCATCTCCGAGAGCAGCGGGAGCAGCGCGCCGAGCTTGCCCGAGAGCACCTGCCCGTAGACGACGACCGAGTCGTAGCCGCACGAGCTGCCCCAGCGCGCGCCGAGTCGCTCCATCTCGTCGGCGAAGGCGAGCGCGTCGTGCTTCTTGGTGCCCTGCTGGAGCATCGAGGCCATGAACGAGCAGCGACCGGGGGGCGCGTCGGTGGCGCCGCGATCGGTGACCACCTGCACCGCGACGATGGGGAGCTCGTGCCGCTCGACGAACAGCACCCGGAGCTTGGGGCCGTCCTTCATGGCGAGCTCGACGATCTTCGGCGGCGTGAACGTGACCGTGCCCTCGGGCGCGGGCGGCTTGCTGCGGAAGTCCGTGACCGGAGGCGGCGCGGACGCCGTGGTCGAAGCAGAGGGCGTGGCGGAGACCGACGACGCAGGGGGCACGTCGACGGGCGGCTTCGGCGCCGGGCTGCAGGAGAGGAGCGCGAGGGCGCCGGCGGGGAGCAGGGCGGAGAACGCGGTGCGCATCACGGCACCTCCTTGGTGTCGACGAGCTTGCCGGCGCGCGGGGCGCCCTTCTTGGGGGTGACCATGGTGACGATCCGCTTGCCCTTGGGGACCCAGGTGAGGAGGGCGTTCTGCACGTCCTTCGGCGTGGGCTTCTCGTAGCGCGCGAGGTCCTTGGCGAAGAACGCCGGGTCGCCGACGGTCTGGTTGTAGTAGTTGAACGTGTCGGCGCGGGTCGAGAGCCGCTCGCGCGAGAACACCATCTGCGAGACGATCGAGGTCTGCGCGCGCGCCAGCTCGTCCTTGCTGGGCGGCTTCTTGCGGAGCTCGTCGAGCACGTCGTCGACGACCTTCTTCGCCTCCTCGGGGGTGTGGTCCTTGCGCAGGGTGACCACGATGTCGAAGTCGCCGGCGAGCAGCGAGCTGCTCTGGTAGACGCTCACGTCCTGCGCGATCTGCAGGTCGTAGACGAGCTTCTTGTGCAGGCGGCTGGTCTTGCCGCCGCCGAGCACGTGGGCGAGCAGATCGAGCTCCGCGTCGCCCGGGTCGTAGCCGCGCGGCGTGGGCCAGGTGAGCATCAGGCGCGGCAGCTCCACGTCGGCCTCCACGGTGAGGACCTTCTCCTTGGCGAGGGTGACCGGCATCGCGGCCTTGTGCGGCTTGGCCGGCGAGCCCTTCGCGATCGGGCCGAAATACTGGCCGATCAGCTCCTTCGCCCGCTTCTTGTCGAGGTCGCCCGCGACGACCAGCGTGGCGTTGTTCGGCACGTACCAGGTGCGGAAGAACGCGCGCACGTCGTCGAGCGTGGCCGCGTCGAGGTCCTCGGGGGTGCCGATGGTCTGCAGGTGGTAGGGGTGGTCCTTCGGGTAGAGCGCGGCGCGGACCATGCCCCACACGAGGCCGTACGGCGCGTTCTCGTAGTTCTGGCGGCGCTCGTTCTTCACGACCTCGCGCTGGCTCGCGAACGTCTCCTTGGTGACGTGATCGAGCAGGGTGCCCATGCGGTCGCTCTCGAGCCAGAGGACGAGCGGGAGCTGCGTCTTCGGCACCACCTCGAAGTAGTTGGTGCGATCGAGGTTGGTCGTGCCGTTGCGCTCGCTGGCGCCCGCGCTCTCGAGGTAGCGGAAGAACATGTCCTCGCCGACGTTCTTCGACCCCTGGAACATGAGGTGCTCGAAGAGGTGCGCGAAGCCGTTCTTGCCGGCGGGCTCGTCCTTGCTGCCCACGTGGTACCAGACGTTGACCGCGACGAGCGGCGCCCGGTGGTCCTCGTGGAGGATGACCTCGAGGCCGTTCTCGAGCACGTAGCGCTCGACGGCGTCGACGGAGGCCACGGCCGAGGACGGCGCGTCGGCCGCGGCGGCGGGGTGGACGGTGGCGCCCGGCGTGGGCGCGAAGGCGAGGAGCAGCGGCAGGAGCAGGGTGCGCGTTCGCATGCGCGCACGATAGACTGGTCTCGTGCGGCTCGTCGCCCTCTCGGACACGCACCTCGCGCACGGGCAGGTGGTGGTGCCCGACGGGGACTTCCTCGTCCACGCCGGCGACGCGACGCGGCGCGGGAAGCTCGAAGAACTGGCGCCGTTCCTCGACTGGATGGCGGCGCTGCCCCACCGTCACAAGCTGTTCGTCGCGGGCAACCACGACAGTTGCTGCGAGCGCGATCCCGAGGCGGTGCGCGGCCTGTCGGCGGCGCGCGGCATCCACTACCTGTGCGACGAGGCGCTCGAGCTCGAGGGGCTGCGGCTCTTCGGGTCGCCGGTGACGCCATGGTTCCGCGCGATGGCGTTCAACCAGGCGCGCGGGCCGGTGATCGCGGAGACGTGGGCGAAGATCCCCGCCGGGCTCGACGTGCTCGTCACGCACGGGCCGCCGCACCGCATCGGCGACCGCATGGTGCTCGGCGCGCGCGTCGGCTGCGCGGACCTGCGCGAGCGG
>JAEUKC010000448.1:0-7021 GCA_016794445.1 Myxococcales bacterium
ATCGACCTCGGGCCGCGCGGCGCGGGCAACGTCGCGATGAACTGGGACGGCCGCGACGACGCCGGCAACCTGCTCCCCGCCGGCAGCTACAGCGTGCAGGTCCACGCCGTCGACGAGGCGGGCAAGCCCGTCTCGGCCGACCAGAAGATCTCCGGCACCGTCACCAAGATCAGCTTCGCCAAGGGCTACGCCGAGGTGGAGCTCACCGACGGGACCACCGTCCCCCTCTCACAGCTCATCGAGGTCGGCGCTCCCGCCACGAAGTGAGCCCGACCGAAGAAAGAACGGAGAAGCACGCATGTCCATCCTGAGAGCCATGTACGCGGGTGTGTCGGGGCTCGGTGCCGAGGGCCAGGCGCTCGGGGTCGTCGGTGACAACGTCGCCAACACCAACACCGTCGGCTTCAAGGCCGGACGCGCGATGTTCGCCGACGTGCTCGGCGGCGCGATCGGCACCGGCTCTTCGGGCGGCGGCGTGCGCATGCTCGGGACCCAGCAGATGTTCACGCAGGGCGCGATCCTCAACACCGGTCTGCCCACCGACATGGCGCTCTCGGGCGACGGCTTCTTCACCGTGCAGGGCACCGTCGACGGCATGACCGGCAGCTTCTACACGCGCGCCGGCCAGGGGAAGCTCCGCGCCGACGGCACGCTCGTGAACCCCGAGGGCCTCGCGTTCCAGGGCTACGCGATGAAGCCCGACGGCACCTACTCGCCGGCGGCCTCCGCGATCCAGCTGCCCACCGCGGCGCTCCCGCCCAAGGTCACCAAGACGCTCACCATCACCGCGAACCTCGACTCGTCGGCCACCACGCCGGCGCTGCCGTGGAACAAGGACAACCCCTCGGCGACGTCGAACTTCTCGACCAGCATGAAGGTCTACGACTCGCTCGGGAAGGCGCACGACGTCGACGTCTACTACCGCAAGACCGCGGCCGGCTCGTGGGACTGGCACGCCGTCACGCCCGGCGCCGACGTGGTCGGCGGCACCGCGGGCACCAACACCGAGATCGCCACTGGTACGATGACCTTCACCACCAGCGGCGCGCTCAACACCAACACGGTGACCGCGGGCGGCACGGTGAGCTTCGTCGGCGCGACCGCGGGCCAACCGCTCACCTTCGACATGGGCACCCCCATCGCGTCGGGCGGCACCGGCCTCACCGGCACGACCCAGTTCACCGCGCCGAGCAGCGTCTCGTCGCAGAACCAGGATGGCTACGCCTCCGGCGACCTCGCCGGCGTGAAGATCGAGGCCGACGGCACGGTGTCGGGCAGCTACAGCAACGGCGTCAACGTCCCGGTGGCCAAGCTCGCCATCGCCAAGTTCCGCGCCAACGAGGGCCTCGGAAAGGCGGGCCACAATCTGTGGATTTCCTCGCAGGCCTCCGGTCCCGCTGCGCTCGGCATCGCCGGGTCGGGTGGACGTGGCGCGATTGTCGCAGGGGCTCTCGAAGGGTCCAACGTCGACATCGCCGGCCAGTTCGTCGACCTCATCGCGCACCAGCGCTCGTTCCAGGCGAACTCCAAGACGATCACGACAGCGGACCAGATGCTCGAAGAGGTCGTGAACCTGAAGCGCTGAGGCCCACCATGTCCGAAGAGAAGAAGGAAGAGAAGCCGAAGGAGGGCGACGCCAAGAAGGGCGGTGGTGGCAGCACCATCGTCATCGTGGCGGTGGCCGCCGCGGTGGCGGCGGGAGGCGCGGCGTTCGGCGGGGCCAAGCTGGCCGGCAAGAACGCGAGCGCGGCCCCGGCCCACCACGTGGCCGAGGCCAAGCCCCCGGGGCCCACGATGGCGCTCGAGCCGTTCGTCCTCACCCTGAGCGACAAGGACGGGAAGAGCCACGCCATGCGCCTCGCGCTCGCGCTCGAGTTCGACTCCCACGCCAAGGAGGACGAGCTCAAGAAGCTCGTGCCGCGCGTGCGCGACGCCACCCTGACCTACATCCGCACCCTCACGTTCGAGATGATGGCCGACCCGGCGAGCCTCGAGAAGACCCGCGCGGCCCTGCTGGAGAAGATCCAGAAGGTGGGCGCGCCGAACGCCGAAAAAGTGCTGATCACCGACCTCGTCCTGCAATGAGGCCCGTCCGATGAAGCGACCCAAGCTGCTCGAGATCTCGGCCGACGCAGGGCGGGGCCGCCGGGCCGTCGAGACCATCGAGCAAGACCGGCCGGCCTACGAGGTCGCCCTGCGGCGAGCGCTCCCGTTCCTCTTGCGGCGCGGCGCGCCCATGCGGCTCGAGTCGGTGCGCCTCGCCTCGGTGACCGAGCTCCGGGAGGAGCTGCCGGCCCCCCTGCATTTCCTCGACATCGTCACCGAACCGGGCGGATCTCCCGGCCTCCTCATCATGGACGCGGGCGCGTGCGCCCTCTGCATCGACGCCGTGCTCGGGGGCGACGGCCAGTCGTTGCCGCGCCTGTCGCCCGAGGGACTGTCCTTCGCCCAACGCGCCCTCGTCAACCGGGTGGCGGACGGCGTCATCGCGGCGTTCTCCGACGCCCTCTTCGCGCGCACCGGGCTCCGGCTCGCCAAGCTCGGCACCCGCAGCTCCGACGCCCTCGGCGAGACCAGCCGCGTGATCTGCAACTTCGTGGTGGGCGAGCCCGGCCAGGAGGGCCGCTTGATCCTCGCGCTGGAGAAGGACGCGCTGCTCGGCCCGACCGTGACCGCCAAGCCCCAGCAGGGCGCGGATCCGCGGGTCGTCGCCACGCTCGGCGAGGTGGAGATCGACGTCGTCGTCGAGCTCGGCCGCCTCCGCATGAAGCTCGGCGAGGTCCCCAAGATCAAGGTCGGTGACACCCTGCGACTCGACCTCCCCGTGGAGGGGCAGGTGCGTGTGTTCGCGGCGGGACAGCTGGTGGCCAAGGGGCATCCGACCCGCGTCGGCGAGCGCGTCGCGATCCGCATCGGCTAGAGCCGCAGGCGGCACGGGACTTGTAACGGTCCCCCTCCATGGACAACCCGTACCTGTTCGACGACGAGCCCTCGCCGGAGCCCCCTCCGCCGATCGCTTCGTCGCCAGAACCGCGCTCGCTGCCGCCGGCGGTCGCGTCGGCGTCGATGGGCGCCTCCCCCATGATCGAGTCGCGGCGGCCGAACTACGGCAACCTGCCCCCGTCGATGCCGCCGCCCACGTCGAGCGATCTCGACCGGATCCGCGACGTCGAGGTGGAGCTGACCCTCGAGATCGGCCGGCGTCGCATGAAGATCGGCGAGGTGCTCCGGCTCACCGCCGGCGCGACGCTCGAGCTCGGCAAGAGCATCGGCGAGCCCCTCGAGGTGTTCGTCAACGGGCAGCTCCTCGGCCGCGGCGAGGCCGTGGTCGTGGGCGATCGCTACGGCCTGCGCATCACCGAGCTCGTGACCAAGGAGGGGCGATGAAACCCGCGCTCGTCACCGCGCTGGCGTTGGGCGTCAGCGCCCTGTCGTTCCCCGCCTTCGCCGAGGGCACCCCGCCCGCGCCCCCGACCCAGGGAACCGAGCTCACGCTCCGGCCCAGCAAGCCGCTCGAGCTCGCGCCTGCGCAGAGCTCCACGTCCACCGGCACCAAGCTCCTCTTCGCGGCCTGCGCGATCGGCGCGGTCGTGTTCTGGTTCAAGCGCAAGGGCCAGCCCGGCGTGAAGACCGCGCCGCGACTCCGGGTCGCAGCCCGGGCCCAGCTCGGCCTGCGCAACGAGATCGTGGTGGTCGAGGTGGACGGCGAGACGTTCCTCCTCGGCGTCGGCCCCGCCGGCGTGCAGCGCATCGCCGACCTCGGCACCCCGCACGAGGCGCCCGCCGAGGAGCCCGCCCGCGAGAAGGACAGCGCCATCGAGGACCGCTTCGAGCGCCTCCTCGGGCCGCGCGAGACCCCGCGTCGCACCGAGACGCGCGAGGCCCCGCACGTG
The DNA here is from genome assembly GCA_016794445.1 of Myxococcales bacterium. Taxonomy (GTDB): domain Bacteria; phylum Myxococcota_A; class Polyangia; order Polyangiales; family JADJMO01; genus JADJMO01. The sequence continues at coordinate 3,894 of JAEUKC010000448.1, forward strand.
GCCGGCCAGGCCGAGGGGCTCCTCGCCCTCGCGCGCGGACGTCGGCCGTGAAGCCGCTGCTCGACGGGGTGCCGCAGGCCTTCGGCCCGCAGCTGAAGATCCTCGCGCTCCTCACGTTCCTCTCGCTGCTGCCCGCCATCGTGCTCACGATGTCGTCGTTCACGCGGGTGCTCGTGGTGCTCTCGTTCGTGCGCCAGGGCATCGGCACCCAGCAGAGCCCGCCGAACCAGGTGCTCGTCGGCATCGCCCTCTTCGTCACTGTGTTCACGATGACCCCGGTCACCCAGGTGATCCTGAAGGACGCGTGGGAGCCCTACCAGGCTGGCAAGATCGACGAGTCCGCCGCCATCGAGAAGGCCACCGCGCCCATCCGCGGGTTCATGCTGAGACAGACCCGGGAGGCCGACCTCGCGCTCTTCTACAAGGCGGCCAAGAAGGAGCTGCCCAAGACCGAGCAAGAGGTGCCGCTCTCCATCGCCGCGCCGGCCTTCATCGTGAGCGAGCTCACGACCGCGTTCCAGATGGGCGTGCTCGTGCTCCTGCCGTTCCTCGTCGTCGACCTCGCTGTCGCCTCGGTGCTCATGTCGATGGGCATGATGATGGTCCCACCGACCAGCATCGCCCTCCCCCTCAAGCTCTTGTTGTTCGTCCTCGTCGACGGGTGGCACCTGCTCGTCGGCTCACTCCTGCGGAGCTTCGGATGACCCCGGAACGCGCCCTCGAGCTCCTGCGCGGGCTCTTCACCGTCACCATCGCCGTCGCCGCCCCGCTGCTCACCGCGGCCCTGATCGCCGGCGTCCTCATCGGCGTCCTGCAGACGGCCACCCAGGTGAACGAGGCCAGCGTCTCGTTCTTCGCCAAGGTCGCCGCCGTGATCGGCGTGCTCGTGGTGTTCGGCCCGATGTCCCTCGCCCACATCGTCGGCTACGCGCGGCGGTGCTTCGAGGCGGTCGCGGACGTGGTGCACTGATGCTCACCGCGCTCGTCCTCGGGCGCATCTCCACCTTGATGCTGGTGATGGCGCGCCTCGCGGGGTTCGTGGTCACCTCGCCGTTCCCGGGCGCCCACGTGCAGAGCTCCACCAAGGTGGTGCTGGTGCTGGTGCTCGCGTGGCCGGTGGCGCTGACGGCGGACGGCGGCTTCGGCGCGCCGACCCTCGCGCTCGTGCCGCTGACGCTCAGCGAGCTCGGCGCCGGGATCGCCATGGGGCTCGCGTTCCGCTTCACGCTCTCCTCGGCCGACCTCGTCGGGACCATGGCCGCGCAGTCGATCGGCCTGAACGCGGCCTCGATGTTCGACCCGGCGACGGAGGCCCACGACAGCGCGATCTCGCGGACGATCTCGCTGTTCGCGCTCTCGTTCGCGCTCGCGATCGGCGCCCACCGCGTGGTGATCGCCGCGGTGCTGGAGAGCTTCCGCGTGATCCCGCTCGGGACGGTGGCGCCGCTCTCGAACGTGGCGCGGTCGCTGATCGACCTCGCGGCGGAGTGCTTCGCGGCGGGGTTGCGCATGTCGCTGCCGGTGGCGGGGCTCGCGCTGGTGGTCCAGATGGCCCTCGCGATGGTGTCGCGCGCGGCGCCCACGCTGCAGCTGTTCTCGATCGGGTGGCCGATGCTGCTCTTGACGGGGCTCGCCACGCTGCGGCTGTCGGTGGGAGATCTCGCGCGGGGGCTCGCGGCGGAGCTCGGCGCGCTGCCGGGACGCATCGAGCTCGTGTGGGGGTCGCTGGCGGGCGGCTAGGAAGAGTCCTAGAGTCCGAGCCGATGCGTTCCACAATCGTCGTGCCGATCGCGCTCGCCATGTCGTGCGCGCAGAGTGCGCGTCCGCCGGTTGCGACGCCCATCCCGGTCCTCCCATTGCCGACGCCCGAGGCGCCGAGCGGTCCGGTCGCGCTCGCACCGTCGGCTTCGGCCTCGGCTTCGAGCGGCCCGCCGACGTTTGTTCCTTCCGAGACGACCACCCTCGGACTGCCGAGCAGCGTCGCCTGTGCCTTCGAGACGAGCAAGGTCACGTCACCGATCGCGCTGCGCACGCGCCCGAAGGCCGGCCTCTTCGCGAACGTGGTGTCCGGTGCCGCTCGACTCATCGTCCCGAAGGCTGGTGATCCGGTCGTGCAAGTCACTCGGGCGGGCGCGGAGCTGCGCGGCTTCGTTCAGCAGTCGAACGGCAACAACCACCTGGAGGGCGGCGTATACCTGCGTCCGTCGGGTCCAGTGGTGCTCAGCGGTGTCTTCTCCGTCGCCGCCGATGCAAAGATCGGGTGGAGCGGCAGGGCGACGGGCGCGCTCGTGCCGGACGTCATCGGTGTCGATGTGTTCGGAGACCGGGCGCTCGACGCCACGCCCTGCGCACGCTTCACGCTCGACACCGCCAAGTTCGACGCGAAGAAGCTGGTGCCCAAGGGGAAGTTTCCACCGCGCGTGCGACTCCTCACGTCCGACCGGCCCGTCCCGATCGCCATCACCGCGACGGATCCACCGATCGGAACGCTCGCGAAGCGCTATGGGTGGGCCCGCGTCCTGGAGATCGACAGCGCATCGGGGCGTTCGCTCTTCGTCCTCACGCTCCCGCAGGGGGTGCTGTTCGGCTGGGTCGCCAGCAAAGATCTCGAACCCGACCAGAAGATCGTCGAGCCAGTCCTGGGTATCGGCACGGGGCTCGTCGGCTATGGCCAGAAGGCCATCTCGAACCCATCGATCTGGGACGCGACGTGTGCGCACGACGTGCGGCTGGTCGCCGACCTCAGCGACGGCGGGACGTCCGCGGGCGACCCGCCTTTCACGTATGTCGGCGTGGTGCGCGCCGGGACGTCCTTCCGCTATCGAAAGAGCAGCGACCCGCTGTACGAGCTTTGGGGCGCGGGCAGTGTGCTCCCCGGTATCACGCTGGTGCGTGGATCCCTCTCCGTGCCCGTCGTCGAGCTGGTCGACTGCGCACGGACCTCGGTTCACGACTGAACACGGCAACGAGGGCGTCGCTCTGCGGACAGGTCATTCGTAGTCAGGACCTGGGTCCATGCCCGTTGCACGCTTCACCAGGTCCCGACCATAGACCAGTGCCGCCACGCGTACCTCCACCTCCCTCGGCGAGAGGTTGGGGTGCTCGCGATGGATCCGGGCAGCGGAGAG
>JAEUKC010000465.1:0-12591 GCA_016794445.1 Myxococcales bacterium
CGCGTGAGCAGGCGCCACGGGACCGCGACCTCGGTGGTGTCGAAGTCGCGATCGGGCAGCGGGCAGAGGACGCGCTTGTTCGCCATGGCCCGGTGTAGCGGCGTCGAGAGGGCCCGTCACACTCTGCGCCGCCGGCGCGACGTCGGGATGTGTCCACCCTCCTGGCCTGCTTCTATCTGCTGATCTCGAGCGCCAACGAGCACCGTCTTCCGCCGGACGAGTGCCAGATCGGGCAACGGCGGCGGTGCGCGGTCCAGATCGCGGCGCCGGGGCTGCCGGGCAACCTCTCGATGCGTTGCCTGCCCGACTGGCAAGGCGTCCTGCGCTTCAACCACGCCGACTGCAACACGCCGCTGGTCGTCGCCTTCGACGAAGCGCCGGTCCTCTTCACGCCCGCCGCTGGCGCGTTCACGCTCGGCGCGACCCCGCGCACGGAGTGGGTCTCGGCCACGACGCCCTGGCTCGTGCTCGACCGCGACGGGAGCGGCTGCGCCGAGGACCAGTCCGAGCTGTTCGGCCCGACGGGCTCCGCGCTCGACGGCTTCGCGAACCTCGCCGAGCACGACGCGAACCACGACGGGAAGATCGACGCAGCCGACCCGGCGTTCGCTCGGCTCGCCCTCTGGTACGACCGCGACCAGGACCGGAAGTGCACCGCGAAGGAGATGGTGGGGCTCGCGAAGGCCGGGGTCGTGGCGATCGAGCTCTCCGCGACGAAGACACCTTCGCTCGTGGTCGGATCCTACGAGGGCGCGTGGGCCACGATGGTGTTCCGCACGCCGACCGGCGCCCTGCGACGCGGCAGGGTGATCGACGTGTACCTCGCCCCGCTCTGGTCAGCGGCGTGGCACAAGACGTGAAACGCGCTCGGACATGCGCACGTTCGTCCTCGCCGCGCTGCTCGTCTCCTGTCGGGGGCCGGTCGCACCCACCCCGACGCCCGAGCCCACCCCGGCGCCCTCGGTGTCCACGAAGGCCCGATCCCCCGTCGAGACCAAGACCTGGCTCTGCGGCTGCCACCACGCCTCGGGCATGCTCGGGTCGTGCGACGAGATGGGCTTCGACGACCCCGACCCCGACTGCCTGCGCACGTACGCGGACTGCTCCCACGTCCTCGCGTGCCTGCGCGGTGAGCCCGGCGCCGGCCCGAAGTGCCTCTCCGGCTTCCGCAACGCGGGCGCGATCTCGCGCTGCGCCCGCGTCTGTCGCAAGGCCTCGGACTGCCGAGCCGACGAAGCGTGCACCGAAGACTGGGGCCCGCCCGCGGTGTGCTGGCCGAAGTGATGCAGCGCGTGCGTCCGACGCGCGCCGTGCGGGATCAGTAGTTGACCTGCACCTGCAGCCGCAGCAGCCGACCGTACTCGTCGTTGCCCGTCGTCGGGTTGGTGCGCCGCGCCTCGACCCAGGCCCCGACCAGCTCGACCGCCTTGCCGAGGTGCGCCTCCACCCCGACCTCGAGCTCGCGCACCGAGTAGTGCGGCGCGTTCGTCTCGAACTTCTTGCCGCCTTCGTAGACCTGGAAGCGCGCGTACGGGATCAACGGCTCGACGCGGAATCCGACGAGGAGGTAGCCCCCGTGGAGGAACCGCTCGCGCACGAGCTTCTTCGCGCGATCGAGCTCGGGCCCGATGCCCACCGTGTACTCGCCCTGCACGAGGAGCGGCTGTGGATAGAGCGTGAAGCCGAGCGCCGCGCGGATGTCGCGCGGGTCGTCCGGTCCCTTCACGTCCTTGTCCTTCTTGACGGTGAACTTGCCCGCGTATCCACCGACGCCGAGCTCGAGGATCTGGTGGCCGAGCACGAGGGGTACCGAGACCCGCGCGATGGCATGCACGGTCCCGTTGCCCTCGAGCTTGTTGGCGCCCTGGCCGGCGTACACGCCGAGCGCGAGCAGGCCGTAGTCGCCCGAGCCCTTGAGCCCGTCGTCGACGAGCCGCTTGAACAGGTGTCGCGCCCAGGTCGGCGCGTAGTAGAAGTACGCGCCGAGATCACGCTCGTTGGCCGCGCCGCTGTTGATGGCATCGGTGCGATCGATCGGGAGGCGGTTCTGGCTCGACTGCATGTTCTCGAAGCCGAACGGGACCTTCGACACCCCGACCCGCACCCGCGCTTCCTTCGCCGGGGTCAGGAACAGATCCGCGTACCAGTCCCGCATCGTCACGACGTGCGTGTTGTCGGACAGCAGGGTGGCCGCGTCCGTCTGCAGGTAGACCTGGACCTGTGACGTGACGCTGCCCTGCACGATCAGCCGGGCGCGCCTCACGAGGAACGTCTGCCCCTCGCCGCCGATCGTGCGATCGGCCTGCACGTTCACGAGCTCCGGATTGTTCGCGAAGAACCGGTTGTAGCGGACCTGGGTGTAGCCGCGGATGCGCAGGTGCTCGTACCACGGAGCCTCCGCCTCGCTCGCCGAGGCGACGGTCGGAAGGAGCAGCAACAGCAGGATGACGAGGAGCGATCGGACGCGACCCATGGCCGCGCAAGCTAGGATCGCCCCGGCAACGAGGTGGTCACGTTTCCGTGTCGTGTGCGTCGATCGTGTGACACTCGAGGAACCGCCAGGTGAATCTTGTGGCGGTACGCCGACGATTCGATGTCCTCGGTGACGAAATCGCGCTCTTCAGGTGACGAGGTGAGCTCCGAGGGCGCGGGCGAGCAGCCCATGAGCGGGCGAGTCGCCGAGCACCCGCACCCGGCGCGGATCGACCCCGTGCCGCAGGAAGAACGCGACGAGCAACCCTGGCAGCGGAGGTCGACACCAGCAACGGGGTGGCCCGCCGGCGTGCGGGCACACGGCGACCTCGACCGGACGTCCCGCCCGGTCGGTCAACCGCGCGGCGAGGCTGCCGTCGTCGACGAAACCCTCTCGCCACCCGAAGGCGAGCACGGGACCTTCGCCCGCGAGCGCGCCTGGATCGGCGAGCGCCCGGTCGAGCGCCACGCACGTGGCCGCGCCCTCGCCGAAGCTCCCCTCCCGCGCGAACGGCACCTCCTCGATCGAGGAGAAGCCCTCTTCGATCAAGGGTGGCTCGAGATCGCGCGCCATGCGGAACAGCGTCGCAGGACCGAGCAGGTTCGGGTCGGTCTTGTTCGCGATCGCGAGCGCCGCGGGATCGAGGAGCGCACCCCGCCGCTCGAGCATGCGCAGGACCACGTTGACCTGCGCATCGGCGAGCGGCGTCGCGAGGTGGACGCAGCGGACCGTGGCGCCGTGCTCCCGCGCCACCGCGACCGTCTCCGCGCGGGCCGCACGCGTCAGGTAGGTGTTGTCGAGCACGACGCGACGCTCCCCCGCGGCGAGCAGCTCCGCGAGCGCGCGGTTGACCTTCTCCAGCGTGCCACCGAGGGCGTCGCGGTTGAGGCGCGCGCCACCCATCCGCTCGGCGAGCCGCGATTTCCCCGCGCCGGCGAGGCCCATGACGAGGACCACCTCCGCGCCCGACGGCGCCGCCCGGCGGGGCGCGCGGAGCCTGCCGAGCCCGCGGAAGCGGGCATCGAGCGCGGACAAGGCCTCCTCGTCCAGCTCGAGGTCGACGGCGCGGGCGGCCTCGACGACGTGCGCCGGCTGCGCGCTGCCGAAAAGGGGGACGATGGTCGGGTGCACTGCCATCAGGTAGGCGAGCAGCACCGCGACGGTCGACGCGTCGAGGCGCGCCGCCTGGGCGCGGAGCACCCGATCGCCCAGGGTACGCGAAGCTCGCCGGGGCCCACCGAGCGGCGCGTACCCGAGAACGGGAATGCCCCGCGCGCCGCACGCCCCGACCAGCCCCCCGCGCGCCGCGACGTCGTCGTACGCCCCGAGCGCGACCTGCACGGCCGCGATCGGGGTCAGCGCCTGCGCCTCGTCGAGCTGTCGGAGCGTGACGTTCGAGAGGCCCACGGCCCTCGCGAGCCCGCGCTCCACGCACTCCGCGAGGGCGCGCACGCTGGTCGCGAGCGGCACCCGCGCGTCGGGCGCGTGGAGCAGCAGCACGTCGGGCGCGCGACCGAGGGCGCGAGCGGTCTCGGCCGCGTCCTCCAGGATCGCGCGCGCGCGTCCGTCCGGGATCCACGAGGCACCTTCGCGACGGAGCCCGACCTTGCTCACGATCTCGACGTCCTCGAGGCCCGTGAGGAGCGCCTCGTTGCCGTAGGCGCGCGCGGTGTCGAACAGCCCGATGCCCGCCGCCCTCGCCGCGTCGATCGGGGCGCGGTCCACGAGGCGCAGGCAGCCGAAGCCGAGTCTTCGCGCCATGCAGCGAGAGCGTAGCCCAAGTACGATGCCCGCCATGCGCGCCCTCCGCTTCCACAAGACCGGTGAACCCGACGTCCTCGTCCTCGACGAGGTGCCCGCGCCGACCCCGGGCGCCGGCGAGGTGCTCCTCCGGGTGCGCGCCATCGGCATCAACTGGGCCGACACGCGCTTTCGCCGCGGCGAGTACTTCGTGCGCCCGCAGCTGCCGCAGATCGCGGGGATGGAGGCGGCAGGCGAGGTGATCGCGCTCGGCGAAGGCGTCCACGGTCTGGCCGTGGGCGACCGCGTCATGGCGCTGGGTGAGAACGCGTACGCCGAGCAGATGACCGCGCGCGCCGACCACTGCTACCCGATGCCCGCGGGCCTCTCGTTCGTGGAGGCGGCGGCGCTGCCGGTGCAAGGCCTGACCGCGCACCACACGCTCGCGCTGCACGGGCGCCTCGTCGCCGGAGAATCCGTGCTCGTGCACGCGGCGGCGGGCGGCGTCGGATCGCTGGCGCTCCAGCTCGCGCGCCGCCTCGGGGCGAGCAGGGTGATCGGCACCGCGGGCTCCGACGACAAGCGCGCCCTCGTGCAAGAGCTCGGCGCCGACCTCGCGGTCGACTACCGGGCCGCCGACTGGATGCACCGCGTCCGCGAGGCCACGAGCGGCGTGGGCGTCGACGTGATCCTCGAGATGATCGGCGGCACCGAGTCGTACAAGCGCAACCTCGCGTGCCTCGCGCCGCTCGGGAGGCTCGTGGTCTACGGCGCCGCGACCGGCGACACGCGCGGGCAGGTGGAGCCCATCGGGCTCATGCACAAGAACCACACCGTGAGCGGCTACTACCTCACCCCGATGTTGCGCCGGCGCGACCTCTGCGCGCCCGCGCTGGCCTCGATCGCGGCCGACGTGGTCGCGAAGCGGCTCCGGGTGCTGATCGGCGCCGAAGCCCCCCTCGCCGAGGGCTCCCGACTCCACCGGGAGATGGAAGCTCGCGGCACCACGGGCAAGCTCGTCCTCGTGCCGTGATCCCGCCACGCCGGGCTGGCCTTTCCGGCTACGCTGCCCTTCGTGTCGCGATCGATCCCGCCCCCGCGCTTCCCTCGCACGATGGCCCCGCCGCCCCCGGTGGCGGCCGAACCCGAGGAGCTCGAAGACGCCGAGCTGCTGGACGAGGAGTCGACCGCCGATCGCACGGCGGCCATGCACTACCCCGCGCTCCCGCAGATCGAGCCGTTCGACGTGCTCGACGAGGACGTCGTCGAGGACGAAGAGGAGATCGAGCCGGAGGACGATTTCGGGGAGAGCGCGCCCACGCAGACGCGTCCGGCGATCGTCCTGCCGCCGGCGCGCCCCGCGACGCCGACCGCGGCGCCGAAGCCCAAGGAGCCGTGGGTCGTCCACGCGGAGTCGCTGCTCGACGCGATCGAGCGCACCGACGACCTGCGCCGCCGCATGGCGCTGCACCGCGAGCTCGCGCAGCTCCTGCTCGAGCAGGGCGACGCGAACCAGGCGTTCGAGGTGCTGGTCGCGGCGCTGTCCGAGGACGTCGAGGACGACGAGACCGTCGCCGCGCTCGAGGCCCTCTCGCACGCCCACGATCGGCTCGGGGATCTGCTGCGCACCGCGCTCGCGTGGAGCGAGGACATCGACTGGATGCGCGACCGCCCGCGCCTCGGCGTGCTCTTGCTGCGCATCGCCAAGTGGTACGGCGAGGACGTCGGCAAGGTGGAGTGGGGCCTGCCGTTCGCCGAGCGCGGCAAGCGCCTGCTCGGCGAAGGAGACCCGCGCCCGCACCGCGAGCTGGCCCGCCTGTATCGCCGCAAGAAGCAGTGGGATCTCGCCGAGGCCTCGCTGGTCGCTGCGGTCCAGCGCACGCCCCTCGGGGGTCGCCGCGCGGAGCTCGAGCTCGAGCGCGGACGTCTGCGCGAGGCGCGCGGGGAGCCCAGCGCCTCCGTCCGCGAGGCCTACGCGGCCGCCCTCGACGCCGACCCGGCCTCCGAGGCCGCCGCCGTCGCGCTCGACACCGAGCTCGCCAAGGAGGGCCTGCTCGCGGAGCGTGTCGCCGTGTGGGAGCGCCGTGTCTCCGCCGTGCGCGCGCCGATCGCGCTCGAGGCCGCGCGCAGCAAGCTGGTCGAGCTCCTGATCGAAGGTGGGCACGACAGCCGGGCCGTGGCCGTCCTCGAAGATCTGATCGCCGTCGACCCAGAGCACCGACGCGCCCTCAAGCTGCTCGCCGAGGTGAACGCTCGCCGCGGCGACTCCGCCGGGCTGCGCCGCGCGCTCGAGCGGTCCATCGAGGTCGCCGCGAGCCCGCGCGAGAAGATCGGCCACCTGCTCGAGCTCGTCGCGCTGCTCGAGGAGCTCCGCGAGCACGAGGCCGAGGGGCAGGCGCTCGAGGAGATCCTCGAGATCGACCCAGGCCACCGCGCCGCCCACGACGCGCTCGCCGAGCTGCACCGCACGCGGGGTCGACTGCACGCCCTCGTCGAGCTGCTCGAGCGCCGCGTCGCCGCGGTGAGCGATCGCAACTCGCGCGTGCGCTGGCTGGTCGAGGCCTCCCGCATCCTCGACGAGGAGCTCGGAGAGCCGGAGCGCGCCCTCGCCCTCGCGCGCCAGGCCGCCGAGATCGCGCCGCAATCCGGCGCCGCGCTCGGCCTGCTGGGTCGCATGCTCGAGAAGGCCGGAGACCTCGAGGGCGCCGACGCCGCCGCCTCGACCGCGCTCACCCACACCACCGACCCTCGGGAGAAGGCGGCGATCCTGCGGCTCCGCGCGCAGATCCGCGGCAAGGCGGGCGCCGAGCCGGCCGAGGTCCGCGACCTGCTCGGGGCCTCGCTCGATCTCGATCCCACGGACCGCGAGGCCCTCACCGCGCTCCGCGGGCTCGCCGCCACCGAGGGCGACCCGGCCGGCGTGGCCGCGATGATCGTGCGCGAGCTCGAGCAGACCAGCGAGCCCGATCGCCGCTACCACCTGCTCCTCGAGCTCGCGCGCGTCCGCGCCGAGGAGCTCCGCGATCTCGACGGCGCGATCGCGAGCTGGGAAGAGGCGCTCTACCTGCAGCCGACCAGCGTCGAGGCGGCCGCTGGGCTCGTCGAGCCCTACAGCGAGCGCGGCCACCACCACGTGGTCCACACCCTCACGAGCCTCTTGCTCTCGGGCGGCCGCACCACCGATCGGGCCCTGCGCGCGCGGTGGAACGCGCTGCACGGGCGGGCGCTGCAGGCCATGGGGCGCTCGGCCGAGGCCAGCTCCGCGCTCGCCGAGGCGGTGCGGCTCGACACCTCCGACGTCGAGTCGCTGGTGAAGCTCGCGGAGGCGCGCTTCGCCGCCGAGGACTGGGACGGCGCGCACCAGGCCGACCAGCGCCTGCTCTCGGCGCTCGAGCCCGGCGACGAGCGGCTCCTCGCGGTCCACCACCGCATGGGGTGCGTGGAGCACGAGCGTGGCCGCACGCGCGCCGCCGTCGGCAGCTTCCAGCAGGCGCTCGCCATCGACCCCGAGCACCGCCCGACCCTCGAGCGGCTCGCGCAGATCCACGTCGAGCGCAAGGCGTGGCGCGACGCCGTCGACGTGCGCCGGCGCCTCGCCGAGATCACGCCCAACGTCGACGAGCGCATCGTCATCCTGGGCGACCTCGCCGAGATCCAGGCCGGACCGGCGCAGGACCCGCGCGGCGCGGTCGACACGCTCGAGGAGGCCCTCGACCTGCGCAAGGGCGACCACGTGCTGCAGCACCGGCTGCTCGAGGCCTACCAGCGCGTGGACGCCTGGCAGGAGATGACCGGCCTGCTCGAGAAGATCGCCGCGGCCGACGACAACCCGCGTCGCCGCGCCAAATACTTCTACACGCTCGCCCAGATCCAGCGCGACAAGGCGCACGACGGCGCCCGCGCGGCCGAGGCGTTCGAGCGCGCCCTCGACGAGGACCCGACCCTGCTCAAGGCGTTCGAGGCCGTCGACCGCATCCACACCCAGGCGCGCGCGTGGAAGCCGCTCGAGCGCGCGTACCGGCGGATGCTCCACCGGGTCGCCGGGGGGAAGGCCCCGCCGGAGCTCGAGGTCGAGCTGTGGAGCGCGCTCGGCCTGCTCTACCGCGACCGCATGCGCGACGACGTCTCGGCGATCGAGGCGTTCAAGATGGCCGCGCGCGTGCGGCCCGACGACGCCAAGGTGCGCCGCATCCTCGCCGAGCTGCACGGGCGTCGCGGCAGCGTCGACGAGGCGGCCGAGGAGCTGCACCTCGCCATCCAGCAGCACCCGCTGCACGCGGAGCCCTACCGCGCGCTCTTCCGGCTCTACCGGGACGCCGGCCGCGTGGATCGCGCGTTCTGCCTCGCCCACGCGCTCGTGCTGCTCGAGAAGGCCGACGACGACGCGCGGCGCTTCCACGCGGTCCACCAGTCTCCTGGGACGGGGCGCAAGGGCGCGCCCACCTTCAAGAGCCGGCTCGACGCACCGACCTTCACCCGCGCGGTGTGCCACCCCGAGGAGGACGTCCTCGTCGGCAAGATGTTCGAGCTCATCCTGCCGGCGGTCCGCGCGCAGCGCGCGGTGGCCATGCGCATGTCGATCGCGCCGCCGCCGAACATCCCGTGGGAGGACCGCACCACCACCAGGGTGGCCCTCGCGCGCGCGTTCTTCGCCTGCGCCGACGTGCTCGCGATCCCGGCGCCGCGCCTGGCCCTGCGTCAGGACCTCGATGCCATGCTCGTGCCCGTGGCGACCGAGCCCCCCTCCACCGTGGCCGGGCGGCGCGCCCTCTCGCTCACGCGCCCCGAGGAGATGCTGTTCGCGATCGGGCAGCACCTCTCCGGGTGGCGCGGCGACGCGCACCTGCGCGTGCTGTTCCCGAAGCCGCAGCAGCAGGAGCAGCTCCTGCTCGCGGCGCTCAAGCTCGGCAAGCCCGACCTCCCGATGCACGGCGCCGAGGAGCGCACCCTCGAGGACGCCCGCGCGCTCGCGCGTCACCTCGAGCCCGTGCAGCTCGAGGGCCTGCGGGTGGTGGTCAAGCGCTTCCTCGCGGACGGCGGCCGCGCCGATCTCAAGGCGTTTGCGCGCGGCGTGGAGCTCACCGCGGCGCGCGCGGGCCTCCTGCTGGCCGGTGATCTACCGACCGCGGTGCGGGGCTTCGACGACGCGCGGCTCGCGGCGGTGGGGGTGCCGGCCTCCGAGGTGGTGCGCGATCTCGTGGCCTGGTTCGTGAGCCCCGGGCACCTCGCCCTCCGCGAGCAGCTCGGCTGCGGCGTCGGCCGATGATCCGCAAGGACTGGCTCGAGCGGCTGATCGAGCAGCTCGCCTCGGTGGTGCGCAAGGCGTTCGGCCTCGCGCAGCAGGGCGACGTGGAGGGCGCGCTGCGGCTCTTCGAGGAGCTGTACCGGTCGCTCGGCGTGGGGCGCGAGACCCTCGAGAAGGTCGACCCGGCGACGCTCGCCACGATGCTCGGGGACCGCGCCGAGCCGGTGGCCCTGATCCTCACCGCCGAGGCCGACGTGCTCGCGGCGGCGGGCCGCGCGGCCGACGCGAAGCGCCTGCGGACCCTCGCCGCGCAGCTCGCCAGAAGACCCTAGCGACGACGGAGCACCTTCATCCGCGCGTGGAGGTAGGCAGCGCACGCCGATGGGCCCACGAACATGAGGCCCGCGACGACGAGCAGCACGACCGCCCCCACGGCGTCTGCGGCGACGGCGGCCCAGAGCCGTCCCTCGAGAGAGAACGGCGACGCGACGGCCTCGACCGTCGACCACCACTTCGAGAAGGCCTCCTTCGCGCCGAAGCCGAGCGTGACCATCGAGGCGAGGAGCGCGACGACGAAACCCACGACGAAGACCACGCAGAGCACCGCGGCGAGCACGGCGTGCAGGAGGCCGAACACGAGCAGCCCCCAGCACACCATCAGCCACACCGTGGCGACCTTCACGAACCCGGCGCCGAACGGCAGCTGCGCGAGCGGCGCGCGCTCCATCGGGCCGAGCCGCACCGCGGCCGAGAGCTCGAGAGCGGCCTTGCCGAGACACAGCGCGCCGATCACGATCGCGAACACGGGCCCATCGCGCTTGACCATGTTCTCGCGGAGGAACGAGATGCCTGTACCGACGAACAGGAAGCCGAACAGGAGCGCCAGCACCCCCGAGACGATCACCATGGCGCGCAGCCCACCGAGGCCCAGCATCGCCGAGGGCGCGAGCAGCGAGGTGCGCGGCGGCGCGTTCGGCGGGGTCACCTCCGCGAGGCTATCCGCGCAGGCCGAAGAAGTCCCGGATGCGGTGCAGGAGCTGCTTGCTCTCGGTGGCCTCGCGGCTCTTTCGTGACTCGAAGTCGAGACCCTCGCGCGCCGCCTCGAGCGCCACGCGCCGCTTGGCCAGGGTCTCGGAGATGCGCTCGATGATCGGGGGATCGTCGAGCAGGATGCGCTCGAACGCCTTGCGATCCAGGCGATACGTGTCCACGTGGGTCAACGCGATCACGTCGGCGGTGCGCGGCTCGCCCGTCATGAGGCCCATCTCGCCGAAGAAGTCCGGCGCCTCGAGCTGCGCCACCTCGACCGCGGTGTCGTCCGGCCCGCGCGCGAGCACCGAGACCTTGCCGCTCGTGAGGATGTAGAGCCAGCGGGGGTCGTCGCCCACCCGGGCGATCACCTCACCCTGGACGAACGGCGAGTACTGGAGGGCGCCCGCGAGATCGGCGCGATCGTCGGCGGAGAGCGACGCGAACAGATCGAGGTGGTCGACGATCGCGGGGCGCTCGTCCTTGCGCGCGCGCGGCTGCTCCGACGAGAGCCGGAGGAGCCGCTCGGGGACCGCTAGCGGGATGCCCGCCCGCGTCAGCGCGGTCACCACCCGCACCCGTACCCGCGACTGCGCGAGGTCGTCGCGGTCGAGATCCTGCAGCCAGTAACGCACGAGGTAGTTGGCCGCGTGATCGCGCCCGTCACGCGCGAGGTCTTGCAGCTGGCAGACCGGAGGCGGGCTCGTCGCGACGCCCTCGATCGGCGAGGCCACGAGCGCCTGCGCGACCGCCTCGATGACGAGGTTCGGCGAGTGACGGTGGTCGACCGCGAAGTGGAAGGTCATGCGGTGCTGGACGACGCTCTGCCCCGCGCGCTTGCCGAGGATCTGGATCTGGCTCGCGAGGAGCACGGCGTTCGGCACGATGAGCTGGTCCCAGTCGCGCGTCTCGAGCACCGTGTGGCGCCAGCGGATCGCGACCACCTTGCCCTGCTTGCCGTTCTCGAGCTGCACCCAGTCGCCGACCTGGATCGAGCCGTCGAGCTGGAGCGCGATGCCACCGAGGATGTTGCCCAGGGTGGCCTGCAGCGAGAGGGCGAGCACACCGGAGACGATGGCCGAGGTCGTGAGCACGCTGCCCGCGTCCATGCCCGAAGCGCGCAGCACCGCCAGCGTGGCGAGGATGTACCCCACCCCGACCAGGAGCTCGGCCGTGAGCTTGTTGAACGACGTGCGCAGCGCAGGGAGGACCAGGTCGAAGACGACGAGGCCGGTCATGCTGACGGCCGCGTAGCCACCGGCGAGATCTCCGACGAGGTTGAGCCGGCCGGCCCAGGCCTTCACGCTCGGGTAGCCGAGGGTGAGGAGCGCGGTCCCCGCGATGGAGAAGGCCAGGGAGAAGCCGAAGAGCCACCAGGCCCGGCGCAGATGCGCGCGCAGCTCGTGCCCCTTGCGCCGGGCGAGCCCGTCGACCACCAGCATCACGACGAGGAGCACGAGCTCGTCCCAGAGCGCCGCCAGGAACGCCATCGAAGGGGATGCTACTCGATGCTCGGGGGGCTTGGCCTCGTCCTCTGTTCTTGGCACCGTGGGCCGATGGCGTTCGACCCGACTGCGGCCAGCGTGCGTGTCCAGCGTGTCTGGGCGCTGCCTTCCACCTTCGGCGCCGAGCGCAGCGCCTACCACGCCTACCTGCGCAACCAGGTGCGTGACCGCTACGCCCTCGTGAACGGGCTCCAGCTCCTCCGTGACGAGCTGCAGATCGGCCACGCCCCCGACGAGGCGGATCTCGGCGTCTGCGCCACCGACTTCGGGCTGCCGAGCGTGCTGTCCACGCTCGCCAACACCCACTGCGGCGACCGCATCCACTCCGGTGAATCCCGCCATGTGTACGAGCAGATGGTGGCCACGCGCTTCGCCTGCCTCGGCGAGCTCGGCAGCCCGAAGCTCGAGTCGTTCACGCCGGCCGGCGGGGGCACCGACGACGCGGGCACGCTCGCGCACGTCACCATCGCCCACCAGCTCGACGCCTCTCTGCGCGGCCGCCTCTACTCCGGGAACGCCCAGTCGTTCTACCTCGCCAACATCGACCTCCAGACCCACGTCGGTCGCGACGACTCGGGGGAGCTCCCGAGCTTCGGCGT
>JAEUKC010000011.1:0-5005 GCA_016794445.1 Myxococcales bacterium
GTACTCGTCGAAGAACGCGAAGTGCAACGCGTGTGCAGAGGCGAAGTGCTGCGCCGAGATCAACGGCTGCCTCGGCGACCCGAAGTGCGACGACGAGTACGTGAACTGCATCCTCGCGTGCGCGCTGCTGCCCGCCGACGCGGGCGACGCCGGCGCCGAGGCCAAGGCCTGCATCGCCAAGTGCGGGGTCGATTTCCCGATCGGCAAGGCGGCCTACGACAAGGCCATCGGCTGCGCCGACGCCCAGTGCGGCGCCGAGTGTGGCTAGCGCTCGTCGGGCGTCACTTGCCGGCCAGGTAGATCGCGTAGAGGTAGGCCTTCGCGAAGCGCTGCGCGTGGGGCTTGAAGCAGATGTGACCCTGACCGGTGGGTGCGTCGATGCCCTGGTTCAGGCTCGGGCAAGCCGCCGTCGATCGCACCGAGTTGCAGATCTCCCACGAGCCGCCGCGCTCGCACCGGGCGCCGGTCGCCGGCTCCGTGCTCTCGACGTCTTGCAGATCGAAGATCACGTCGGACGGGAACGTCGCCCGCATCCACGCGCGGGTCGCCATCTTCGGCGCGTTCTCGGCCGGGACCGAGTACACGAGGGGCGGCGTCACGTGGAGGACGCGCACGCCGGCCGCCTTGATGTCCGCGACCGCGGCCTGGTAGGCGGTCTGCGCCGCCGCGACCTTGTCGCTCACGATGTCGGCGTAGCCGAACTTCATGATGGCCACGCGGGCCGTGGACTTGGTGGCGAGGGCCAGCTTGCGAAACTCGGCGATCTTCCCCGCGGGGTTGCCGTTGCTCGAGGCGAAGAGGCCCCCGTTCAGCCCCGGCGAGAGCGACGTTGCGCTGCTGTCGACGTACTCGAACTTGTAGCCCACGGCCTCCGCGCCGTCCTCGAGGTCGCCGCCCACCGACTGGTGCAGGAAGAACGTGCGGAAGCTCTTGACCTTGGCCTTCTCGTCGGGCGCGAGAGCGTCCCAGGCCGCGATCCCGGGGAGCCCGACCAGCGCCGGATCGCCAGGTCCGGTGTCGGTGACGAGGCCGGTGTCGGTGCCGAGGCCGGTGTCGCCGGTCGTGCTGGTGTCCGCCCCCGAGTCGGTGGCGAGCGTGTCCGGTACCACGGTGTCGGCGAGGGCCGCGTCGGCGGGACCGCTGTTGGCGTTGGTCTGGGCGCAGGCGGTCAGCGTCAAGGCGAGCAAGAGCGATCGGAGCATCACCGCCCGTATCGGTGCGCCGGACGCGTCGCAACCCCTCAGAGCCCCAGGCGCGCGACGAAGAGGCCGCCCTCTCTTCCCGTGTCGATCTTCACCGGGGGCTCGCCGAGCGAGATCGGCACCCCCGTGTAGCCGGCGATCCACGCGTTCGAGCCCGACGTCGCGACGACGAAGGGCAGACCGGTGGCGCCGGCGGCAGGATGGCGCGCGATCGAGGTGGACGTGCCGAGCTTCGCGAAGACCACGCCGCCGGGATCGCCCTCGGTGGCAGCGACCAGCGCGGTGTCGCCGGCGACGGCGATCGGCCCGACGTCGAGCGTCTTCGGACCGAGCGAGGTGACGCCGAGCACGGCTGTTCCCCGGAAGGCGACGACGTGCGCTCCGGCCGTCAGCGTGAGTGGGGGGAGCGACCCGCGGTCGACGCGCCCTCCTTCGGTGGTGAGCGCGAAGAGGAGGTCCTTGCCTCGCGTCGTGACCGACCGGCCGCGCCCTTCGCTGGTCTCGAGGCCGAGCCACGTCGCGGGCAGGCGCTTTCCCGAGGGCTCGAGGCGCAGCAGGAACGGCGCAGGCCGCTTCGTCGGCGCCCCGCCGAGCTCGAGGTCCACGCCCATCGTGGTGCGCAGCAGCAGCGGTCGCTTCGCCGCGCCGGCGACGAAGATCTCGCCGTCGAGCGTGGTGACGCCGAACGCCATGTCGTCGGACAGCGGGGCGCCCATCGCGGCGCCCCACGGGCACCCGCCGTCGGCGGGGTATCGCAGCACCACCGCGTCGTAGACGCCGACGAGGTGGCCTTCACCGTCGTCGCCACCCGGCCGCGCCTCCAGGGTGCCGCAGCCCTCTCCCAGATCGGCGACCCCGGTGATCGCGCCCGCGACCACGACGGCGCCGCCCAGGCTCGTGACGGCGAAGCCCTGGTCGAAGCCGCTCGACCCATAGCGGCGAGCCCAGCGGAGCTCGCCGCTCTTCGACAGGACCGCGACCACGCCGTCGGTGCGGCCCGCGGAGGTGAGGGTGGTCGGCGCGCCGGCCGTCGGCAGCGTGACCGTCCCCGAGAACGACCCGGCGACCGCCAGCTCGTCGCCCACGCTCGCGATCGCCCCGATGCTCTCGCCGATCGTGAGGTGCCACCGAACCGCACCGGTGAGGGTGTCGAGGGCGAGCACGAAGCCACCGCGCGGGATGGTCACCGAAGCGATCGCGAAGTCGGCGCGGGCGAGGCCGACGACCACCACCTGGTCGTCGCTCGCAAAGAGGCCGGTCGGATACACCGGGCCGAGGACGCCCGTGCCGACCGCCTGACCGACGCTGAGGACGGTGACGGTGTCCTTCCAGACGCCTGCGTCGCTGGTGTCGCTCGCGGCCTCCACGTCGGCGGGGTCGGTCGAGGCGTCGTCGATCGTCCCGCTGCTCAGGGTCGAGCGACCGCAGCCGACGAGGAAGGCGAGGAGCAGGAGCTGGGTGGAACGCACCGCCCCACCATGCCGCGCGCGGCGCCTTTCGGCTACTGCGTGGCTCGCGACGCGGCTCACTCGTCCCAGGCGAGCACGGCGCCGACCGGCACCTCGGCGAGCTCCACCAGGCGCACCAGCGCGAACGGCGGCAGCGGCCCCCGCACGTGCGAGACCTCGAGCTGCGCGACGACCTCACGCGGCGGCGCATCGCCCGAGGTGAGACGCGCCACGAACGTGCCTCGCGGCTGCGTCGGCGTCGCGATCAGCTTCGGCAGGAGCAGCACGCCCTTGCCGCGCCCCGTCACGGTGTCGGTGACGACCAGGGTGCGCTCGGTCATGCGCGGTGAGGCACCGCGACGCCGCGCTCCTTCGCGCACGCGATGGCCTCCTCGTAGCCCGCGTCCGCGTGGCGGATGACGCCCATCCCGGGGTCGCTCGTGAGCACGCGCTCGAGGCGGGCGGCGGCCTCGGGCGTGCCGTCGGCGACCACCACCATCCCGGCGTGCAGCGAGTAGCCGATGCCCACGCCGCCACCGTGGTGGAAGCTCACCCACGAGGCGCCCGTCGCGGTGTTCACGAGGGCGTTCAGGATGGCCCAGTCCGCGATCGCGTCGCTGCCGTCGCGCATGGCCTCGGTCTCACGGTTCGGCGAGGCGACGCTGCCGCAGTCGAGGTGGTCACGCCCGATGACGATCGGGGCCTTGACCTTGCCGGTGCGCACGAGCTCGTTGAACGCGAGGCCGACGCGGGCGCGGTCGCCGTAGCCGACCCAGCAGATGCGCGCCGGGAGCCCCTGGTAGTGCACGTGCTGCTGCGCGGCGCGGATCCAGCGGACGAGCGACTCGTCGTGCGCCATCACCTGGCAGATGGTCTCGTCGGTCACGGCGATGTCGGCCGGATCGCCGGAGAGCGCGACCCAGCGGAACGGGCCGCGGCCGACGCAGAACTGCGGACGGATGTAGGCCGGGACGAAGCCGGGGTAGCCGTAGGCGTCGGCGCAGCCCGCCTCTTGTGCATAGGCGCGCAGGTTGTTGCCGTAGTCGAACACCTCGGCGCCCGCGGCCTGCATGGCGAGCATGGCCTCGACCTCGGCGCGCATGCCCTCCTTGGCCCGGCGGACGTAGCCGACCGGGTCGGCGAGCCGCAGCGCGGGCGCGTCGGCGAGGGGGAGATCGCCGGGTACATAACCATTCAATGGATCGTGCGCGCTGGTCTGCTCGGTCACCAGATCGGGGACGATCTTGCGGCGGACGATCTCCGGATAGGCGTGCGCGGCGTTGGCGAGCACCGCGATGGTGACGGGCTTGCCGGCGTCGGCCGCGGCGATGGCCTGCTCGATGGCGGCGCCGAGGTCGTCGACGCGGAGGTCGACGTACCCCGTCTCGAGGCGCTTCTCGATGCGGGTCGGGTCCACCTCGATCGCGACGCACGACAGGCCGGCGATCTTCGCGGCGAGCGGCTGCGCCCCGCCCATGCCGCCGAGGCCGGCGGTGAGCACCCACCGCGCCTTCTGCTGGGTGCGCGCGGTGAAGGCGGCGGCGGCGGCCACGAACGTCTCGTAGGTGCCCTGCAGGATCCCCTGGGTGCCGATGTAGATCCACGACCCCGCGGTCATCTGCCCGTACATGGTGAGGCCGAGCGCCTCGAGCCGACGGAACTCGTCCCAGTTGGCCCACTTGCCGACGAGGTTGCTGTTGGCGATGAGCACGCGCGGCGCGTCCTTGGTGGTGCGGAAGCGGCCCACGGCCTTGCCCGACTGCACGAGCAGGGTCTCGTCGTCGGCGAGCGTGGTGAGCTCGCGAACGATGACGTCGAACGCCTCCCACGAGCGCGCGGCCTTGCCGGTGCCGCCGTAGACCACGAGGTCTTCCGGGCGCTCGGCGACCTCGGGGTCGAGGTTGTTCATCAGCATCCGCAGGGCGGCCTCCTGGACCCAGCCCTTGCAGGTCAACGTCGATCCACGGGCGGCTCGGACGACACGGGGGGAGGACATGCGCACGCAGGTAATCGCGGTCCTCGGCCGCCACAACGAGCGCCTTGACACCTACAGTGTAGGTGCTAGTAACTCTTGTCAGAGTGACGCCTCGGGCGCCACCGCAGGAGCCCCGATGTCCAAGACCTTCTCCGCGCTGCTCGCCCTCGTCTCGCTCGCCTCGCTCGCCGGTTGCGCGGCCCAGCCCGTGACGGACGAGGACTCGGCCTCGACCACCGCCGCGATCGACGGCGCCGCGCGCATCCAGTTCGACGCGAGCTGGCACACCACGGTCACGGGCACGCTCCGCGTCGGCAGCAAGGTCACCGTCAAGTACGACCCCGCGCGCCTCACGACGTGTCGCGGCGAAGAGGGCGGTC
>JAEUKC010000050.1:0-11321 GCA_016794445.1 Myxococcales bacterium
CCTCGCCGAGGTCGAGATCGTCGACGCGCCCGTCGTGTGCGAGGTGTGCGCCGATCCGCGGCGCGATCCGACCCTGCTCTGCGTGGTCGCCAAGGTGAGCGATCTGAGCGCCATCGAGCGCAGCGGGGCCATGCGCGGGCGTTACTTCGTGCTCGGTCGGCTGGTCTCGCCGCTCGACGGCGTCGGTCCCGACGACCTCCCGCTCGATCGCCTGAGCGCGCGCATCCGCGAAGACGGCGTGCGCGAGGTGATCGTCGCCACGCCGCCCTCGGTGGACGGCGAGGCCACGGCGCTCCTGCTCGCGCGCGAACTCGAGGCACTGGGGGTGACCCTGTCGCGGATCGCGAGCGGGGTCCCCCATGGCAGCGAGCTCGAGTTCGCCGACCAGGTCACGCTCGGGCGCGCGATCGCGGGTCGGCGCGGGGTCTAGGCGAGCGCGAGCTCGGGCGGCGCCTGCGGGCCTGCCACGGCGACGGGACAGTTGCAGGTGCTGTCCGGCGCGCTGGTGCACGTGCAGGTGACGTCGCAGAGCACGACCCCGCACGCCCTCCCTGCTGGGCGGCCCGTGCCGTCGGTGCACGCCAGCGAGCCCGACGCCGACGTGCACGTGAGCCCAGGACCGCAGGGGATGCTCGTGCCGCCACCGGTGCAGGTGCCCGGAGATTTGGGCGGCACCACGGTCTCGACGGCCGTGTCGATGGCCGTGTCGACCTTGTCGGTGTCGAGCGCAGCGTCCGTACCGCCATCGGTCTCGCTCGCGACCTGTCCACCGCAGGCGGCGAGGGTCAGGGCTGTCGCGAAGCGCGCGCCCCGGAGTCGAGCCGAAGCGCGGCTCACTTCAGGCCCTCGATCGTGCCGTCGTCGCCGAGGGTCATCCCGAGCACGGCGGGCTCGCGACCGAGGCCGGGCATCGTCATGATGTCGCCACACAGGGGCACGACGAAGCCCGCGCCGCTCGACAGCCGGATCGACTGGATCGGCAGCACGTGCGGCGTGGGACGCCCGCCGAGCTTCGGGTCGTGGGAGAGCGAGAGGTGGGTCTTGGCCATGCAGATCGGCGCGTGCGAGAGCCCGGCCGCCTCGATCTTCTGCGCGTCCTTCTGGGCCTGGGGGGAGAGCTCGATCGAGCTGCTCGCGTAGACGGTCTTGGCGACCTTCTCGATCTTGGTGACGAGCGGATCCGCTAGGTCGTAGAGATACCGCGGCTCCGGGTTTGCCGGCGCGCTGGCGAGCGCCTGCGACACGACGTCGGCGAGCGCGAGCCCACCGTCGGCGCCGTCGACGTAGCCCGAGGCGCGCGCGCAGGGGACGTCGAGCTCCTTGGCGATCGACTCGAGGAGCTCGAGCTCCTCCCGCGGATCCCCGGGGAACAGGTTGATCGCCACCACGGGCGCGAGGCCGAAGGTGCGCGCGGTGCGGATGTGCTGCCGCAGGTTCTCGGCGCCCCGCTCGAGCGCCTTGGCGTCGGGCTTGTTGGCGTCCTTGGCCGCGACGCCACCGTGGTACTTGAGGGCCTTGAGCGTGGCGACGAACACCGCCGCGTGGGGCCAGACGCCCGCGGCGCGACACTTGATGTCGAGGAACTTCTCGCCGCCGAGGTCGAAGCCGAAGCCGGCCTCGCTGATCACGACGTCGGCCTTGGAGAGCGCCCAGCGGGTCTGCACGATGGACGAGCAGCCGTGGGCGATGTTGCCGAACGGCCCGCCGTGCACGAGCGCGGGGGTGCCCTCGGCCGTCTGCAGCAGGTTCGGCAAGAGCGCCTCGCGCAGGACGACGGCCATGCCGCCGACGGCGCCGACGTCGGAGGCGAACACCGGCTGGTTCTCGCGGGTCCAGCCGACGCGGATGCGGCCGAGGCGGTGCTTGAGGTCGGCGTAGTCGCGCGACAGGCAGAGGATGGCCATCACCTCGCTGGCGGCGGTGATGTCGAACCGCGTCTCGCGCGGCACGCCCTGGAGCGCCCCGCCGAGGCCCACGATCACGTCGCGCAGCGTGCGGTCGTCGAGGTCGATCACCCGGGGGAAATCCGTGCGGCGCGCGTCGAGCGCGTGCCCGCCGAAGTGCAGGACGTTGTCGACCAGCGACGCGAGGAGGTTGTGCGCGGAGGTGACGGCGTGGATGTCGCCGGTGAGGCCGAGGTTCACGCGCTCGAACGGCTCGAGGCGCGAGCGCCCGCCACCGGCGCCGCCGCCCTTGCTGCCCAGCGTCGGGCCGAGCGACGGCTGACGGAGCGCCGCGACCACGTTGACCCCCCGCTTCCTCATGCCGTCGGAGAGGCCGATGGAGATCGTGGTCTTGCCCTCGCCGGCCGGGGTCGGCGTGATGGCGGACACCAGCACGAGCTTGCCCCGGGGCTTCTGCCCCTCGGGCACGAACGCCGAAGTGGCGCGGAGCTTGCCGACGCCATCTCCGTAAGGGACGTAGTCCGAGGACGAGATCCCGAGTTTGTCCGCGACGGCTTCGATGGGAAGAAGAGCCACGACGACCTCCTATGCTGACGCTTGTGCCTTTTCGATCGTGCCGCTCGAGATCTCCACTTCGTGCAGGGCGACCTGCAGGGAGCGAGCGTCCGGGAAGCGGTCTTTGGGGTCCTTGGCCATGGCGCGCTCGATCAGCGCACGCAGCGGCGCCTGGAGGCCGGCCAGGGCGTCGCGTCCCGCGGTGTCGGTGCGCGCATGCAGCGGCGGCGGGCGGCCCGTGAGGCACTCGAAGGCCAGCGCGCCGACGGCGAACAGATCGGCGCGCAGATCGACGCCGTCCCCCGACTCCTGCTCGGGCGCCATGTACCCGGGGGTGCCTAGGGGCACGCCGATGTTGGTGATGCGGGTCTCGGCCCACTCCACCTTGGCGATGCCGAAGTCGAAGATCTTCACCCGCGGGGCGGTCGGATCCTTGGGGATGAAGTTGTTCGAGGAGCGCAGGTTCTGCTGCGGGTCACAGAGATAGATGTTGCTCGGCTTCAGATCACGATGAATCACCCCGGCGGCGTGCATCGCGGAGAGCGCGTCGCACACCTGATCGAGGAGCGGCGCGAGCTCGCGGAAGCTGAGCGACTTCTGCCGGGAGAGGCGCGTCGCGAGGGTCTCGCCGCGGAGGAGCTCCATCACGAGGTAGGCGGTGCCGTCCGGGAGCTGCCCGTGGTCGAGCAGCTCGACGACGTTGGGGTGCCACGTGAGGCGCAGCGCCTCGGCCTCGCGCACCAGCCGGTCGGCCGCCACCGCGTCGGCGGCCACCGCGGTGCGCAGCAGCTTGACCGCGACAGGGGTGCGGTCGGAGAGGCGAAGGGCCTCGTAGATGACGCCCGTGGCGCCCGAGCCGAGCCGCGCGTGCAGGCGGTAGAGGCCGGCGATCACCTGGCCGTCGAGGTCGCCGAGCTGGGTGAGCTCGGGCACCTCTTGCAGCTCGAGGCTGCGCTCGAGCGCCCGGATGCGGATCGACTGCGAGCGGTCGCGGATCGCGCGTGTGGCCCCGTCGAGCCCGCGGAACACCAGCGCGGCGGCCGAGGTGAGGCCGAAGAACCCGCCGAGCAAGGCGCCGAGCCGGTCGTGCACGGCGAAGCCGACACCGGCCGAGGCGCCGACGAACAGGGCGCCCAGGGTCGCGTAGGCAGCGAGCGGCGAGGGCACCGTCCAGGTGGCCGCGTACTCGTAGAAGCCGTCGCCGCGGTCGAGCGAGGCGAGCTCCTCGACGGTGGCTGGCGGCAGGCCGAACAGCGTGGGGACCGCGCTGATCTCCACGCGCCGCGCGCGCGAGAGCACGCCGCCCCGCTCGAGCGCCGGATCGTGGAGGACGTGCACGCGGCCGCGCCAGGTCCGCCCCTCCACCGAGAGGGTCTCGATGCGGGTCGTCGAGTTCATCTGCGTGGTCGCGCCCTCGAGCAGGCGGAACGCGTCGGCGACCGTCTCGGCGTTGCGCACCACGTGGATCCACGGTCCCAGGTTGGAGGGGTGGGTGACGTCCGCGCCGATCTCGTCGAGCGTGGGCTCGCCGTAGCGGCGCACGAAGTTGTCGAGCGCCTTGCGCCACATCGCCACGCTCACGCGCCGCGTCTCGTCGACGAGGAGATCGCGCCCGACGCCCACCTCTTGCAGGAAGTCGTCCGCTTCGGCGCGACCACGCGTGCGCTCGACGTGCAGGACGAGCGACTTGATCCGCGACGAGGTCGTGTCCCCGGACGGAGCTTTGAACGACGGCATCGCGGTGCCGGAAGCGTATCAGATGTCGAGGTTCTTCACCGTGAGCGCGTTCTGCTCGATGAACTGCCGGCGCGGCTCCACCTGGTCGCCCATGAGGACGCTGAAGATCCGGTCCGTCTCGACGGCGTCTCCGATCGAGACGCGGCGCAGAACGCGCGCGTCCGGGTTCATGGTGGTCTCCCAGAGCTGGGTCGGATTCATCTCGCCGAGACCCTTGAAGCGCTGGATGCCGAGGCCCTTGCGCCCGCGCGTGTCGACGTAGTCCCAGAGCGCGTCCGGCCCGGCGAGCTCGACCGGGGGCCGGTGCTCGTCTTCCTTCACGGTGAAGGGAGCGGGCCCGAGCGCGCGCACGTCCTCTTCGACGGCGAGGATCTCGTGGTACTCGGGCGAATCGACGAGCGAGTAGTCGATGGTGCTCGTGCGGGTGGCCGCGCCGGCGCGCGAGCGGACGACGAGCGTGCCTGTCGCGTGCTCGGCGTCGCGACCGACCTCGATCGAGAGCGGCAACATCTCCGGGTAGTACTGCTCGACGTAGACCCGCAGGGCCTCGGCCGCCGCCTCGAGGCGCGCCGGGTCGCGGAGCACGGCGGCGTCGAGCTGCGAGGAGCGCACCGCCGAGGCGAGGACGCGGGGCTCGCCGCGCCGCTCGAGCTTGCCGAGCGCGTGCCGGAAGCGACGGAGCCGCGTGAGCAGGTTGAGCAGCGGTTCGCCCGAGATCATCGGCCCGCGGCTCGACTGCAGGGTGAGCCCCTCGACGCCGTTCTGCAGGAGGAACTGGTCGAGATCGTCCTGGTCCTTCTTGTAGATCTCCTTCTTCTTGGTCTTGACCAGGTAGAGCGGAGGTTGGGCGATGTAGAGGTGCCCGCGCTCGACGACCTCGCGCATCTGGCGGAAGAAGAACGTGAGGAGCAGCGTGCGGATGTGGGAGCCGTCGACGTCGGCGTCGGTCATGAGGATGATCGAGTGGTAGCGGAGCTTCGCGATGTCGAAGCCGCTCTCGCCGATGCCGCAGCCGAGCGCGGTGATGATGGTGCCGATCTCCTGCGACGAGAGCATCTTGTCGAGGCGCGCGCGCTCGACGTTGAGGATCTTGCCGCGGAGCGGGAGGATCGCCTGGAACTTGCGGTCGCGCCCCTGCTTGGCCGAGCCACCGGCGGAGTCTCCCTCGACCAGGTAGAGCTCGCAGCGGGTCGGGTCCTTGTCCTGGCAGTCGGCGAGCTTGCCGCTGATCGACAGCGGGTCCATCGCGCTCTTGCGCACGACCTCGCGGGCCTTGCGCGCCGCCTCGCGCGCCTTGGCGGCCATGATGCCCTTCTCGAGGATCTTGCGGGCGGTGGCCGGGTTCTCCTCGAGGAACCGCCCGAGGCGCTCGACCACGATCTGCTCGACGATGGTCTTGACCTCGCTCGACACGAGCTTGTGCTTGGTCTGCGAGTCGAACGACGGATCGGGGTGTTTGACCGAGATGACGGCCGTGAGCCCCTCGCGGATGTCCTCGCCCGTGAGGCCGGCCTTGAGCTCCTTGACCAGGTTGTGCTCGGCGCCGTACGCGGTGATGGTGCGCGTGAGCCCGCCCCGGAGGCCCGTGAGGTGGGTGCCGCCGTCGCGGTTGTGGACGTTGTTGGTGTAGGGGAAGACCTGCTCCGTGTAGGAGTTGTTCCACTGCAGCGCGATCTCGACGTCGACCTTGTCTTGCTCGACGCGGAAGGTGACGACCTGCTCGTGGATCGGCTCCTTGGCCTTGTTCAGGAGCTCTACGAACTCGCAGATGCCGCCCTTGTAGACGTACTCGTGATCGCGGCCGGGCGCGCGCTCGTCGCGGAAGTCTATGACCAGGCCCGCGTTGAGGTAGGCGATCTCGCGGAGGCGGTGCCCGATGGTCTCGTGGTTGAACTCGAATACGTCTCCCGGGACCGTGGCGAAGATGGCCGGGTCGGGGCGGAAGGTGACCTTGGTGCCGGTGCGGGTGGTCTCGCCGAGCTGGGAGAGCGGCCCCTGTGGCACCCCGAGCCGGTACTCCTGCACGTAGACGTGCCCGTCGCGGTGGATCTCCAGCTTGAGCCACTCGCTGACCGCGTTGACGGCGGAGACGCCGACGCCGTGCAGACCGGCCGAGACCTTGTACGAGTCGTGGTCGAACTTGCCCCCGGCGTGCAGGACGGTCATCACGACCTCGGCGGCCGAGACACCCTTCTGGTGCATGTCGACCGGGATGCCGCGGCCGTCGTCCTCGATGGTGACCGAGTGGTCGTAGTGGAGGACGATCTTGATGACCTTGCAGTGCCCCGCGAGGTGCTCGTCGACGGAGTTGTCGATGACCTCCCACACGAGGTGGTGGAGGCCGGAGCCGTCGTGCACGTCGCCGATGTACATGCCGGGGCGCTTGCGGACGGCGTCGAGCCCCTCGAGGATCTGGATGTTGCTCGCGCCGTAGTCGGCCGGGGGGACGCTGCTCGTCGCCGGGACCGGCGGGCTCGAGGCCCCAGCAGGGCTCACGGCGGCGACTTCGGACCCACTAGGCGGATTGGAGCTCGGCTTCTTTTCGGACATTGTTCGAGGACGCCGGGCGTAGCACGGGGGAACAGGGACGCCCAGTCATCCGTTCAGGGTGCGACCTTCCCCTGCTCGACCCGGAAATCGAGCCGTTCCGTGCGGATGGACAAGGCTTCCGGCCGGGTGGTGGTGACCAGTACCTGCCCCTTGGTTCCATCGAGGAAATCAAACAGGGCAGCGTTCCTCGTGGGGTCGAGCTCACTGGAGACATCGTCGAGGAGAAGAATCGGGGCAACCTCGCGGGCCGCGGCGATGCCCTGGAGCTCGGCCGAGACCAGCGAGAGCACCAGCATCCGGTGCTGCCCTTGCGAAGCCGAGTGCCGGACGGCGTGCCCGGAGAGGACGAGCTCGAGGTCGTCCAGGTGAGGGCCCACAGTCGTGGTCCCCCGACGCGCGTCGTCGCCGCGGCGCGCGCGAAGGGCCTCGACCAGCCCCTCGCGATCCCGCGGCCCCCGGGAGGCGAGCGAGATCTCGAGGCCCGCCGATCCGCGCGAAATTCGGGCAAAAGCGTCGACGACCGGCCCCCGAAGGGCCTCGAGGGTCCGTGCCCTCCTCGCCGCGATGGCCGCGCCGTGCACCGAGAGGATCTCCTCGAGGGCCCCGAGGACACGCACGTCGTCGCCGCGCACCAGGGCTCTGCGGCGCCGGGCGAGCGCCTGGCGATAGCGCGTGAGGTCTTCGACCGCCGTGGCGGCCCCGCCTTCTACGACCGCGAGGTGGAACCCCACCCGGTCGAGCAACCTCCTGCGCTCCCCCGAGGGCCCCTGGGTGAGCGCCAGGCTCCTCGGCTCGAAGACGACGACCGGAGACAGGGCCGCGTACGCCGAGAGGCTGCGGACCCGCTTGCCGTCGACCATCGTGGTGCGACCGCCTTCGCCGAACGTGAGGACCTGGACCCGCTTGGGTTCGTCCTCCACGTCGAACGTCGCGGTCACGCGCGCGGTGCTCTCCCCGTGTCGCACGACCTCGTCGAGCGAAGGCACGCGGAAGCTCTTCGAGGTGCACGCGAGGTAGACCGCCTCGAGCAGGTTGGTCTTTCCCTGCGCGTTGTTGCCCGCGAAGACGTTGAACCGTGGCCCCAGGCGAATCTGCGCCGGTACGAGGTTGCGCAGCCCGTGGACCTCGAGCGAGGCGAGCC
This sequence comes from Myxococcales bacterium, assembly GCA_016794445.1. GTDB lineage: Bacteria > Myxococcota_A > Polyangia > Polyangiales > JADJMO01 > JADJMO01. The sequence goes on from JAEUKC010000050.1 coordinate 7,888, forward strand.
GCAGCGAGCGAGGCTCCACGGCAGCAGCGAATCAGATGCGCATGGGCATGACGATGCCCAGGAAGCGCGCGTCGGAGGCCGGCGAGACGACCACCGGATCGAGCTCACCAGAGAGCCCCAGCTTGACGTCTTCGGCGTCGATGACCGTGAGGACGTCGAGCAGGTAGCGGACGTTGAAGCCGATGGTCATGTCGGGGCCGGCGTACTCGACGGCGAGCTCGTCGAGCGCGTCGCCGCTGTCGGGGTTCTCGCTGGAGACCCGCATGGTGCCGCCGGCGAGCGAGATCTTCACGCTGCCGGTGCGCTCGCTCGCGGCGATGGACATGGCGCGGAGAGCGTCGATGAACGAGGCTCGCGAGACGCGCGCCGAGTGATCCGAGCGCTGTGGGATGACCTGCTGGTAGGGCGGGAACTGCGCGTCGACGAGCTTGATCGCGAGGAGCGACTCCTCCCCCGGGCGCGCGTACGAGAAGAATACGTTGGGGCCACCGCGCAGGAGCTTGATGGGCGCGTCCGTGCTCTTGTCGGAGCGGAGCTCGTCGCAGAGGCGGCGGAGCTCACCGATGCCCTTGAGCGGGATGAGCAGCGAGAACTTGGCCTCCACGCCGGGGACGTCGATCTCGTACTTGCTCAGGCGGTGTCCGTCGGTCGTGACCATGCGCGCGACCGCGCCGTCCCACTCGAGGAGGGCGCTGTTGAGGTGCGGGCGGGTCTCGTCCGGCGAGATCGAGAACGAGGTCTTGGCGATGAGGTCGGCGAGGATCGCCGGCGAGATGGCGAGCTCGGTCGAGGATTCGTCCGGCTGCGGCAGGGTGGGAAAATCTTCGCCGGGCATGCCGCGCAGGCGGAACTCGCGCTTGGCTCCGACGGCCTTGAGCAGGACGGTCGAGCCTTCCGAGACGGAGAACTGCACGAGCCCCTCGGGCATGGCCTTGAGGCGCTCGACGAGCTCCTTGGCCGGCAACGCGATGAGCCCGTCGCGCTGGATGGTGGCGGGCTGCGACGAGGTCACGGCCATGAACAGATCGGTCGCCGAGGCACGGATCGACCCGCCGCGCGCCATCACGAGCGCGTTCGACAGGATGGGCATCGTGCTCTTCTTGTCGGCCACCCCTTGGGTGCGTCCGAACAGGCGAATGAGATCCTTCTTCGGCAGCGTGACGTCCATACCAGGCTCCTCGGTGAACGAGTGTCTACGCCAAGCTTCGCGAGAGCGGAAGCCCCTCTCGCACGGTTCGGTCCGGTCCGTGCTCTCTGATCCTCTGTATAAATTAATCTCAGTAGATACGAGTAGGGCCTGTGGGTTCTGGGGATATCTCGGTAAGCGTCCGTAATCGCAGGCCGGTGGACCGCTCGGCGCTGGGGAGGAGGACGGGGACAAGCTCCGCCCGGGGTGAGGGTGGAACCAGGAGGGGACGCTGTGCTCGGGTTGCGCGGAGGCTGTACACGGCCCTTGTGGGCAGGCTTTCCACACCCGGATCAGGAGCCGTAGCGCGCAACGATCGCGCGGGCGTGTTCGGTCGCCGAGGCCTGATGGTGACGCTCGAACTCGCGCCAGGTCGACAGCGTGCTCGGATCGACGACGCGATCGAGGAAGAGCTTGCCGTCGAGGTGGTCGACCTCGTGCTGATAGACGCCCGCCGAGAGCCCGCGGGCGACGAACTCCAGCGCGGCACCGTGGCGATCTAGGGCTTCGACGCGGAGGACGGCGTGGCGTGGCGCGACGCCGCGCAGGTCGGGCACGCTGAGGCAACCCTCGTAGTTGTCGAAGCGCTCGTCGCCGAGCGGGGTGAGCCTCGGGTTGACCAGTACGGTCAGCGGGATGTTCGGTCGGTCGGGATAACGAGGATTGTTCCTCACCTCGATGACGCAGATCCTCACGGGCTCGTAGATCTGCGGAGCCGCCAGACCAGCGCCGTTCGCGTCGCGCATGGTCTCGATGATATCGTCGATGAAACGCTGCATCTCGTCCGAGCAGAGCTGCTCGATCGATACTTCTCTCGAGATCTCGCGGAGGACGGGGTGCCCGATCTGCGCGATGCGCCGGATGGCCATCGAGGGGCTCCGTCAGACTTCCAGGGTGCTGCCGATGTCGTCCACCAGGCGCGCGCGCTCGCGGGCGTGGGCCTTGGGGCCGATGCGCCCCTCGGCGAGGGCCTGGTCGAGCTCGCGAACCTCCTGGAGGAGGCGCAGGCGGATGCGCGCGCGGAGCGACGTGGAGGCCTCGAGCTCCTTGCGGGCGTGGGCGCGCGTGCCGAGCCAGAGGCCGACCAGCAAGAGCCCGAGCGCGCCGAGGAACGCCGCGTTGCGCGCGGGCCCCGCGGTGGGGATGCCCGCGATGTGGATCTTGAGCCGGGCGATGGGCTCCTGTGGCGAGCCCTGCTTGAGGGTCGAGGCTACCTTCACCCCGATCTCGGTCATCTCGGGGCGCGTGGGGGGAAACCCCTCGACGCTGACGGTCATGCCCTTGCGGGTGGGGACGCGGAGGCGGGCCACCATCACGCGCGGCGGGAGCGGGATCTCGAGATCGATCTCGCCCGATCCGTCGAAGGGGATCTTGTAGTCGTAACCGAGTCGCGAGCGGCCGGGCCGGAACGCGCCGATCCACTTGACGCCCTTGCCCTCGACGCCGACCGCGCCGTGGGTCTCGACGGTCTCGCCCGTGCGCAGCCCCTTGGAGCCGGGGGGCAGCCCGAGCTCGAGGCCACTCGGCCCGAGCCCCCACGTGGTGGTCCCGACGTTGATGATGTCGAAGATCTGCTGCACCTCGAGCTGGTCGTCGCGGATCTCGATGATGGTGTCGGCGCCCTCGACCGCCACGAGGAGCTTGTCGATCGAAGACGCCACCGGGAACCGATGGAGCTGGATGCGGAAGCCGCGATCGAGCGGGAGATTGAAGGCGCTCGAGCTGTAGACCGCGGTGAACGCCGGAGCCTCGGGCGCCGAGTTGGCCACCGAGACCGCGTAGGTCACGTCGGTGCCGCGCTGGAGATCCTTCCAGACGACGATACCCTTGGCGTCCGTCGTCTTGGTCGTCTTGCTCGACGACTCGCCCTCGGAGATCTTGGTCCGCGTGATGGTGAGGACCACCTCCACGTTGCCGACGGCCTTGCCGGTCTCGTCGACGATGCTCGTGTAGATCGATCCCGACGGGATGGAGGGATCGTCCATCACGATGTCGCGCGGGATGCGCGGCTCGTCGTCCTCCATGCCGGGGCCCGGTGCGCCTGGCGCGGGATGTCCCGGGGGCAGAGCGTTGGGCGGCGCCGCCGCCGAGGCTGCGGGCAGCGCCGAGGCGCTCGCGGAGCTTGCTACACTGGCCGACGTGGCTGCGCTCGTGGACGGCTGCGCGACCGCCGAGACCGAGGGCTTGGGGGCGGAGCCGCTGGGCGCGGCGCTCGGCTGCTGGGCGACAGACGCCGTCGCGACGAACA
>JAEUKC010000063.1:0-8470 GCA_016794445.1 Myxococcales bacterium
GGGCGCCGAGAAGAACGCGACCGACGGCTCCCTCGTGGTGAAGAACAGCATCATCTCGGGCACGACGAAGGACGCGAACTCGACCTTCTCGCAGACCTACATCGACGACGCGAGCCGCAAGATCTCGAAGACCAAGGTCGCTGACGTCAAGATCACCGACACCAAGTCGACGGGCCCCAACTTCTCGCTCCAGGCGGGCAGCCCCGCGCTGACCGGCGGCGCGGAGCCAACCGACGCGTTCTTCGACAAGTCGGCCAAGGACTTCATCGGCGCCTGCGGCACCACGTGCCCCGAGTTCGAGGGCTGGACGACCTTCAAGTGAGTCGCTGAGCGAGTTCGATGGGGGAGCGTTCCCGACGCTCCCCCGTCATGCTTTTGTGAGAACCCATGCGCCGCTCGATCCTTGCGCTCTTGCTGATCGGCTGCGACCGTCAGCCCGAACCCGCGCCCGCGCCCACGAAGCCACTCCCGTCGAACAGCGCGAGCGTCGTACCGAGCCCGGCGACCAGCGTCAGCGCCACTCCCAGCGTCTCGGTGCCCCTTCCGACCGACCTCGACACGCCGAGCCGGTCGCTCGACGACGTCGGCAAGGCCTACCTCGCGGCGCTCGCCGCCAACGACGACAAGGCCTTGCTGGCCCTCGAGCCCAGGCCGCTCGACTACGCAACGCTGCTCTACCCCGAGTTCGTGAAGGCCGGTGAGCCTCTCATCGGGTCCATGGGTGTGCAGTGGGCCTGGGACAACCTCTCGAACTCGTCGCGCAAGGACCGACCCAAGGTGCTGCGCCGCTTCGGAGGGAAGAAGTTCGGCTTCGTGAAGGTCCGAGCAACGCCCTCGCCGCGCGGCGCCGTGACCCTCCACCAGAAGCCGGTCGTCGAGGCGACGCTCGAGGGCAAGCCCGTCGACGTCACCGGGCTCTTCGCCATCGTCGAGCGCGGCGGCCGCTTCTGCGTGCTCCGCTACGTCGACAACGACTAGCGCACGTACCCGAGGATCCCCTCGTCGGTGACCCCGGTCGGGCACCCCGCGCCGAGCGCCACGAAGTGCTCCCCCGTCGAGGCGCGGTAGCAACGCGTGGCCCGGCGCGGGGTCTCCCCCGTGGGCGCGTCCGCCACGTAGACCAGCACCGCTTCGGTCTTCTGCCCCTCGCACCCCGGGTCGAGGCTGTAGAAGTGCGCGGTCCCGGCGAGGCACCGGTGCAGCGGCTTGCGACCCGCGCCCGGCTTCGTCCACGCGAGGAACGGCCCCGCCGGCGAGAGCGGCTCGTCCGCGCGCACGCACGAGACCGAGGGCGTGCCGTAGCGGCCGCACGCCTCTCGCCACCCGCTGCCGACGAGCGCGCTCTTCTCGGTGGGCGACACCGTCAGGAGCCAGTCCTTCGCCCCGGCGTTGTTCAGGACGAACACGTGCGCCCACTCGTTGGCCGACAGCGGCGCGCAGCACGGGTCGGCCGCGTCGCTGCAGTCCTTGGCGCCGCCCTTCCAGCGCTTCGCGCAGGCGCGGGTCAGGTCGTAGTAGGTGCTGCCGTACTCCTCGGTGGGCTCGATGTCGCGGCCGAACTCCATGCCGTAGGTGTCGACGAAGAGATTGCTGCCATTGCTGTCACGCTCGAGGCCCATGCTCCTCGCGAACGGGTCCCCCGCGAACGGGTTCGGCTGCGGCTGCGCGGTGAACTCGTTCCACCCGCTCACGAACACGTAGTCGGGCCGCACGGCGAACGCCGTCTCCCACTGCCGCGCGAACGTGAGCCCCGAGAGCTTGCCGGCCGCCGAGAACGGCAGGCTCGCGTAGCTGGTCTGGAAGCTCGGAGCGACCGCGACCGCGGTGCCGAGCGCGCTCTTCGCCGCGTAGGGCTGGTTGCACGCGCCGGCGCCGACGATGCTCGTGGTGTCCTTGCCGCCGGCCTGGCAGTAGCTCATGAACGCCCACCGATCGACGGCGGGGTCCGTCTTGCCGATCGTCCACATGCGCTGGACGATCACGTCGTCCTTGCCGCCGTTGCTCTGCACCTGGCCGAGGATACCCGCGTCCGGGAAGCGGCCCGCGTCGGGCGGATCCACCACGAAGAACACCTTCTTGTTCGACTTCTTGTCGCGCATCACGAGGCCGTCGTAGGCGGCGTTCGCGTAGATGGCCTGGTAGCCCTTCCACTGGGTCGAGCCGGCAGGGATGGCGTGCCAGACGGCGATCTGCGGGGTCTTCTTGCCGGCCTTGCGGAGCTTGGCCCACTCCTCGAACAGCACCTCGGTGGGGCGCAGCTGCAGGAGGTCGCCGGCGCGATCCATCCCGGTGAGGTTGGTCGCGTCGAGCACCACGTGGTCGACGCCGGCCGCGAGCAGCTGCTCGGCGTGGGTGGCCGCGGTCTTCTCGATGTCGAGGCAGTCGGGCACGTGGCCCGTCTCGCCGGCGCGCGCGCGGTAGAGGCAGTAGAAGCCGAGCTTCGGGCGGGCGTGGTAGTAGAACGCCATCGCCTCGGCCTCGGCGCCCCACTTGGTGAGGATGTCGGCGTAGGCGCCCTTGCCGCGGATCACGTCCTCGAGGGTGAGCTGCGCGCCGCCCTTGCTCGCGACCGTGCGGAGCGCGGTGACCGCTGGCGCGTGCCACACGAGGTAGAACATTCCCACGCGCGCGGCCGGCACGTCGGCGCCGACCAGCGACTCGGTCACGAGCGGCGGCGGCGCGTCGACAGGCGCCTCGGCCGCGTCGGCATCGGGCTTGGCCGTGTCGCCCGTGTCGGACGCGTCGGCGTCGCCGTCGAGCGTGGCATCGCCGCTCGTCTCGGCGCCGGTCTCGTCGACGGGCTCGGATGGTTCGGCGTCGCCGCCCGCGCAACCGAGGAGGATCAGACAACCAAGGAGGGGCCAGCGCACGCCCTCAGACTACCAGCGCGGATCGCCGTCCACGAGCCAGTCCACCTGGGCGTCGATGGTCTTGGCCACTTCGGGCGTGAAGTGGTGGCCGAGGCCATCGAGGTGCACGTGCTTCACCTCGACCTTGGTGCCCGCGAACAGCGGCACCGCGGTCCGCGCGCGGGTGACCCAGTACTCGCTGCCGGTGACGAAGAGGACGCGGCGCCCGCCCTCCTTCTCGAGGGCCTCGATGCGGGGCTTGGACCACGCGTCCTGACCGCCCTCGACGAAGACCGAGTAGGGCAGCTTGGCCTCGTCGATCACCACGTCGACGCCGAGGATCGAACCCTGGGAGAACCCCACGTAGAGCGGCTTGTCGGTGTCGACCTCGTCGCCGTACTGCGCGCGCAGGGCCTCGAGTCCGGCTTCGATCTCGTCCCACAGCTTGGCCGCGGAACCGAACTGGTAGAGCTTCTCGCCGTTCTCGAAGCCCACGGGGATGCCCGCCGGGCACAGCACGAACGCGCGCGTGGCGAGGGTCTCGCGCAGCGGGTCGCAGACCGACTCGGGCATGGACTGCACGCCGTGCACCGCGATCACCACGGGGGCCTTGGTGCCGTCGGCGGTGGGTGGGACGAGCACCAGCGGGTCCTCGTACGTCTCGACGACGAGGGGCACCTCGCTCGCGGTGCCGGTGGGGGCGGCGGACGGGTTCGCCGAGGGCCAGACGCTCGGGAGGGTCGAAGCGCTCGGGAGGGTCGAGGCGCTCGGAGCTGGAGCGCTCGCCGGTGGCGCAGCGCTCACGGGCGGCGCGCTCGTCACCATCCGGGGCTTGCGACGGCCGAGGCTGAGCTTGCCGGCCTTGGCGCCGCGCAGGCCGCGGCGGTTGCGCATCGGCTGGTCGCCGAGCGGCCGCGGCGCGAGCACGAGCAGCGCCAGCACGGCGAGCAGCGCACGCTGGTACCTCGGTCGTTCCACCCCTGCCGTGTAGCACCGTGGTCAGGGCGCGTTGGCGGCGCCCGGCGTGGGCGTGCACGCCTTGAACTCCCCCGTCGAGTCGGGCAGCCGACACCACGACTTGCCGGTCGGGACCGTGCTCGGCAGCACGCCGGTGACCGCGGTCGATCCATCGGGCTTCAGGAGGCGCAGGGTCTCACCGCGGCACGCGCTGATGCCCCAGGAGACCTGGAAGCAGGTGCTCACGCCCGCGTCGCCGCAGTCGGCGGTGGGCCCGACGCCGGCGTCGGTGACCTTGGCGCGGATGAGTGAGGTAGGCCTTGGGCGCGAGCGAGGTGCCCGCCGGGAACTCGAAACGTTGCCGTTTCGAAACGCGCCGTTCGTCCGAAGGTCAGGCGTCGGCGACGAGGAGGTGAAATCGTCGCGGTCTCTCCCCGTGAGGCTGGAGCCGCGCTAGAGCGGCGGCATGCGCAAGCTGTCCTCCCTCCTCCTGGTCGTCTCGTCGTTCGCCTTCGTCGGTTGTTCCGAAGAAGAGGGCACCACCCTCGAGGACACGGGCAGCCCTGACACGGGAAAGGCGGACACGGCTGTCGCGGTCGACACCGGCGTCGCGGTCGACTCCGGAACCGACACGGGCACGGCGGCCGACTCGACGGTCACCGACTCCGCGGCGACCGACTCCACGGCTACCGACTCGACCACGACCGACTCGACCGCGACCGACTCGACTGCAACCGACTCGAGCAGCACGGACTCGAGCGGCGACTCCGCCACCACCAAGACCAAGACGGTCTGGGTGCTCCGCGTCGACGGCGCCACCACGGTCACCGACGGAGGCACCGTCGCGGACACTGCCACCTCGGCACCGATCTTCCTGGCCCCTTTCACGATCAACTACGGTGCGGCACCGACCGGCACGGCCGGGACCGTGGTCGCCGCGCCCGCTGCGGGCACCAACGCGGTGAGCCTGCCGAGCAGCTCCAGCATCGGCGGCCTCGCCCTCTCGGGCAACGGCAAGCTGGTGAGCTTCGCGGCCTACCACGTCGCGCCTGGTGTTGCTGACATCGCCAAGACTGCCCCCGCCGTGAACAAGCGCGCTGCCGTTACCGTCAACGCCGGCGGCTCCTTCGTCGTCAGCGACCTCGGCGCCGAGGCCAACGGCGCCAGCAATTCGGTCCGCTCGGCCTACACGACCGACGGCGGCCAGTTCTGGATTGGGGCCGAGGACAAGGGTGTGACCTACAACGTCGGCACGACCGTCACGCCCCTCGCCGCCGCGAATTTGCGTTGGGTCGGCACCTTCGGTGGCCAGCTCTACGTGAGCACCGGGTCGGGCTCGGGCGTGCTCAGCGGCCTCGGACCGGGCCTGCTCCAGGTCGGCACCGGCCTCCCGACCGCCACCGCGACCCTCGCGAAGGTCAACGGGCCTGCGACCGGGGCTTCGCCCTACGGGTTCGTGCTCCTCGACACCGACTCGACGGCGGGCGCCGACACCCTCCTCCTGTGCGACACCGGCAGCAGCACCAAGGGCATCCAGAAGTGGAAGCTCGAGGGCACGACCTGGACCCTCAAGGCGACCCACCTCGCGAGCGTCACCGGCGGCTGCCAGGGCCTCGCGGCGTGGCTCGACGGCACCGACATCATCGCGGTCGCCACCACCGGTGAGACTCCCCCCAAGGTGGTGGTGCTCCGCGATCCGCTCGCCAGCACCACGGCCATCGCCACCGGCACCACGGTCGACACGGCGCCGGCCAACGCGGTTTTCAAGGGCGTCGCCCTCGCGCCGAGCCCGTGACAGTGGATGCCCCCGAACGTGCGCGTTGCTGGAGGTTGGCAGAACCTCAAAGGCCATCTAGGCCTGAGTGCTGGCGATGCGCGTGGGTGTTTGCTGATCAGGACGAGAACCCACTGCACATCACCACGGCGACCGGCGTTTGGAAGGGCGTCGCACTCGCCCCGAGGTCTTGACAGCGCGACTCGCAGACGGTTGCCTCTTCATGATGTCTCGGGTCCTGGCCAGCACTGCGCTGATTGTGCTTCATCTTTCTGGCTGCGCTCGGACAGACTTTCCTGCCGAGTGCGACCTGCACCCCGAGCGCTGTTGCGACATACGCCCTGAGGCAGCCGTCTGTGCGGACAGCTCCTCACCAGTCGGCGACTCTGCCTTTGCGGAATCGACCTCGCCGGACAGCAGTGGCGCGCCAGACGAGGGCGGGCCAGGCGTGCCTGAGGTGTCCGAGGCAGCGACAGACGCCGGCATCACCCCGAAGTCGTGCCTAAAGCCGGGAGAGGGCCGAACGAACTGCGGCGCAGACGGACTGTCGAGCTGCTGCGAGAGTCTGCTCGTCCCTGGCGGCAGCTTCAGTCGTGCATTTGATGGGGTAACCTCAGGCTATGCAGACGCTTCATTCAAATCGACTATTTCACCGTTTAAGCTCGACCGATTTGAGGTCACTGTCGGTCGTTTCAGCACGTTTGTAGACGCTGTCGTAGACGGATGGAGACCATCCGAAGGAGATGGGAAACATTCCCACCTCAACGCTGGAGCAGGCCTCGCGCTTGAGGACGGTGGCGCCGAGCCCGGTTGGTCGGTTGCCTGGAATGTCCACCTCATGGCCACGAAGCCGGAGTGGAATGGTGTGCTACTGACCCCGGGGGGCGGAGCCGAAATCCCGAACTACCCGGTTGCTCGCGTGAACTGGTACCAGGCGGCGGCGTTCTGCGTCTGGGACGGTGGGTTCCTCCCTTCGGAAGCGGAGTGGAACTTCGCGGCGTCGGGCGGCTCAGAGCATCGGGTCTATCCGTGGTCCATTCCGCCAGCCTCCACACTACTTACGGAGGCGCACGCTTGGTTTGACGATCACGACTCGTTTCGGGTGGTCGGAAAGACCGCACCCACGGGTGATGGTCGGTGGGGCCACTCCGACCTCTCTGGAAATGCGGCGGAGTGGATGCTCGATGCATATCGGTCACCGCTTACAAAGTCCTGTATCGACTGCACGAATGCTTTCTTGACGGAGAATGTCGTGCGTGGCGGGTCCGTGCGAACCAATGGCGAGACAATCCGTAGCGCTGTTCGTGCAAAGGTGTCCCCCACAACTGCACGCGACACCCTTGGGTTACGTTGTGCCCGTCCGCCGACAAGTTGACTTGTCGACGATGCCACCTAGGCAGTGAGGGCTGCTGGGTCCATCACCTGACACGAGTGCCCGATCGTCGACTCCACCAAGACAGCGTCGCCCTCGCGCCGAGCCCGTGACAGCTCTGGGTGCCCCCGCAACGTTGCAGGAGCGTCGCGGCAGGGCCCCCTTCGAGCACTAGACAGGCGCGCATGTCGTCGCGCGCGCGCCGTCTCCTCCACCTGGTCTTCGCCGTCGCGGGTGTCCTGGCCGTGGTCGCCCTCGTGCGCGCCGTCGGCCTCGTACCCCTGCTCCAGTTGCTGCGGCGGGGCCTCCCCGTGCTCCCGTGGCTCCTCGCCATCGAGGTCGTCCGCATCGGTCTCGAGGCGAGCTGCACGTGGTTCGTGTGCGGGCCGCACCTCGCCCGCCGCCGCATCGCCTGGCACGCGCAGGCCGAATACCGGCCGTCCCGAGAACGTCACCAATCCGGAAGCCGATCGTTGCGAACCCGGTCGGCCAGGGCTGAGCGCGTCGCTACTCGAGCGCGCCGGTCAAGGTCAACACGCCGTTGATGCGCATCGTGCCGGAGGTCGAGGTCGCGCCATAGCCGTGGACCCGGATCTCGACGCTCGCGCCAGGGCCACCGGTCCCGCTCAACGTGACCGTCGCGGTGGTGTTCGCGCCGAAAACGCTCGTGCCAGCGAAGGCGTCGATGCTCGAGGTGATGGCCGCGGCCGTCGGCCCGGTGCCGGACGACTTCACGGTGATGCCGAGGCTCGTGAGGCGGACGCGGCACCCTGCCGGCGGCGTGACCTTGAACGTGTAGAAGACGCTCTTGTCGAGCGCCGACGGCCAGCCGCTCGAGTTCAACGAGCCGGAGCCGCTCACAGGGGAGAGGGTGGAGGAGCGCGAGAGGTCGCCGGCGGTCACCGAGCCGCCCGTCGACGTCGCAGCGGCCGAGACCTCGGTCCCCGCCTTGCTGCTCAGATCGTAGGTCACGAGCGTGCCCGCGAACGAGCAGCCCGTGGCGCTGTCCGAGCCCGTCACGCCCGTGTCCAGCGTGCTGCTGTCGGGGGTGCCAGTGTCCGGGGTGCCAGTGTCCGGGGTGCCAGTGTCCGACGTGCCAGTATCCGGGGTGCTTGTGTCCGGCGTGCCCGTATCCAGCGCGGCCGTGTCGAAGACGAACGTGTCTGGTGTGCCCGAATCCGTCGACGCGATTCCCGAGTCGAGGCTCGCGTCGCTGGTGTCGAGGAGTGCGACGTCCCCGGTCGTCTCGGCCAGGTCACCCGAGTCGCGTCGCGGACGATCGCCGCCCGTGTAGTCGTCGAGCGGCACCGCGAGCGAACAGCCGCCCGTGAGCGCGACGAGGAAGGAGGCGAGGGAGAGCTTGGTTCGGGTCACGCGCGGCGGTGTAGCAGCCGAACGCGACGGGCCGCGCCGCACGGGTGTCACGATTCGGTGAACACCTGGTGCTCGCAGCCGTTGGTGGACGAAGCGGCAAACAGCGCGTGAGGACGCCCCGCCACCTTGCGGTCACACGGCCGC
>JAEUKC010000077.1:0-5393 GCA_016794445.1 Myxococcales bacterium
CGTGCTCGTACATGTCGAGGACGAGGATCGGCGCGGCGAGCGCCTGGTGCATCGGGTGGCCGCCGGACCAGTACGAGCGGAGCACCTCGCGGCGCAGGTCGAACGCGAGGACGACCCAGCCGCTGCCGCCGGCGATGCCCAGGGCGGTCGCGCGGAACAGCTCCTCCCAGCGGCCGGCGCTCTCGTAGGCCTCGGCGAGGGCCTTGTCGATCTTGGCGGTGCGCTTGCCGTCGCCGCCGAGGTTGCCGAAGTAGAGCTCGTGCATCGTGGCCGAGTTGCGGTACCCGAGCGCGCTCTGCTCGAGCCCGGCCACCACGAACGGCGGCGTGTCCTTGTCGCAGTGGGCGAGCTCCGCCTCCACCTTGTTGAGGTTCTTGACGGCGCCGGCGTAGTTGTTGTCGTGGTGCGAGACGAGCAGCTGCTCGGAGAGCCCCTTGAGGGAGCCCGGCTTGAACGGCAGCGGCTTCGGCTGGTGCTTGCCCGCGAACGCGGCGGGGACGATCGGCGCCGGCGCCGGAGGGTTCTTCGAGCCTTGCGCCAGCACGGTGCCAGGGACGGCCAGGCCGGTGGTGGTGATGGCGAGCAGGGCGGTGCGGCGGCTGGGGTCCATGGCGGCAGCGTAGCCCGCCCGGGGTTCGGCCGGCCGCCGTCGAGACCGGCGAGCTGTGGCTGAATTGCAGCACTCTCACCGTTCCACCTCGCCAAGGTCGAGCTAGGATCCCGAAGCAGGGGGCAGCGATGAAGAACGACACACGCACCGCGTGGGTGATCGTGCTGGGTCTGGTGGCCTGTGCACAGGCATGCAGCAGCGACGAAGTGACCACCAAGGCGGTCGGCGAGGGCTGCCTCGTCGCGACGGACTGCACCGACCCGCTCGCGTGCGTGTTCCGCAAGTGCCACCAGCAGTGCCTCGCCGATCGCGACTGCCCGATCGGCCAGCTCTGCACGGGGGCGCTCGCGCCCAAGAAGGGCGTGTGCCTCCTGGCGGAGGAGATCGCCTGCACCCGCAACAGCGACTGCGAGTACCCGCTGGTGTGCGGGCGCAAGTTCCAGTGCCAGCAGCAGTGCGTCGCCCACACCGACTGCCTCGCCTCGCAGTACTGCGTGTCCGGCACGTGCGCCGACAAGGAGACCGCGCCGGACGGCGGCGTCGCGGGCAAGGAGGGCGAGGTCTGCGCGCTCGCGAGCGACTGCAACGCGGGCCTCGTCTGCATCTCCGGCAAGTGCACGGTCGAGTGCAGAGAGGACCGCGACTGCCGCACCGACGAGACGTGCCGCGACAGCCGCTGTTACAAGGCCGTCGCCGACAGCGGCGTCGACGCCCCGGTCGAGACGAGCGTCGACTCGACGATCGAGGACACCGCGACCCCCGCTGATGCGCCGCCCGGCTACGGCAAGGGCTGCCTGTATCCGAGCGACTGCGCGTTCCCCCTCGTGTGCCGCGCGAGCGGCGTGTGCGGCTGGGAGTGCAACAAGGACCCGGACTGCAAGTCGACCGAGACGTGCAAGGACCACTTCTGCGTCGTGCGTCCGCCCGACTCGGGCGTGACCGACGGGGCGACCGACGCCGCCGACGCCGAGGTGGGCAAGGCCTGCACGTCGGCCGGCGAGTGCGACGACGGCAAGTGGTGCAACGGCCCCGAGCAGTGCCTCGGCGGGTTCTGCGCGCCCGCGATCGAGGGGCCGTGCACGAGTCACACCGCGTGCGTGATCGACGGCTGCGCGGAGGCCACCAAGACCTGCACGCACACGCCCACGACCGGGCTCGACGTGGACGGCGACGGCCACCTCGCGGTCGGGTGCGGCGGCGACGACTGCGACGACAAGGACCCGACGGTCTACAAGGGCGCGCTCGAGCTCTGCGACGGCAAGGACAACGACTGCGACGGGAAGATCGACAACCACGCGGTCGACCCGCGGGGGAAGGAGGCGTCGATCGTCCTGCCCACCGCCCGGGCGCGCCTCCGTGTCGCCGACCTCGGCGGCAAGTGGCTCGTGGTGACCGGCAGCGGCTCGAACACGACCGGCCACGCGCTGACGGTCACGACCAGCGGCACGGTCTCGGCCGAGAAGACGCTGTTCGACGGCGGCGTCACCTGGCTCACCCCCGGCGCGGTCGCCTCGGGCGGGGACCACGCGATCGTGCTCTACAACGACCTGGCATCGGAGCGCGCGAAGCTGCTCAAGGCAGACCTGACGGAGCTCGCGTCGGTGACCCTGAGTACGGATGGGACGAGCGCCGACTCGGACGCGGCGGTCTGGAACGGCACGCAGTACCTGGCGGCCTTCGTGCGCAGCAGCAAGGTCCACTTCACGTTCCTCAAGCCCGACGGCACGGTGGTCGGTGGCGTCCGCACGGTCCCCGATGGCTCCGACGGAACGACGAGCAACAACTCGATCGCGGTGGCCGCGAACGGCACGGTGCACCTCGTGGCCTACAGCCGGAGTGGCCTGACGAGCGTCACGCTCCTCGGCCCGAGTGGGGACCTCCTCTCGGGTCCCACGACCCTGACCACGACGGGCGGTGCTCCCCTCGAAGCGATCGCGACGCCCACGGGCTTCGTCGTGGTCTGGTACTGGAGCGGCTATGCGCTGCGGGCGACGGCGGTGTCGTCGGCGGGGGTGGTCGGCACCACGGTCGATCTCTCGGGGACGTCACCCGTGGCGGCGGTCCGTACCGGTGGCGGGCTGGCCTGGTCTTTCGACGATGGAGCCAATCTCCGCTTCGAGTACCTCGCCAAGGGGTTCGGCACGACGTCCGAGTGGACCGCGCCGTTCCCCACCGTGCCCAAGAACGCGCTGCGCGGCATCGGTGTCCTCCCCGGCCCACAGCTGGGCTTGTTCGCCTTCGCGAGCAGCACCGATCTGCGCTTCCAGCGGATCGGCTGCGCGCCCTAGCCGAAGTCCGGATCTCGACTAGAGTTCGGCCGCGAGGGGCGGCATGAATCGCAGCAAGCACGTAGCCACAGTGGGCTTCCTCGGGGCGTTGTTCCTGGCGCAGGCGTGCGGCAGCGACGACCCGGTCACCAAGGCCGTCGGCGACGGCTGCCTCCTGCCGACCGACTGCACCGACCCGCTCGTGTGCGTGTTCCGCAGGTGCCACCAGCAGTGCCTCCTCGACCGCGACTGCCCGACCGGCGAGAAGTGCTCCGGCGCCCTCGCGCCGAAGAAGGGCATCTGCTTGTTCCCCGACGAGGTGAACTGCAAGCGCAACAGCGACTGCGAGTTCCCGCTCGTCTGCGGTCGCACGGGGCAGTGTCAGCAGCAGTGCGCCGCGAACGTCGACTGCCTGAGCTCCCAGGTCTGCGTCTCGGGCACCTGCTTCGACAAGGAGACCGCGCCCGACGGCGGGCTCGACGGCGGCAAGGTCGGCGAGACCTGCTCGCTCGCGAGCGACTGCGACGCGGGGCTGGTCTGCATCGGCGGCAAGTGCACCGTCGAGTGCCGCGAGGACCGCGACTGCCGCACCGACGAGACCTGTCGCGACAGCCGCTGCTACAAGGGCGGCGGAGGCACCGACGGGGGCGTGGACGCCTTCGCGGACGTCCCCGCCGACGCCCCCCCGGGCTACGGCGCGAGCTGCGTCTACCCGACCGACTGCACCTATCCGCTCGTCTGTCGCGCGAGCGGCGTGTGCGCGTGGGAGTGCAACAAGGACGGCGACTGCAAGTCGACCGAGGTGTGCAAGGACCACTTCTGCGTCGTGCGTCCGCCGGACTCCGGCGTGACCGACGCCGCGGCCGACGTGGTCGACGCCGAGGTGGGCAAGGCCTGCAGCTCCGCGGGCGAGTGCGACGACGGCAAGTGGTGCAACGGCCCGGAGCGGTGCCTGGGTGGGTTCTGCGCGCCGGCCCTCGAGGGGCCTTGCACGAGCCACTCGGCGTGCGTGACCGACACCTGCGCGGAGGCGACCAAGACCTGCACGCACACCCCGACCACGGGGCTCGACGTCGACGGCGACGGCCACCTCGCGCTCGGTTGCGGCGGAGACGACTGCGACGACAAGGATCCCCCCGTCTACAAGGGCGCGCTCGAGCTCTGCGACGGCAAGGACAACGACTGCGACGGCAAGATCGACAACCACGCGGTGAGCGCGCGCGGCAAGGAGGCGTCGATCGTCCTCCCCACCGCGCGCAACCGCGTGCTCGCCACCGCCCTCGGCGGCAAGTGGGTCGTCGTCACGGGCACCACCGCCACCAACGCCATCCAGGCGTTCGCGGTCGACGCGACGGGCACCGCTTCGGTCGAGAAGACGCTGGCCACCGGCCCGAGCTACGTGATCCCCGGGTCTATCGCCGCCGGCGGCGACCACGCGCTCCTCGTCTACAACACCAACTCGATCCAGAAATCCGCGCTGCTCCTGAAGCCGGATCTGACCACGATCGCCACGGTCGGCCTGAGCATCGACGGCTCGAATCCGCGGGCCGACTCCGTGGCGTGGAACGGCACGCAGTACCTCGTGGCCTTCCTCCGCAGCGGCAAGGTGATGCTCGCGTTCCTGCAGCCGGACGGCACGATCGTCGGTGGGGTGCGCACGCTGGTCGACGGCGCGGGGGGCCTGGCCGTCGGCGTCAATGTCGCGGTCGGGGCGCTCGGCACGACCCACCTCGTCGCCTACACCCCCAACGGGACCAAGATGCAGTTCGCCCTCCTCGGCCCGACCGGGGACGTGGTCGCCGGGCCGACGGTCATCGCGACGACGTCCTCGGTGAGGCCGTCCTCCGTCGTGGCGACGCCTTCCGGCTTCGTCGTCCTCTGGACGTCCAGCCTCGTCCTCAAGGGCACCTTCGTCTCGAGCACCGGCGTCGTCGGTTCGACGGTCGACCTCGCGGCCGGCGAGCCTTCGGCGTTCGCTCCGATCGGCAGTGGCCTCGGCTCGGTCGTGACCACCACCCCCGGGGACCAGCGCTTCGACTGGTACGACAAGGGCCTGGCGGGCAGCGTCGAGTCCTCGCTGCCCTTCCCCTCGGTCGGGAGCGCCCCGGAGAACGCGCTCGCCGTGCTCCCCGGGCCCCAGTTCGGCCTGTTCTCGCTCGCGACCAGCACCGACCTCCGCTTCGTGCGGATCGGCTGCGCGCCCTGATCGACCCGACCGCGACGCTCAGGGGTCGGGCAGCACCAGGATCGGCGTGGGCCGCGTCTCGAGCTTGGTCGCGCCGTTGCCGAGCTGGCCCTTGCTGTTCGCGCCCCAGCACCACACCGTGGCGTCGTCGCGCAGCACGCAGGTGTGCGACCAGCCGAGGGCGAGCTGTTGCACGTGACCGAGGCCCTCGACCTTCACGGGCTCGAGCCGGTTCTTGCGCTCGCCGTCGCCGACCTGACCGTAGTCCGAGGCGCCCCAGCAGGTGACCGTGGCGTCGTGCAGGCGCGCGCAGGTGTGCGCGTCGCCCGCC
>JAEUKC010000100.1:0-48040 GCA_016794445.1 Myxococcales bacterium
GGGAGCGGCGGCTGGCCCGACTGGAACGCGGGCGGCACGTTCGTGAACATCCTCACCGACAGCGCGGCGGCCAAGGGGGTGACGCCGATGTTCACGCTCTACTCGATGGCCGCGTGGGGCGAGAACAACCTGTCGGTGCTCACCAACGACACGTACATGGCTGCGTACTGGTCCGGCGCGAAGCTCATGTTCCAGCGGCTCGGCGCGTTCGGCAAGCCGGCCGTCGTGCACTTCGAGCCGGATTTCTGGGCGTACACGCAGCAGGCCAACCCCGATCCGACCAAGCAGAAGGTGGCGGTCACCAAACACGCGGCCGACTGCGCGGGGCTGCCCGACGACGTGACCGGCCTCGGCAAGTGCCTCGTGAAGCTCGCGCGCACCTACGCGCCGAAGACCCTCATCGGCTTCCACGCGAGCGGCTGGGCCGGCGACACCGCGGCCACCGTCGCCTACCTGAAGAAGATCGGCGCGGCCGAGGCCGACCTCATGGTGATCGAGACGCTCGATCGCGACGCGGGGTGCTTCGAGCTCGGCACCGATCCGAACTGCAAGCGCACCGGGAAGTTCTACTGGGACGAGACCAACACCACCTCGCCCAACTTCAAGGAGCACCTGACCTGGGCCAAGGCGATCGCGACCGGGATGGACCTGCCGCTGCTCTGGTGGCAGATGCCGTTCGGGGTGCCGAGCGACAAGCCAGGCGGCACCGCCGGTCACTACCGCGACAACCGCGTGCGCTACCTGTTCTCGCACGTGGCCGAGTTCGTCGCCGCGGGAGGCGTCGGGGCGGTGTTCGGCACCGGCGCGGGCAACCAGACCTACATCACCACCGACGGCGACCAGTTCAAGAACGCGGTCACCAAGTACTTCGCGGCGCCCACACCACTCTGAGAGGCGCCGCTCCGAGGCACGAGGTCATCAAGTCCTCTCCACCTGGTCCGTTCGACGTCCAGAGAGGCCTTCGATGAACGCAGCCAGTCCCGACCGGCACGTGGAACCGAGCGACGCTCTCCTGCTCGTCGTCGACGACGACCCGGCCCTGCGTGACATGCTCGTGCGGGCGTTCTCGCCCTACATGAAGGTCGTCGCGGCCGCCGACAACCAGGAGGCGTGGGAGCTCCTGCCCAAGATCGCGCGCCCCGCGGTGCTCCTGCTCGACGTGATGACCCCGCGCCTCGACGGGTGGACGCTCGCGCGCAGGGTGAAGAA
Organism: Myxococcales bacterium; assembly: GCA_016794445.1. GTDB lineage: Bacteria > Myxococcota_A > Polyangia > Polyangiales > JADJMO01 > JADJMO01. Next base: position 1,210 of record JAEUKC010000100.1, read on the forward strand.
CGACCCGAAGTACCACGGGATCCCCATCGTGTTCCTGACCGCACGGGGGAGCGCGGCTGACGTCGCGGCCGGGATCGCGGCCGGCGCCCGCGGCCTCGTCACCAAGCCCTTCAAGCTCGCCTCGCTCATCGAGAAGGTCGGCAAGCTCGCGGGGGTCGCGGTGCCGGCGGCGCCCCACGAGCAGCCGGTGCGACGCCCGAGCATGGTGCCAGAGCGCCCGAAGACGAACCGCAACTAGGCGGGGCCGGGGGCTCCCACGTAGCGCGTGATCAGGCGCGTGAGCTCGGCGGCCATCTCCGGCGTCTTGTACCGCGGGCGATCGACGACCACCCCCTGCACCACGGCGAGCACCACCCGCACCAACACGAAGGCGGCGATCTCGCGGTCGGGCAGGTCCACCTCGGCGACCCGCAGCGCCTCGCCGATCACCTCCTCGAGCTTCTCCTCGAAGCCGATCATCTCGCGCCGCGCGCTCGTGCGCAGCACCTGCTCGATGAGCACGCGGTGAAGCGTCGGATCGAGCCCGCCGCCGCGGAGCAGGTCGAGCAGGAGCTTCTGCACGAGCCCGGCGAACGTCTCTCGCGTGGCCTCGGCGAGGCTCGAGGCCACCCGCTGGGCGAGCCCCTCGCGGTACCGACGCAGGAGCTCGACCGCGAGCGCGTCCTTGCTCGGGAAGTACTGATAGAGCGACCCCACGCTCACCCCGGCGGCCGCGGCGATGCGGTTGGTGGTCGCCTTCGCGTACCCCTCTTTGACGAAAACGCGAGCCGCCGCCTCGAGCAGCACCTCGACCAAAGCCTGGGAGCGCTCCTGACGCGGTCGTTTCCGGGGTGTCGTGCGGGCTCGGGTCGCGGCCATCCCCCGAGGAGAACGCGAGTAGCGAACGCGAGCAACTGCTCGCATCATGGGGCCCATGATTCGCCTCGACGCCGAGTGGTCCGATCTGATGCGCAAGTACGACGGTGATCACCAGGATCCCCGCAACCAGGCCTGCCACCGCGTGGGCATCCCGCTCATCGCGGCGAGCCTGCCGATCGGCGCCACGCTGATCGGCCTGCCGCTCGCCACGGGCATGTTCACGGTGGGCTGGACCTTCCAGTTCGTCGGCCACTTCTTCGAGGGCAAGAAGCCGTCGTTCGTGGACGACAAGCGCCAGCTGGTGGTCGGCTTCCTCTGGTGGCTCAAGAAGACCGGCGTCGGCGTCGAGCTCTCCGAGCCCGAGGCGGCCCCGCAGTCTTTCCGCCGCGCCGCCTGACCCAAGCAACTACGGCAACAGGATCGTCGAGCCGATCGTCGCGCGCGACGCGAGCGAGCGGTGGGCGTCGGCCGCGGCGGCGAGCGAGAACTCGGCCGGCGGGCGGACGCCGATGCTGCCTTCGACCACCTTCTCGAGGAACGCCCCGGCGGACCCGAGCAGCTCCTCGCGGGTGCTCGTGTAGTGCCCGAGCACCGCGCGCGTGAAGAAGAAGCTCCCCGCCGCGAGGCGCATCGGGTCGAACGCCGGCGGCTTGCCGGAGGCGTTGCCGAAGCCGACCAGCATGCCGCGCGGCGCGAGGCAGGCGAGCGACCCGTCGAAGGTGTCCTTGCCGACCGAGTCGTAGACCACCGCGACGCCGCGGCCCTCGGTGAGCTCCTTGGTGCGCGCGACGAAGTCCTCGCGCGTGTAGACGATGACGTGCTCGCACCCCGCCTCGCGCGCGACCGCGACCTTCTCGTCGCTGCCCACGGTGCCGATCACGTGCGCCCCGAGCGCCCGCAACCACTGGCACGCGAGCAGGCCCACGCCGCCCGCGGCCGCGTGGAACAGCACGCGGTCGCCCGGCTTCACGGCGAGCGTGCGCCGCACGAGGTACTCGGCGGTCATGCCCTTGAGCAGCGTGGCGGCGACCGTCTTCGCGGGCAGGCTCGCGGGGATCGGCACGAGCAACCGCGCGGGCAGCACGCGAACCTCGGCGTAGCCCCCGAGCGGACCGTTGGCGTAGGCCACGCGGTCGCCCACCGCGAACCCTTGCACGTCGGCCCCGGCAGCCTCGATCACGCCCGCGCCCTCGACGCCGATGCCCGAGGGCAGCGGCACGGGATAGAGGCCGGTGCGGTGGTAGGTGTCGATGAAGTTGACCCCGATGGCCTCGTGCCGGAGCAACACCTCGCCCGGGCCGGGCGCGGGCACCGTGATCTGCTCGAGCCGCAGCACCTCGGGCCCGCCCGTCTCGTGGAACCGCACCGCGCGCGTGGTCGTCATGGGGGGCGAGGATGCTCGCATCGAGCGCGAGGTTCCAGCCCCCGCCTTGCGGCCACGCAACGGTCGTTTGCGAGACCCCGACGAATGGCCGACCGGCGTGTGGTTAACATGCCTCCATGCCCGCGCTCCGCACCCCCGTCGTCTATCTCCCCCACGGTGGCGGCCCCTGGCCGTTCGTCGATCTCGGCATGGGGTCGAAGGACGAGCTCGATCGCCTCGCCACCTACCTGCGCTCGATCCGCACGGTGTCCGCGGTCACCCCGCGCGCGGTGCTGATGATCTCGGCGCACTGGGAGGAGCGCGTGCCGACGGTCATGAGCGGCGCGCGTCCGCCGCTGCTGTTCGACTACTACAACTTCCCGAAGGAGGCCTACGAGCTCACCTGGCCCGCCCCGGGCGATCCCGCGCTCGCGGCCGAGGTGCGCGACCTCCTCGGCAAGGCGGGGTTCGCCACGGAGGAGGACACGAAGCGCGGCTTCGACCACGGCGCGTTCGTGCCGCTCAAGCTCACCTACCCCGACGCCGAGGTGCCCACCGTCCAGCTCTCGCTCGTCGCGGGCCTCGACCCCGCGACCCACCTGAAGCTCGGCCGCGCGCTCGCGCCGCTGCGCGACGAGGGCGTGCTCATCCTCGGCAGCGGCATGAGCTACCACGATCTGCGCGGGTTCTTCCGCGGCGGCGCGAAGAACCCCTCGCGGGCCTTCGACGCCTGGCTCACCGAGTCGATGACGCTCCCCGCGGCCGAGCGCGACGCGCGACTCGAGGCCTGGACCAGCGCGCCGTCGGCGCGGGCCTGCCACCCGCGCGAGGAGCACCTCCTGCCGCTGATGGTGGTCGCCGGCGCGGCAGGTGCAGACCGCGGCCAGCACGTCTACGAGGGAGACCTCATGGACGCGCGCATCTCCGCGTACCAGTTCGGAGGCTGATCATGGAAGACCCGGTCCTCGAGACGATGCCCCTCGGCTTCCCGTGGGTGACCGTCGATCCGTTCCTGTTCTGCGTGCACCACGACGACGCCTACCCCGAGGGCAACGAGCACATGGGCCCGAAGGCCTCGCTCGCGGGCCGCAACCTCGGCATGGACTTCGAGGTGAAGGACGGCTTCCGCATGTACCACGGCGAGGTGGTGCCCGGCTTCCCGCAGCACCCCCACCGCGGCTTCGAGACGGTCACCATCGCGCGCCGCGGCTTCATCGACCACTCGGACTCGCTCGGCGCCAAGGCGCGCTTCGGCGGCGGCGACGTGCAGTGGCTCACGGCCGGCGGCGGCATCGTGCACTCCGAGATGTTCCCGCTCCTGAAGCCCGACGCGCCGAACCCGGTCGAGCTGTTCCAGATCTGGCTCAACCTTCCGGCCGAAGACAAGATGGTCGCGCCGCACTTCTCGATGCTGTGGAATCACCGCATCCCGCGCGTGCGCACGGTGGACGAGGCGGGGCGCGCGACGGAGATCACGGTGGTCGCGGGCGCGCTCGAAGGGCACGTGCCGCCCGCGCCACCACCGCGGTCGTGGGCGTCGCGCAAGGACACCGACCTCGCGATCTGGTCGATCCGCATGGAGGCGGGCGCGAAGCGATTGCTGCCGAAGGCGGCCGGCGAGGAGACCCTCCGCACGCTCTACTTCTTCAAGGGACCGGGGCTCGCGGTCGGAGGCCACGCGTTCGCTGCGCACTGCGCGGCGGTCGTGCGGTGCGACGAAGACGTGCTGCTCGAGGCCGGCGACGGAGAGGTCGAGCTCTTGATGCTGCAGGGCCGCCCGATCAAGCAGCCCGTCGTGCAGCACGGGCCGTTCGTGATGAACAGCCGGCAGGAGATCGAGCGCGCCGTGCGGGACTACCGCGCCACGCGGTTCGGCGGGTGGCCGTTCGACCGCGACGACCCGGTCCACCCGCGCGAGGAGGGCCGGTTCGCCCGCCACGCCGACGGCACGGTGGAGCGCGGGGAGCCCTGAGGCAGGGCTCGCCTACTTGGTGATCGTCGCGCAGCCGAACTCGACGGAGACCTTGGCGCTGAGGTCGGCCTGCACCTTCTTGCAGGCGTCGCCGCAGAGCAGGATCTTGGTCTTGTCGGCGTTGTACTGCCAGCCGTTGGCGCCGGCGTCGCACGCGGCCGAGTCGTCGCGCACGACGGTCTCGCTCGTGCCGCCGGAGCTCGACGTGTAGGTCACGTTGACCTTGTTGTAGTCGATGGTCTCGCCGGTGGGCGGCGTGGGCACGCCGAGCTCGCACGCCACCTTGGTGGCGATCGACTTGGCCATCTCGGTGAACACCGGGCCGAAGTCGGTCAGGCAGATGGAGAACCACTTGCCCTTGGTGAGCTTGGCGATCTTGATGTACTCGGCGCCCTCGTTGACCGCGTTGGTGCCGCACTTGGGCGTCTCGGCCGGGTAGGCGGGCGCGCCCATGATCGGGTAGACGATGTAGTTGCGCTTGGTCTTGGTGCCGAACGGCGCGCCCGGCTTGGCGAGCATGGCCGCGTCGAACTCGTCGGCGGTGATGCCGCAGTACGAGCTCGCGCCGCAGTTGCGCGAGTCGTCGTCGGTGATCGGGATGATGACCTTGGCCGCGCCGGGGCGGAGGAAGTCCTTCCACTTCACCGTGGCGGCGGTCGAATCGTAGGTGCGCGCGACGATCTTGAGCGCGTCGTTGGACTGCACGTTCACGTTCGACTGGCGGAAGCGGGTCGCCGAGGCGCCGCAGGTGGCGCCGCCGAGCGGGGCGGGGACGCACACGACGTACGAGCCGGACGTGGAGCGCGGCGTGCCGTCGGCGTCGACCGAGGAGGTGTCCCAGCCGGCGATCATGATCACGCGGTAGTCGAGGCCGGTCTTCTTCAGGTTGTCGGAGAGCTTGTTGACGTTGGCCTTCACGTTGACGATGTCGTCGCTCATCGAGCCGGACTGGTCGATGACGATGATGATGTCCACGGGCGGCTTGACCGCGGCGGCCTCGGTCTTGGCGCAGGCGCTGTCGTCGCGCGCGTCGCCGACGTTGCTGTCTTCGCTGACGTCGAAGCCGGGGTCGCCCGTGTCCTCGACCGCGTCGGCGTCGAGCGAGGCATCGCCGCCGCCACCGTCGAGGGTGACCACGCCCGGGTCCTTGCCCGCGCTGCAGGCTGCGAGACCGAGACCCACCGAGAAGACAGCGCCGAGACGGATAAGCTTGGACAAGACCGACCTCCGAACGGCCCAGCATAGGCGACGGAAGGGCGTCGATCGAGGCGAGCCCGTCGATTCGGTGCTCCAGTATCCCACCTCGTGCGATCGCTTGCCGCACCGGCGACCCGGTATGCTGCGCTGTATGCAGGTCTACGTGAGCGTCGACATGGAGGGCGTGGCGGGGATCGTCCACGTCGATCAGACCCGTCGCACCGGGCACGACTACGAGAAGGCCCGCCGCTGGATGACCGCCGAGGCCAACGCCGCGGTGCTCGGCGCCTTCGACGCGGGCGCGACGGGCGTGGTGGTGAACGACAGCCACGGCGACATGCGCAACCTGCTCCTCGACGAGCTCGACGCTCGGGCAGAGATCCTCAGCGGGTCGCTCAAGCCGCTCTCGATGGTGCAGGGCGTCGGGTCGACGCATGGGGTCGCGCTGTTCGTCGGCTACCACGCGGGGGCCGGCAGCCACGCGGGCATCCTCGACCACACGTACTACGGGCGCGTCGTCGCGCGCTGCCGGCTGTCGGGCCGCGTCGCGAACGAGGCGCTGCTGAACGCGATCGTGTGCGGCGAGCTCGGGGTGCCGCTCGGCCTCGTGACCGGCGACCAGACGGTGTGCGCGCAGGTCCGCGAGACGTTCGGCGAGGGGGTCGTGACGGTGGCGGTGAAGGAGTCCACGAGCCGGTATGCGGCGCGGTCGATCTCGCCAGAGCTCGCGCGCGCGAAGATCCGCGAGGGGGCCCGGCGCGCGGTGGAGAGGGCGCCGGAGCTGGCTCCGTTCCGTCCGCCGGCGCCGCACGTGCTCGAGATCGACTTCGTTAACAGCGGGTGCGCGGACGCCGCGGAGCTGGTGCCGGGGACGCGCCGGCTCGACGGGCTCACGACGCGCTACGAGGCCCCGGACGGGGACACGCTGATCCGGGTGATCCAGGCGTGGACGGTGCTCGCCGGCTCGACGATGGTGTGTCCGGAGCTCGTGCGGCAGATCACGCTGAAGCCCCCGCGATCGACGACTGCTTGTGCTCGATCGTCCGCAATGCTTTTGCGCGGATGTCGAGATTGAGGATCCGATCTCGTCGAGGAACGGTTCACCTCCTGCGCCCCGGAGCAGGCCCTTGCGTCCGACCGCCCAGAGCACCTTGTGCATCGCACGCGGTCGTTGACCACCACCGTGCCGGTGAGGACCGGCTGACGTCGGCTCGAACGGGAAGACGGTCGCCCCAGCGGGTGAGGACGCTCTGCCGCGCGCCCCGGGTGAACTCAAGCCCCTCCTCTTCCTGATCGTTGCCACGTCCTCGCTCGAGCGATCCCGTGCCGCCGCGCGCGGACGTGCAGGCCTTCTGCGAGAAGAGCGAGACACGCGCCCGGAGTTGCGGCTTCGAGTTCGACGCGGACAAGTGCGCGGAGACCGCGCCGGTCTATGACGCCGTGCCGCTGCTCGAAGGAACCGTCTGCTCCGGCGAGGCGGACTGCGACGTCTTCGCCGCGTGCGTGAAGAAGAGCGTCTCGTGCTCGAGCTCGTTCCTGGAAGCGCCGCCAGCGCATCGGTGCGTGGGCGTGCCCACCGAGTGCCGTCTGCTGACGATGGCTCACTGCGAGAAGCAGCGAGGATGCAGCGCTCTCCGCACCTCGGACCCCAAGCTCGACGAGTGCCGGGGCTACCAGACGTCCTGCGAGACCTTCTCGAACCCGACCGACTGTGGGGCCCAGGCCGGCTGCAACTGGAAGTAGTCGTGGCCATTCGTACGATTACCGTGCCGGGCACACGCTTCGTTGGAACGCTCGTCGACCGGCTCGACTTGCTCGCTGCCGTTGCCTGGCCCGCCGGGCAGAGAGGCTCTGTGCTCCTGGGGCTCGATGCCGACCATGCCGTCGTGGTGCTTGGCGCCGGGCGACTGGGTGACCTCGCGCAGCGGTTGGCAGGACTTGCCTGGAAGCAGACCCTCCTCGTGTGCTCGGACCTGAGAGAGCCGGAGCCGCCGCCCGACACCTTGCTCGCAGTGCTCGAGGTGCTCTACGACGCGCATCGAGGGGCGGCGCGACTCTCGTACATCCACGCTGAGCTGGTCTACGACGCGTGGCCACCGATGGCCAGCGTGGTGACCTCGCCCGTCGCGAGCACCAGCACCGCGAGAGATCCTCTCGATGATCGTCGCGGCCCGGGTCTGCAAGCGGCCCGCGTCGCTCGCGATCGCGATCGTCGCCGCGCTGCTCGGCGCCGCCATCGTCGTCCGGCTCGGCGCCGACGCCTCGGCGTGGGAGGGCTGCGATGGAGTTGGTCGACGGGGTGGCGAGGCTCCACCTTTCGTGTAGGGGCTCACCGTAGTGGGGACGGATCTGGCATGCGTCAGAACATTGAGCTGTCGCATTTGGCCGCTTGCGTCCGGCTTCGACCCCAATCGTCGCTTGCCCCTCTGAATGCGGGACCATAGACCCCTTCAAAGGGAGGTCACTCATGGGAGCGCGACTGAAGGCGGTAACTGCTCTGGTGTGCCTGAGCGCTGGCTTGGCGGCCGCCTCGACTGCCTCAGCTGCAGGCTACGTGCACCAGGGGAAGATGGCGACCTACGTTTGGCGTCACAACGCCTACCTGTCCGCCGGCACCCATACCATTGAGACTCGAAACACCGTCCTCGGCGCCGACCCTGTGGTGCACGTCTGGAACGGCTCGTCACCCAGTGTGTGGGACGACGACGGCAACGGAGCTCCCAATTCACGCGTGACGTTCACCGTTCCCGCCGGCGGCGCCTGGTACACGTTCATCATGCACGCCTGGAAGGACGCGTTCGCGGGTACCACGGACGTCTACTTTGACAACTCTCTGTTGGAGGCGAGCGCGTTCTTTGGGGGTGTCAGGGTCGGGCACAACAGTATGGATCCATTGCCCGGTGGTTCCGGATTTCAGTATGAGACCGCGCTCCCACCCTTTGGCGCAACCGACACCTACATCTTTGGACGGAATGCCTCGGGAGCAATTGTTGCCATGGATGACGATGGTGGCGTCGGATATGCCTCGCGAATCACGAACTCGTCCATTGCCGAGATCATGCTGAGCACCTACGCCTACGGACAGCAAGGACTCGTCAATGTGTACGCCAACGATGCGAGCAACGACGCGGACACGGATGGGCTCGGGTGGCAGCTGGAGAAGGCTCTAGGTACGTGCGATCGCGCTGGCGACCCTGGATGTGCGCCCCCGGGTGGCATTGCCACATACAAGGACTCTGACCACGACGGTCTCTTGGACGCAGCCGAGGTCTTTGGAATTGAGTCAACAACCAGTCCGCTGCTATTGCCACGCTGGGGAGCAGATCCGCGCCACATTGATGTATTTTTTGAGGTAGACTGGTCGACAGCGTTTACGTCACAACCATATACGGCCCCACAGATGGAGACCGTCCAAGCGCTATTCAGTCCCGCTCCAGCGGAAGTAAATCTAGATGGAACGACGGGCATTCGCTTGCACTTCGACGTCGGGTTCGACCCATCATCCGGGACATTGTATGGCAATTGGGGCGGCGCCAATGGTGGGCTATGCAACGGAGACTGTGGGGTGCCAGTCCGAGGTGGAACCCTGGCAACAAACCGTCTTGGAGTCTTTCACGCGATCAAGGTAACTAGTGGCGGTGGTGGGGGCGCGGGAGGTGGGGGCCTGAATATTGGCGTGTCAGCGCCATCGAACGTGTTCGGTCACGAGATTGGCCACAGTCTTGGTTTGCAGCACTGGGGCCATGACCTCTGGGGTAGGGCCGAGTTCAAGCCGAACTACAAGAGTGTCATGAGCACCGGCGGTTGGAATCCGCCCGTGCAGTTCTCGACGGGATCGGTGTCCCAAACGCTCGACCCTGGGGCCGTTTCGGAGCGCGATGCCCTTCTAGGCGATCCAGGCGGACTGCCCGTTGACCCGTGGTGGTTCAACACAAGTACGGGAGGTGGGCACTTTGACGTCGACTGGAATCACGACGGGCTCATTGCTGACAATGGAACAACACTGGTCCGCGCAAACGTTACATGGTCGACTTGGGATGTCCCTACACACCACCTGACGAATTTGCAGAAGCCTGCCGAGAGCGTTTCGGTGGCAAACGCCTCACCGCGCATCATCACACACTACGCAGCGGCAGGCGGCAAGCGGCTGTACATCTTCTTTGTTGGCCAAGATGGAACAATCAAGTACGTCCACTCCCCGTATTCCGATCCGGGCTGGGACGGCTCGTGTCCGGGCGGCTCTTCGCCGGGAGCGACGTGCACTACTTGGTCATCGATCATCACGGTGCCAGGCCCATCGAATGTGTCCAGCGTCACGGCACTGGAGTACGGCGGAAATGTGGTTCTGGCCTACACCGAGTATTCAGGACAGCTGCGTAGCGTGTATGCCACTGGGCGTGAGTCTCTCAACTACGTTCTGACTGGGTGGACCAGTTGGGGATCACTTGGCTCATCGAGTGGCCAACCGGAGCTCAGCGTCATGTTCGTCGAACCGACGTACTTTGGTGGCTCTTCAGAGGTGATTGGCCTGTTCTATCCTGTGTCGGACGGCTATCGATGGTACTCGACAACATCGCCTGGTGGCTACTGGACCTACCGAGACTCGTTGAAGGACGCGGCCGGGGCTAACATCGCCGGCCCAACAAGCGGTTTGACGTCCGGCCCCGCGGTTATCCCATGGCCTGGGCGGGACGTCGCGTTTGGAGCGGCGCGCCGTTCGGTCGCGGCGCTGACGACTCCGTCCAATACAGTTGCCTTCTATCAGTATGACAAGTCCACGGATCGCTGGAGCGATCTGACGTCATATGCCTTTGGGGGTGCCGGCCCGACTACGTCGGTTCGGCCGACTCTGGTCTACCACCTTCTGCGCGACAGCGCGGGCAACCGACTCGGCGATGGTAGCCGGGGACAGTTCTTTCTGTTCTTCCAGGGAACGGGGGCCGACCCTGAGTTGATGTTCACAGAGCGCCGGGAGATTGCGTTGCCACCGGACTCGACCATTCGGTTCAAGTGGCGCGGCAACGCCATGCCGTGGATCGCCTCCGCAGGTCTGGGCCCGTTGAATGCGATCGCAGCCTTTGAGGACAGCTCTCTTGGAGCCATGAAGGGCGCTGCGCTTGCACGACACGGCCTTGGGACGCCCCCCACGTACGATCTGAACTTTTTTCCGCTTTTCGACGGAACGGGGCACGCCGCTCTAAAGGACGGCAGCGACTTCCGTGTCTTGCACATGTCACTCTGCCAATCGCTGTACAGTTCGCCGACCGCGATCTGTGGCACCACCAATGCGTGGGGGTACTAGTCATGAGAGCTGTGGCCGGACCGATCCTCATTGCAGCAACCGTCGCATTCGCTGCGTGCACCTCGTCGCACAACGACGTCCGGCGGCAGACGGCGCAGCTGGGGGTGGACTCGCTTGTGGGCTGGAGGTGTCCTCCCGTGATGGCCTTTGAAAGGCGTGTGGGCCCGCCGATGGACACGGGATTGCGACTGACGGCCGCTGAGAAGGCTGGCGCAAAGCCAGCCATTCCAACGGCTCCAAAGGCTGGGTCTCCCTCGGGTGACGCAGTTGCGCGCCAAGCAGCGTACTTGGCAGCCGACGCCGACCTGCGCGCGCGGTTTGCTCACGACCCTGCCACGTACCGTGCAAAGACGGCGACTCTGAAGGAGACCATGCTGAAATGAAGCGCTTTCTACTGCTCGCCATCTCTGCGTGCTCTGCCAGTGCGGTTGGGGATGATGCGGGGACGCCCCAGGACTCCACCCCTGACATCTCTTTCGAGGCATCTGGCGATTCGCTTCTCGACGCGCCGGCCGATTCTGGTCTGAGAAACACGTGCGAGTGGCGCTACGTTGGACTCACTTTTCCAGACGTGAAGCAGTGCCCGGTTGGCGACATCTGCAAGCTGGACGTTGGCGTCGGGGTGCCCGACGTCAAGTACCGCGGGGTCTATTGCGAGAAGTCCTCAGTGCCGGCCAACTGCGGTGACCTGTACTGCGAGGAACCTGACTGGAAGTGCGTGGACAAGACACGTGGTACCTGTGTGACGACACGAGCTCCTTAGCCAGGCTGCGCCGCCGACTGGCGGTTGTGCGCAAGTCTCCCAAGACGCAGACTGGCGAGCCTTGGCTTCGCATCCGCCGAGGCGTCATCGTGGGCGCTCACCGCAAGTCCAGGCGAAGTCGCCCGAGCCGTCCGGAACGGACTTGGACCTCATCCGTTGGCCGCTAGCGCCAATTTCAGCCGAAAGCCTCGTGTCCCAGCGACCGTTTCACCCCCCCGCAACGACCGCTGGAACACGAGCCCAGCCGAATGACCAAGCCATCGCCGACCGGAAGCGCGACCTCACAGCTCGTGCGGCATCAGGTCGCGCGGTGACCGGAACGTCTGCAGCGGGCTGTAGTGGAACAGGTTCGAGACGCGCGACGTGTACAGGCACGCGTACTCCTCGACCTGATCGCCGAAGCTGGAGGTCTCGACGCCCTCCTTGAGCAGCGACCCCCAGTAGGGGTGGAAGCTCTGGTCGATGCGCTGCTCGATCTCGCGGGTCTCCACCTCGATCTCGCGGAGCAGCGCGCGCACCCGCTCGACCGCCCGCTTCTCGCGCTGGCGGTCGGCCTCGTGCTCCTTGGCGAGCCGCGCCCCGACCGCGCCGTCCATCGCGCTGGTCCGCGCCTTGCCGCTGGTGGGCGAGAGCAGGTCGACCTGCCGCTGCGCCTCCTTGAAGCGGGCCTGGTGGAAGCGCAGCTCGTCCTCGAGCCGCGCGCGGCGCTCCTCGAGCTCCTCGTGGTGACGCAGCGCCTCGGTGCAGGCGTCGTGCGCCTCGACCTCGACGTCCATCTCCTGGATGATCATCAGCGTGCGCCAGGCCGACTCCTTCTTGCTGCGCAGGATGTCGCCGTAGATGTGGTCGCCGACGTAGAGCACGCGGTCGCCGGTGATGCCGAGCATGCGCTCGAAGTCGTGCAGGTTGCCGCCCTCGTAGACGCGGCCGCGCTCGAGGTTCTGCGCCGGGCGCAGGTGGCTCTCGTCGCGGTCCTCGTGCACGCGCTCCATGAACGGGCGGTGCTCCTGGAAGAACCCGGGCTTGCCGGCGCCGACGACGATCATGTCGAAGTAGTGGCGCCAGGTCGGGTATTCGGTGGTGGCCGTGCCGAGCAGGTGCCGCATGAGCGTGTCGGTGTACGTGCGGCGCGAGTTGGTGAGCAGGAACAGCTTCTTGCCGGCGGAGCGGAGCTTGTGCAGCGTGGGCCCGAGCATGTCGTCGCGCGCGAGGTAGCGGTCGAGGTGGGTCGCGATCTCGGTCGGCACCGAGCCGTCGCGGTGGGCCTCGTCGATGGCCTCGCGGATGTCGGTGAACAGCTTGGCCTGGTCGACCTGCTCGCCGCGGGCGTCGAAGGCGTCGATGAGCCCCGCGTAGATCGCCACCTCGGAGAGCGCGTAGAGCGTGTCGACGAAGTGGTAGCGCGAGGTGGGCGCGCGGTGCTTGATCGCGTGGTAGAGCTTCTGCACCTGGTCGCGGGGGAGCGCGCGGAACCCGCGGTAGGCCTTGCCCACCGATTTGTAGCGGTCCATCTTCACGACGTGGCCGAGCTTCTTGTCGATCAAGAGGCCGCGGATCGGGTAGTGCGGGTCGTAGGGCACGTTGGTGACCCACGAGGGGTACCCGCGCTCGACGAGCTTCTGCGCCGTGACCTCGATCGAGAGGCGGTCCATCGCCTGCTGGTCGTAGATGGCGAGGGTGTAGTCCATGTCGAACCCCACCCACTCGATGTTCCCCATCTGGAGGTTCCGGTTCACGTACACGCGCTGCCGGCGCGGCAGGCCGACGGTCGACGGCCGGGGGGAGAGGCCCTCCAGCGGGAGGGCGAGCTGCTCGGTCATGGAACCCGCGAGGAGGGTAGCACCGCCGTGATACAACTGGGCCATGGCCCGTCGCATTCTGCCGCTCCTCCTCCCGCTGGCCTTGGCCCTGCCGCTCGCTCCCTTCGCCTGCGGGCCCAGCAGCCCGCCGCCGAGCAACGGGGGCACGACGGCCAAGTCGAGCGAGAGCGCGGGGGCCGACAGCGGCGATCCGGTCAAGGGGGTCATCGTCGGCGACTCCACCGAGACCTGGTACGAGGAGCCCTCGGGCGCCGGCGGCGCGGGCACCAAGAACCGCACCTACACCCTCGACGTCACCAAGAAGACCGAGTGGAAGGTCGAGAGCACCAAGGCGCTCCCGCCCGACCAGGTGTTCAAGGTGCGGGTCGGCTTCCCCGTGCCCAAGGTGATCCCGGCCGAGGCGCGCGACGTCCACGTGATCAACCGCACCTTCTGGGAGGTCCGGAAGGAGATCGCCAAGTGCTACTACAAGGGCCCCGGCAAGGAGGCCGGCCCGGAGCGCACGATGATCGCCTTCCTGAACGTGAACAAGAAGGGTGAGGTCACGGGCGCGGGGGTCGAGGCCGCCGACGAGGCCCTGAAGAAGGCCGGCGTCACCGAGTGCATCCTCGAGAACATCAAGGGCCTGCCGTTCCCGGCCGCCGGCGACGACACCAAGATCCGCTTCAAGCTCAAGCTGCAGACCGAGGACGGCGGCACCGCGCCGGCGGGCGCGTCCTCCAAGAACTGACATCGCATGCGCGCGCTCTTGCGAGGACTCGCGCTGGTCCTCTTCTCTCTGTTCGTCGCGTTGCCCGCGTGGGCCGGTCCGCAGGACGGGCTGCCCAAGGCGCCGGCGTACCTCGACCGCACGACCCCTCGTCGCACGTACGAGGGGTTCGTCGCGGCTGCGCGCGCTGGTGACTACGCGCTCGCGGCGCACTTCCTCCACCTCGGCGGCGTGGCGCGCGGAGACCAGGCGGCGCAGGGCGCCATGCTGGCGCAGCAGCTCGCCTACGTCCTCGAGCGGAAGCTCGCCTACGATCCGGCCAACGTGAGCGACGCGCCGGACGGCGGCGTGTCCCCCCAGCTCAGCCTCGTGACGCTCGGGTTCGTGCCGCTGCACGACGAGCCGATCGCGGTGACGCTCGCCAGGGTGCGCTACGACGACGGCAACGTCCGGTGGCTGATTTCCCGGCAGACCGTGACGCTCGTGCCCCAGCTCTGGGCGCTGCACGGCGCCAAGGGCTTCGAGGACAAGCTGCCCCGGGTGCTCGTCGTGACGCGCGTGCTCGGGGTCGAGGCGTGGCAGTGGCTCGCGCTGTTCGCCGCGCTCCTCGCCTCGTGGATCACCGGCTACCTGCTCGGCACCGGCCTGCACTTCGTGGTCAAGCGGGTGGTCCGATGGACCAAGAGCCCGTGGGACGACCACCTCGCCGACGCCGCCCGCGGCCCGGCCCGCCTCATCCTCGCGCTGCTCGTCCTCTCGTTCCTCGACGACTCCCTGCACTTCACGCCGGCCATGCAGCGGATGGTCGACCGCATCACCTTCCCCGTGCTGGTGATCGGCCTCGCGTGGCTGCTCTCGGCCATGGTGTCGGTGGCGGTCGCGTGGATGAGGAGCCGCCTGCCTTCGGAGGGCGCGGCGCTCGAGGCGCGCGGCGTGCTCACCCAGCTCACGGTCATGGAGCGGGTCGGCAACGTGATCATCGTGGTGGTCGCGGCCGCGGTCGTCCTCATGCAGTTCCAGCTGGTGCGGAGCGTCGGGCTCTCGCTGCTCGCCTCGGCCGGCTTGCTCGGCGTGGTGTTCGGCTTCGCGGCGCAGAAGTCGCTCGCGGGCGTGGTGGCCGGCATCCAGCTGTCGATCACCCAGCCGATCCGCATCGGTGACACGATCGTGATCGAGGGCGAGACCGGCGAGATCGAGCTCATCAACCTCACCTACGTGATCGTGAAGTGCTGGGACGAGCGGCGGCTGATCGTGCCGATCTCGCGGTTCCTGGAGACGCCTTTCCAGAACTGGACCCGCCTCGGCCAGGAGCTGAGCGGCCCGGTGTTCTTCACGGTCGACTTCACGACGCCGGTCGCCAAGGTACGCGCGGAGCTCGCGCGCCTCTGCGAGGAGGACGCGCGCTGGGACGGCCGCACGTGCTCGCTGCTGGTGACCGAGGCCTCCGAGAAGGGCGTCGTGCTGCGCGCCACGGTCAGCGCGAAGAACGCGGACGAGGCCTTCGCGCTCCGCTGCGCGATCCGGGAGCGGATGATGACCTTCCTCGCGGAGCTCGAGGGCGGCCGGTACCTCGCGCAGGCGCGGAGCCGCGCCGTGACGGTCTAGAGCAGCGCCGCGAGCTCCGCCGCGGTGGAGACCGGGGCGCTGCACAGGCGGCCGTGGCACACGTACGCGCGCGGGGAATCCCCGGCGGGCTTGTCGGCCGCGATCGCGGGCGCGGGATGCTGGGGGTCGTGGACCACCAGCATGCGACGCGGGATCCAGCGCCGGTGCACCCCCTCGACCAGCGCGCGCGTGCGCGGGTCGTCGACGGCCCCCACCACCACGATCGTCGTGCTCCCCTGGATCAGCCGGTCGAGCGCGAGCGCCGACGCGGAGAGGCCGAGCGGGTTCTCGATCGCGGCGCCGACGAGCGGCTTCAGCGTGCCGAGGGCCAGCGTCTCGAGCCGCGGGTCCTCGTCGACCGCGTAGAGCCGCAGCATCGCGCGCGCGAGCTCGGCCTGCGCCGAGGGGATCGCCTGGTCCCACGGGTCCTTCGGGCGGTGCACGAGCGCCTCGCCGTCCGCGGCCGTGAAGAAGAACCCGCCGGCCTCGTCGGCGAACAGCGCGATCGCGACGTGCACGAGCTCGCTCGCACGGGAGAGGTGACCCGGATCGTGACGCAGCTCGTAGAGATCGAGCGCCGCGTTGGCGAGGTAGGCGTGGTCGTCGAGGAACCCGGGGATCCCCTCGGCCCGGAGCAGCCGGCCGGAGGGGAGGTGGCGACGCACGATCGCGTCGTACGCGCGCGCGGCCTGGTCCCCGAACGCGCTGTCCCCCGTGGCCATCGCGAGCTCGACGAGCCCGGAGATCATGAGCGCGTTCCACGACGTGAGCACCTTCTCGTCGCGGAACGGCCGCGGCCGCTTCGCGCGGAACGCGAGCAGCCGGGCCTGGATGGCAGGAATGGCAGCAAGCTCGTCGGGACCCAGCTCCTCCGGGTGGAACGCCAGCACCGAACGCCCCTTCACCTCGTAGTGCGGATCCTCGAAGTTGCCGTGCTCCGTCACGCCGTACAGGCGAGACGCGATCGCGACCTGGGATGGGTCGAGCGCCGCGCGGAGCTCGGCCTCCGTGAACACGAAGAACGCGCCCTCCGCCGGGTGCGCGTCGGGCGCCTCGAGCGGCACGCTGTCCGCGTCCTGCGTGGCGTAGAACGCGCCGTCGGGCGCCGTCATCTCCGCCGACAGCCACCCCACCACCTCGCGCGCGACGGCGAGGAAGCGCGGCGCCGTGCGCCCGACGTCGGCGAGCAGCCGCACGAGCAGCGCGTTGTCGTAGAGCATCTTCTCGAAGTGCGGCACGAGCCAGCACTCGTCGGTGGAGTAGCGGTGGAAGCCGCCGCCGAGCTGGTCGAACACGCCGCCGCGGCGCATACGATCGAGGGTGAGCTCCACGTGGTCGCGCGCGCCACCGTGCAGCAAGAGGTCGAGCGCCATGGTGTTGGGGAACTTGGGCTTCTTGCCGAAGCCGCCGTGCTCGCGGTCGGCGCGGCGCAGCGCGGACGCGGTGGCGCGCGCGACCAGCGTCGGATCGAGCGCCTCGGGCCGCCGCGACTCGACCGAAGCCGCGGTCCCGATGGCCTCGGTGATCTCCTTGGCCTGCTCGTCGAGCTCGGCGCGGCGCTCGCGGAAGGCCTCGAACACCGCCGCCAGGATCTTCGGGAACCCCGGCATCCCGTACCGATCTTCGGGTGGAAAATACGTGCCCACGAAGAACGGCTTCTGGTCCGGCGTGAGGAACGCGGTCAGCGGCCAGCCGCCGTTGCGCCCCATGAGCTGCACCGCGAGCTGGTAGATCTGGTCGAGGTCGGGCCGCTCTTCGCGGTCGACCTTGATGTTCACGAAGTCGCGGTTCATCTGCGCCGCCACGGCCGGATCCTCGAACGACTCGTGCGCCATCACGTGGCACCAGTGGCACGCCGAGTAGCCGATGGAGAGCAGGATGGGGCGATCCTCGCGCCGCGCGCGCGACAGGGCCTCGTCGCCCCACTCGTACCAGTCCACCGGGTTGTCCTCGTGCTGGCGGAGATAGGGCGAACGCGCGGCCGCGAGGCGGTTCTTGGGCATCGGGCGCTAGGATGCGAGACTCTGCCCGTGGGGTACAGCGTCCGGGTCATCGCGAGCGACGAGATCGAGGCCTTCCTCCGCCTCGCCATCGACATCCGTCTGCAGAGCGGGCTCCGCGGCAGCCCCATCTATGCGCCGTTCTCGAGCGACGAGCCGCCCCGCGGGCCCTCGCCCGAGCGCATCGCCGAGCTCCGCGAGCGCCTCGCGCTGCCGACCCGCGAGGGCAACTGGTTCCGCGGATTCTTCCTCGTGCACGGCCGGACCCCCGTGGGCGAGCTCACCATCAACGGCGGCCGGCTCCACTCCGAGCGGCACCGGGGCACGATCGGGATGGGCCTCCTCGAGGGCCATCGCGGCAAGGGGCTCGGCGAACAGCTGCTCTCGACCGGGATCGCGTGGGCCCACGCCGATCCGAACGTCGAGTGGCTCGACCTCGGCGTCTTCGGCGGCAACGATCGCGCGCTGCGGCTCTACACCCGACTCGGGTTCGTCGAGACGGGCCGCGTGGTGGATCGGTTCCGGGTGGATGGTCGCAAGATCACCGACATCCAGATGTCGCTCCGCCTGCGCGGTTGACGGCGGACCCCTGCTACCGACATCTTCGGCGCATGTGGCTCCCCGCCATCGTCTCGGCCGTGCACCTCACCTGCCTCGCGCTCGGCACCGCCGTGCTGCTCCTGCGCGCGCGCAGCCTCGCGGGCCCGCTGGTCGTCGAAGCGGACTTCAAGCGCGTCCTCGCGCTCGACAACGCCTCGGGGATCATCGCCCTCGTGTGGATGGGCTCCGGGTTCTACCGGGCGTTCAGCACGCTCGAGAAGGGCAGCGCGTTCTACACGAGCAGCCCGCTCTTCTGGGTGAAGATGGGCCTGCTCGGCGTCGGGTGGTGCTTCGAGATGCCCACCATGTTGACGCTGCTGCGCTGGCGCAAGGAGCTCGCGACCGACTCGCTGCCCGACACCAAGGGGGTCGATCGGCTGCGGCGCCTCCACCACTTCGAGCTGCTCGCCATGGTGGGGGTGGTGTTCGCGGCGAGCCTCATGGCGCGCGGCATCGGTCGCAACGCGGCGCCGGCGGCACCCGAGGTGCGCACGGGCGCGAAGATCTACGCGCAGCACTGCGCAACCTGCCACCAGCCCGACGGGCGCGGCATGAACGGCAAGCTCGCCGCCGATTTCGTGGGGGACAAGACCCGCCTCGCCAAGCCCGACACGGTGCTCCTCAACAGCATCGAGAACGGCGTGCCCAACACCGCGATGATGGCGTTCTCGAGCCAGCTGAACGACGCCGAGCGCAAGCTCGTGCTGGCCTACGTGCGCGAGACCTTCGCCGGGAAGTGACCCTCAGGGCGCGACGCGATCGCGCAGCGCCAGCATCGGCTTCTCGACCAGCAGGTGGAGCACGTACGCGACCGCGAGCGAGACGACGACCAGGAGTCCGAGCGAGGCCCACCACGTGGGCACGATCGACCAGTGCCGACGGATCAGCAGGCGCGCGGCGATCGGCGCCACCACCCAGACCATCAGCGGGATGTGCACGAGGTACACGCCGTAGCCGAGGGTCGCCGCCCAGAGGAACGGCTTCTTGCCGAGGAAACGCGAGAGGGCGCCCTCGTGGAACAGCAGCAAGAGCACGAGCGAGACCCACATCACGCTGGTGACCGTGCCCCACGCGAGCGCGCTCCAGATCCGCACGTCGGGTCGGAGCTCCTGCGGGAGTAGCAGGTAGGTCAGGCAGGCGACGATGAGTACCCACGCGCCGACGCGCACGGCCCGCCGCGCGAAGAGGGCGCGCAGCTCCCGGTCGTGGTGGTGACAGAGGTGCGCGAGGACGAGGCCCGCGACCAGCGTGTCGAACCGGGTGTGGGTCGGGACGTAGAGCGAGGTCGCGAGCGAGTACGCCGTGAACGGGCCGTGGAGCGCGATCACGAGGAAGCGGCTGACGAGCCCCATCGAGAAGAGCCCGAGCAGCACGAGCAGCTGCGTGCGCGCGCTCTTCAGGCGCAGGAGGCCGAACACGAGGAACGGCACGAGCAGGTAGAAGTGCTCCTCGACGCACAGCGACCAGCCCCACGACATCATCACCTCACGCGGGCGATCCATGTAGTTGGTGAGGTAGAAATACTCGCCGAGCAGCGAGGTGGTCGACCAGGTGCGGCGATCGGCGCGGAGCACGAGCGCGGTGAGCACGAAGTAGTAGAGCGGGAACGTGCGGAACGCGCGGCGCAGCCAGAACCGGCCCATGCCCGTGCCGCCCTGGTGGAGCAGCATGCTGCCGATGAGGAACCCGGAGAGGACGAAGAACAGGTCCATCCCGAACCACACCGACTGCGAGAGCCCCGCGAGCTCGCCGTTCTGCATCAGCTTGAAGCCGTGCAGCGTCACCGTGACGTGCACCTGGAGCACCGACACGATGGCGACGAACCGCAGGCCGTGCAGCGCCGGGTAGCGGTTCTGGAGCAGGCTCAGGCCGAGGAAGCGCAACGGCCCGGCAGCCTAGTCCAGGAACGCCCGGTGTGCTGAAAAGTGGGCCGAACGCGGGCGTCCGAGCCACGATCGTGCCGTGGACTCGGAGACCGCCCAGGAGCCTCTCGTCGATCACCGGCACCCCGCGAGCCCGAACGGCGAGGTGCGGCTGTTGCCGGCCGAAGAGCGGATCTTGCTGCGGGGCGCGCTCGAGGCGGCCCGGCTGCTCGTGGTGGTGCTCGACGACCTCGGCCCCGGCGCGCGCGGTCGCCTCGGTGAACGGATCGACGACGCAATCGAGACGGCGCTGCGCGACCGTGGCGGCGCTCCTCCGGGGATCGCGACGGCGTGCGACGCCGACGGCTCGCTCTCCGACCAGCTCTATCGCCTGCGCCAGATCGGCAAGGTCGGCCTCGCGCTCGACGTCGGCTCGCTGTTCGGCCTCACCGACGCGCGCGGCGCCCTCGAGCCGGACGACGGGGCCACGCTGCGCTTCTTCGCGGAGGCGACGCGCGAGCGACCGCTCGTGCTCCTGCTCGACACGGGCAACGCCGCGGTGCGCATGTACGGCGCGCCGACGCCGCTCGCCGAGGCGCTCCCGCTGACCCGTCCGCTGCGGCTGCCGGTCAAGGAGGCCAAGGTCGAGCCGACGCCGACGCCCGCGCGCCCCGAGCCGCGGCCCCCCACTCCGCGCGTGTACGTCTCGGTCGCGCGCACCGACGAGGACACGGCCGCCCTGCACCGCGCGATCACCCTGCTCGACGAGGTGGGCCGCTCCACCCCCCTCGGCGGCCTCGAGCGCGCCTTCGTCGACGGGTACGCGCCGCTCCGCGCGGCGATGATGGACGATCGGCTCTCCGCGGTCCCCATCACGCGCGACAAGGCGCGGGTCCTCTGCGCCCAGTTCGCGCAGACCTTCTCGCGCGCCTACGCCGAGGCCCTGCCGACGTTCGCCGTCACCGGGCGCCACCCGCGCATGGTCTTCGAGCTGTTCGACCTCGCGCACCGCTCGGCCCGCGTGCACGGCGCGCGCGCGGTGCAGGTGGTGCTGGTCGACGCGCTCCGCTGGGACCTCGGCAAGCGCCTGCATGCCCGCCTCGCGCAGGTCCTCGCGCGCCACGCGGTGTGCGTGGACGAGCAACCGATGTGGTCGGTGCTCCCGACCACCACCGCGATCCAGCTCGACGCGCTCGTGCGCGGCGACGACGCCCTGCGCGCCCCGGCGCGTCCGGAGCGCGAGACGGCCATCGTGCGTGGCCGCTCGCTCGACGTGCTGCGCCGCACCCGGCTCGGCCACCGCGACGTGCTCAAGCTCGACCTGCTCGAGGGGCGCCTGCGCGACCCGGGCGCCTCGGAGGCCACGCGGCTCGAGGGGCTCGCCGACGAGCTCACGCCGATCGTCGAGCGCTTCGTGCACTCGACCCCGACCCGCACCCTCGTGGTGATCGCGGGCGACCACGGCTTCACCTTCGGCGAGGGCCCGGGCGACCTGCCCGATCCGCGCCGCGAGACGCCGCCGGCCCACCAGGGTGGGGCCTCGCCGGACGAGGTGTTCGTGCCGTTCCAGGCGTGGCTGGTCGGCGGCGTACATTAGCGGCACCATGGCCGCATGAAGACGGCCGAACAGTACGTCGAGGGCCTGCGCGCGCGGAAGAACCTGCGCCTCTTCGTGCGCGGACAGCGGGTCGAGGACGCGGTGGCCCACCCCGCCGTCGCGCCGAGCGTGCGCACCGTCGCCGAGAGCTACCGCCTCGCCCACGACCCGGCGCACGCGAAGCTGTTCCGCGCGTGGTCGCCGCTGATCGAGGCCGAGGTGAACCGCTTCACCCACGTGTTCGCGACGCGCGACGACCTGCTCGCCAAGACCACCATGCAGCGCGTGCTCGGGCGCCGCACCGGCACGTGCTTCCAGCGCTGCGTGGGCATGGACGCGATCAACGCGCTCTACAACGTCACCTTCGAGATGGGCGCCGCGGTGCACGCGCGCTTCCTCGACTACCTGCGCCACGTGCAGCGCGAAGACCTCGTGCTCTGCGGCGCGATGACCGACCCCAAGGGCGACCGCACCAAGGCGCCCGCGGCGCAGCCCGACGCCTACCTCCGCGTCGTCGCCCGCAAGGAGAAGTCGATCGTGGTGCGCGGCGCCAAGATGCACCAGACGGGCGTCGTGAACTCGCACGAGATCGTGGTGATGCCCGGGCGCTCGCTGGCCAGGGACGAGGGCGACTTCGCGGTGAGCTTCGCGATCCCCGTCGACCACCCCGGCGTGACCCTCGTGTACGGGCGGCAGCCGAGCGACGATCGTCGCCACGGGTGCGCGATGGACCAGGGCAACGCGACCTACGGCGGGCAGGAGGCGATCGTGCTGTTCGACGACGTCGAGGTGCCGCTCGAGCGCGTGTTCATGCTCGGCGAGACGCAGTGGGCGAACCCGCTCGTCGAGTACTTCGCGGGGCACCACCGGGCGAGCTACGGCGGGTGCAAGCCGGGCAACGGCGACGTCTTGATCGGCGCGGCGGCGCTCGTCGCGCGGCTCAACGGCACCGAGAAGGCCTCGCACGTGCGGGACAAGCTCGTCGAGATGGTGCACCTCGTCGAGACGATGCACGCCGGCGGGCTCGCCGCGGCGACGCGCTCGTACACCACGCCGGCGGGCACGCAGATGTTCGACCCGCTGCTCGCCAACGTCTGCAAGCACAACGTCACGCGGTTCCCCTACGAGATCACGCGCCTCGCCGAGGACATCGCGGGCGGCCTGATGGTCACGCTGCCCTCGGCCGAGGACTTCGATCACCCCGAATACGGCGCCCTCCTGCGCAAGACGGTGGAGGGCGCGCGCGGCACCGCGGAGGACCGCATCCGCGCGCTGCGGCTCGTCGAGAACATGACGCTCGGGCCCACGGCGGTCGCCATCCGCACCGAGTCGATGCACGGCGCGGGCTCGCCGCAGGCCCAGCGCGTGCGCATGTCGGCCCAGACCGACTGGGAGGAGAAGATCGCCGACGCGGCGCGGATCGCCGGGATCGAGGAGATCCCGCAGGTCTAGAACACGACGCCGGTGACCGCGACGCCGGCGCTCGTGCCGCCGAACGTGGTGGGCGTCGCCGTCCACTGGACCTTGGCGCCCATGACCGTGTCGTTGCGCACGAGCACGGTCTTGGTGGAGGCCATGCCGGCGAGCAGCAGACTCGCGCCGGTGGCCTGGCCGATGAAGTCGAACACGAGGGCCATCTGGATCAGCGCCTTGTCCACGCAGAAGTCGTTGCAGGGCCGACCGGTGAGGCCGAAGATCGGACCGAGGACCGGCACGAGGAGCCAGCGGTTGTAGGGCTCTGCGTTCGTCGCGCCGACCATCAACGCCGGCAGGTAGAACACGCCGAACGTGATGCCCCCGCCGACGATGAGGCCCGTGCGCGGGCGCTCCTCGGCGTGGTAGCCGGGCGGGATGGGCTGACCCGACTTGTACTTCATCTCGGCCGGTCCACCCTGCGGCGCATAGGGCTGGCCGTACGGTTGCCCGTAGGGCTGGCCGTACGGTTGCCCCACGTTCGGTGGCGGCTGGGGCTGGGGCTGCGGTTGGGGCTGCGGATTGCCACCGGCAGCACCGATCGGATCGTCGTCGCGTTGCGCGAGCGCAGGGCCGGCGAGGGTCACGAAGGTGAGGAGGGAAGCAAGCGCCACGAGCCGATTCATGCCAAGGACGATAGCATCCTCTCGTGCGCTGGCTCGTCCTCGCTCTCGTCGTGCTCACGTGGACGGGGCGGGCCTTCGCCGCCCCGCGCACCGCGGGCGGCAGCGTGGTCACCGAGGCCAACGATCCGATGCCCGATGCCGAGGTGATCCTCCTCGATCCGTCGGGCAAAGTGGTCGCGAAGACGAGGACCGACGAGGAGGGTCGGTGGCGCGTGAAGATCGACGCGAAGACCACCCTGGTCGTGCGCGTGTCGGTCCCCGGTCTGCCGCCGGCCACCACGTTGCTGCGCCCCGATCAGGACGACGTGCGCACGACGATGCAGGCCGCCGCGACGAGCGACGTGTCGATCGCGGTCGAGGGCGAGAAGAAGGCGCCACCCCCGGCCGAGGCGGGGGCGACCTCGAACTACGGCGTCGAGGGCTCGCTGCTCACCAAGATGCCGGGCACGCGCGGGGACCCCTTCGCGGCGGCGACGTCGCTGCCTTCGGTCGGTCGACCCCCGGCGCTCGCCACGGTGTACGCGGTGCGCGGCGCGGCGCCCGAGGACACGGCCACGTTCCTCGACGGCGCGCCGCTGCCGCACGCCTTCCACTTCGGTGGGCTCGTGGCCATCGTGCCGGCGCCCATGCTCTCGCGCGTCTCGCTGCTGCCCGGCGGCTTCGGCACCCCCTACGGCCGCGCGACGGCCGGCATCGTGGACGCGTGGCTCGCCGCGCCACCCCGCGACCGCGTGCACGCGAGCTTGCAGCTCGACGCGATCGACGTCGGCGCCACCCTCTCGTTTCCCCTGCGCTTCGGGGCCGGCGCGAACAACGACACCACCCTCGCCGTCGGTTTCCGACGCAGCCACGTCGACACGTGGATCGGCAGCCTGGTCGGGGATCGCGTGGCCGGCGATCTCCCGCGCTACCTCGACGCCCAGCTCGTCGCCCAGCACGACTTCGGTCCGAAGGCGTTCGTGCGCGGCGCCGTGCTGTTCGCCGACGATCTCCTCGCCGTCACCGACGAGAGCCAGCCCGCCGACCGCCCGCGCAGCGGCAAGTTCCACTCGGCGCTGCTGCGCGCCCACGTGCGCGGCGAACGCACCAGCGACGCCGGCACGCTCGTCGGCGTCGTCTCGTTCCTGCGCTCCGAGGACACCGTCGAGGGCGAGATCGACCTCTGGTCCAGCGTGCGGCGCTCGGCGTTCGTGCGGCTCGAGACCACCCGCAAGCTCGGCGACGGCGAGCGGCCCGCGCTGCTCACGTTCGGGCTCGACACGCTCGCCACGCAGGTCGACGGCGTGCGCGTCCTCACCCTGCCGACCGCGGCGTTCGGCGGCAGCGCCACGTTCCTCGTGCGCGGCAAGATCCAGGTGCGGCGGGTGGAGCCGTCGGCCTACCTGCAGCTCGCGCTCTCGCCGTTCCCGCGCGTGCAGATCCTGCCCGGGGTGCGGTTCGACCACTTCGGCGAGGCCATCGTCTCACCGCGCGTGTCGATGCGCATCGCCGACGGCGACGTCACCTTCAAGGGCAGCGTGGGCGCCTACGCGCGGCCGCCCTCCTACGAGTCGGTCGACGCCCGAGACCAGGACGGCACGCTCGTGCCGATGCCGTTCGTGGGGCGCGCGCCCCGCGGGCTGCAGGCCGCCGTCGGGATCGAGCGTCGGTTCGGCAAGGCCGTGTCGCTGAGCGTCGACGTGTACACGCGCGCCATGTCCCACGTGCTCGTCGCGCAACAGCAGGCGGCGGTGCCCATGTGGGACGACGCCCCGCGCCTCGGCGGCGGCCGCATCCTGCTCGGCTACCGCTACCCGCTCTACACCGACGACGCCCGCTCGCGCGCGATGGGCATCGAGGCCCTCCTGCGCTTCTCGGGCGAGTCGTTCTCTGGCTTCGTCGGCTACGCGCTCTCGCGCGCCGAGATCCGCGACAGCCCCGAGGCCGCGTTCCGCCGCGCGCCGTTCGACCAGACCCACGTGCTCAACGCGGCGTTCGTCGCCAAGCTCGGGCGCGGGTTCGAGGCGGGCGCGCGCTTCCGCCTCGCGGTCGGCGTGCTCGACAGCCCCTACCCCGCGACCGACATCGCGCCCAAGGCCGACCCGAACATCGACCCGAGTCGCCCGCTCCCCGAGCTGCAGCCGTTGCACTCGCTCGATCTGCGCCTCGAGAAGGGCTTCCGGATCGGCGAGCACGGCGCGTTCGCCGTCTACGTCGAGGTGCGCAACGTCTACGATCGGCGCGTGCGCGAGCCGCTCGCCTACAACTACGTGTACGGCTACCCGGTGGTCAGCTCCGGCCTCCCGATCATTCCGAACCTCGGGCTGCGGGGGTCGCTGTGAGGCGCTGGCTCCTCGCGGCGTCGCTGGTCGGCTGTCGGGCCGAGGCACCCGTGGTGGAGGCCTCCGCCGCCGCGCCGCTGATCGACGAAGGGCGCGCCGATGGCGTCTTCGGCCAGCCGGATTTCTCGAGCGGCGATCCGCCGGTCACCGTGTCGCAGTTCACGACCACGCACCCCACCTTCGTCGCCACGGACACGAGCTACCGCAGCTCGAGCTACGTCCTCGTCGCCGATCGCGAGGCGCACCGCGCGCTCCTCTTGTCGGTCGCGAGCGGCACCTGGGGGTTCTCGGGGCTGTACGGCCAGTCGTCCGTCAACGGGAGCCTGCCCAACCAGGGACTCCCCCAGCCCGCCCAGCTCACCCTGCACACGCCGATGGCGGCGGCCTTCGCCACCTCGATCGCCGAGGTGCCCGGGACGCTCAACTGGGTCGCCGTCGCCGACACGGCCAACCACCGCGTGCTGGTCTCGAACAACTTCGGTGGGGGCTGGAGCCCCACGATGCTGGTGGGCCAGGACGGCGACTTCACCACCGCGATCCCCTCCAAGGGTGGGGTCACCGCGAGCAGCCTCGACCAGCCGAGCGGCGTCGCCTTCGACCCGAACGTCCTGCCCGCGCGGCTCTACGTGTCGGACACGGGGCACCACCGCATCCTCCGCTTCGACGCGGTGAGCTCGCCGAAGCCCTCGGCGAGCGTGGTGTTCGGTCAGCCCTCGTTCGTCGCCTCCGACCCCAACGGCGGCGAGCCGGGACCGAACGCGCGGGGGCTGTCGTCGCCGGGCGGCATCTACGGCTGGTTCCTCACGACCAACCTGGGCGACCCGCTGCGCGGGCTCTGGGTCGCCGACACCGGCAACCACCGCGTGATCCACGTCGCCAACAGCGGCGTCGCGGATTTCGTCCTCGGCCAGCCCGACCTCACGAGCAACAAGCCGAACGCCTTCGGGGCCTCGGCGCGCTCCCTGCGGGGTCCGAGCGCGGTCACCGTGGATCCAGTCGGCAACGTCTGGGTCGCGGACACCGGCAACCACCGCGTGTTGCGATTCAAGAAGGGCGCCACCACGGCCGACGCGGTCCTCGGTCAGCCCGACTTCTCGACCGTCTCGCCGCCGACCACGACGAGCGCCCGGACGCTCTACCTGCCGAGCGGCGTCGCGGTGAACGGCAACGGCGACGTCTACGTGGCGGACACCGGCGCCTCGCGCGTGCTGCGCTTCTCGGTCGACTGCGCCAAGCCCGGCGCCTGCGACGACGGCGACCCGTGCACCGACGATTTCTGCGATCCGACCTACCGCTGCTACCACAGCCTCAGCACGTTCTCGAAGGAGTGCGCGCCCTACACGTGCACGATCGCGCAGCGCCGCTGCGCGGGGTCGTGCGACACGACCCACCCGTGCTCGCCCGGCAACACGTGTGTCGGCGCGCGTTGCCTCCGGCTGTGCGCCGCCGACGCGCAGTGCCCGAGCAAGCACTGCGCGGACGGTGTGTGCTGCGACTCGGCCTGCACCGGCGTCTGCGAGTCGTGTCGCCTCTTCGGCCGAGAGGGCACCTGCACCGCGGTGCCCGCGGGTAGCGTGCCGACCGACCCCAAGTCCTGTCCGGGCGGAGCGACCGGCTGCAGCCACGCGTGCAACGGCGTGGATCGCGACCGCTGTCAGAACGATCCGGCCGCGAGCACCTGCGGCGTCTCGAGCTGCAAGGACGGCGTCGAGACCCCGCTCGGCAAGTGCGACGGCCTCGGCACGTGCGTGACCGCGCCGAAGAGCTGCGCGCCCTACGCCTGCACCGCCGCTGCCTGCCGCGGTCGGTGCGACTTCGACCACGACTGCGTGGCCGGCGCGCGCTGCGTCGACGGGGCCTGCGTCACCACGCGCCCCGCGGGTGGCGGCTGTGGCCTCGCCCCCGCCGGCCAGGCCTCGGCGGTGCTCGGGTTGCTCGCGGCGCTCGGTTCGCTCGGCCTCGCGCGGAGGCGCCGATGAAGCGCTGGCTCTTCCTGCTGCCGCTCGTCGGGGCGTGCGACGCGAGCGGCCCCACGCCCTACGTGCCCGTCTACGACCCGTCCTCCACCGAGCCGGTCGCGATGGTGGAGTTCTGCACCCTGCAGGCCAAGAACGCCTGCGCGGCCCTGCGCCCGTGCTGCGGCAGCGCGCACCTGTCGTTCGACGAGGCGACCTGTCGCGCCAACGCGCGCGGCCTCTGCGAGGCGCGCAGGCAGCGGGCCCTCGAGGTCGGGCTCCTCTACGACGACGTCCAGGCGGGCCGCTGCGCGCGCGGGCAGAGCGTGCTCCTCCGACGCTGCACGACCGACGCGGTGAGCAACGATCCGGTCGCGGCGGACGTCGCCGAGGCGTGCACCCAGGTGTTCCACGGACTCGCCCAGGCGGGGGACAGCTGCAACGTGAAGGCGACGCGCCCTTGTGCCCCCCCGGCGCTCGGCACCCGCATCGCCTGCGAGTCCGGCGTGTGTCGCGTGCGAAGGCCCGCCGACGTGGGCGAGGTGTGCGGCGGGGTGGGGTGCCGCGCGGGCCTCGGGTGCAGCGGCTCGCCCGCCCGGTGCTACCCGCTCCTGCTCCCGCTCGGCGCCTCGTGCGCGGGCTTCACGTCGGTGTGCGACGCGAGCGACGACGCCTACTGCGATCCCGCCACGTTCCGCTGCACGCGCTACCCGGGGCCGGGCGAACCCTGCTCCACGACGAGCGTCTGCGCGCGCCCGTATCGCTGCGACACCGACAAATCGGGCCAGAAGCGCTGTGTCGACGGCAAGAGCATCGGTGCCTCGTGCGGCGAGTCGCGCGAGTGCGCTTCGCGGGTCTGCAACGAGACCGTGCGCGCCTGCCTGCCTACGCCGTTCGGCTACCCGCTCTCGGGCAGCTCCGGCAGCGACGGACTCGCCTACGTGGCCTCGATGGCGGCCACCTGCGACGGCCTCCTCGCGGCCGGAGGTGGTGGCCTGTCCGTCGTGCCGCTTCCGTCACCGCCACCGTGACGCTACCAGGGCCCCCATGCCGCTGATCGATCGGGCCCAGGTGCTGCACGTGGCGAAGCTCGCCCGGCTGACGCTCGCCGACGACGAGGTCCCGGTGATCACCGCGCAGCTCGAGCGCATCCTCGAGCACATCGCCCAGCTCTCCGAGGTCGACACCGAGGGCGTCGAGCCCACGGCGCACGTCGGCGTCGATCGTCTGCCCCTGCGCGAGGACGTCGTCGCCCCCTCGCTCGACCGGGCCGCGGTGCTCGCCGCCGCGCCCGACACCGTGGGCCACGGCTTCGTGGTCCCCGC
The DNA here is from genome assembly GCA_016794445.1 of Myxococcales bacterium. Lineage (GTDB taxonomy): Bacteria > Myxococcota_A > Polyangia > Polyangiales > JADJMO01 > JADJMO01. Next base: position 30,558 of record JAEUKC010000100.1, read on the forward strand.
GTTCGTGGAGGAGTGATGGAGCTCCTCGATCGCTCGATCGTCGAGGTGCAGGCCGCCCTCGCCCGCGGCGAGGTCTCTGCGAGAGAGCTCGCCGAGGCGACCCTCGCGCGGTGCGCAGACCCGGCGCACGCCGGCGTCCACCTCGACCACGATCCGGCCCGCACGCTCGCGATGGCGGCGGCGGTGGACGACAAGCGCGCCCGCGGCGAGGCGCTCGGTCCGCTCGCCGGCGTACCGATCGGCCTCAAGGACGTGCTCGTGACCCACGACGCGCGGACCACGTGCGGCAGCCGCATCCTCGAGGGCTACCGCGCGCCGTACGACGCGACGGCCGTGGCGCGGCTCCGCGCGGCCGACGCGGTGTTCACCGGCAAGCTCAACATGGACGAGTTCGCGATGGGCTCGTCGAACGAGAACAGCGCCTACGGCCCGGTGAAGAACCCGTGGGATCCGTCGCGCGTGCCCGGAGGCTCCTCCGGGGGCAGCGCGGCCGCGGTCGCCGCCGGCCTCGCGCTCGGCACGCTCGGCACCGACACGGGCGGCTCGATCCGCCAGCCCGCGGCGCTCACGGGCGTGGTCGGCGTCAAGCCCACCTACGGGCGCGTCTCGCGGTTCGGCCTCGTGGCGTTCGCGTCCTCGCTCGACCAGATCGGCACCTTCGCGCGCGACGTGCGCGGCGCCGCCCGCCTGCTCGAGGTCGTCGCGGGCCACGACCCGCGCGACTCGACGAGCGTCGCGCAGCCGGTGCCCGACTGGGTCTCCGCGTGCGGCAAGGACGTGAAGGGCCTGCGCCTCGGCGTCCCCCGCGAATACCTCGGCGAGGGCCTCGAGCCCGAGGTCCGGGCCTCGATCGAGCAGGCGCTCGAGCTCCTGCGCGGGCTCGGCTGCAGCGTCGTCCCCATCGACATGCCGCACACGAGGTACGGCGTCTCGACCTACTACGTCATCGCCACCGCCGAGTGCTCCTCCAACCTCGCCCGCTTCGACGGCGTCCGCTACGGCCTGCGCGTCCCCGGCAAGGACCTCGAGGCCATGTACGGCGCGACGCGCGACGCCGGCTTCGGCCCCGAGGTGAAGCGCCGGATCCTGCTCGGCACCTACGTGCTCTCCGCGGGCTACTACGACGCCTACTACGCGAAGGCCATGAAGGTCCGCACGCTGATCCGGCGCGATTTCGACCGGGCGTTCGAGCAGGTGGATGCGATCGTCGGGCCCACCTCGCCGAGCGTCGCGTGGCCGTTCGGTCAGAAGACGGCGGACCCGCTGCAGATGTACCTCGCCGATCTGTTCACCCTCCCCGCGTCGCTCGCGGGGCTGCCCGGGATCTCGGTGCCCGCCGCCAAGGGCGCCGAGAGCGGGCTCCCGGTCGGTCTGCAGATCGTCACCCCGGCGTTCGACGAGGCGCGCATGTTCACCCTGGCGCACGCCTTCGAGCAGGTCTCCCCCGGCCGCTGGGATCGCGCGTGGCCGCGGGCGTGATCGTCGAGGCCCTCGGGCCCGCGCGATCCGCGGCGCTCGCGGCGCTCTTCGACCGCGACGGCAGCCCTTGCTTCTGTCGCTACTGGCACTTCGCCGGCACCAACAAGGAGTGGGAGGCGCGGTGCGCCGAGCGCAAGGACGAGAGCCGCGCCGAGCTCGCCGCCGCGATCGCCGCGGGCAGCGAGGAGGCGCGCGGCCTCGTCGCGGTGCGGGGCGACGACGTGGTGGGCTGGATGAAGGTCACCCGTCGCGCCACGCTGCCCAAGCTGCTCGCGCGCTTCCCGTACCGGGGGCTCGACGATCCGGGCGACGTGTTCGCGATCGGCTGTTTCCTCGTGGATCCCGCGCTGCGGCGCGACGGCGTGGCGGCCGCGCTGCTCGACTCGGCGATCGCCCACGCGCCCTCGTGGGGCGCGCGGTTCCTCGAGGCCTACCCCCGCGCGAGCGACGCGCCGCTGCACGAGGGCGAGCTCTGGCAGGGGCCGCACGCGCTGTTCACGTCGCGCGGGTTCGTCGTCGTGCGCGAGGCGTCGCAGTACCCCGGGCTCCGCCGCGCGCTCTGAGCGGAGCGCTGCGGACCGCTACAGCGACTCGCCGTTGGCGTAGCCGCCGAGCGCCGTGCGCACCTCGCCCTCACGCAGGATGTAGGTCCAGTCGTCCTGCTCCACCTGGTTGTCGAGCAGGAGGCCGAGGTGCAGGTGGGGCACGCCCCGCGCGACGCCGCTCGTGCCGAGGGGCTCGCCGGCCGCGACGTGCCGCTTCTTGGCCGCGCCCTCCTTCTGCTCGAAGGCCACCGCCGAGAGGTGCGCGTAGTACACGTGGGTGATCGAGCGCCCGTTCTTCCAGGGCACCGGCGTGTCGAGCGTGAGGCGCACGCAGTAGGCCGTGTCGTGCGGGCCGACCCAGCGGGTGTGGCCCTTCTCGGCGTAGTCGACGGTGGCCGCGGCGATCGCGTGCACGGCCCGCGGCTTGGTGACGAGGTCGAGCCCCGTGTCGCCCGCGTAGCCCGCGAACACCGCGCCCGGGATGGGGCTCTTCCAGCGCTTGGCGCGCAGCGTGGGCGACGGCGTGAAGAGCGACACCGGCTCCTCGACGGGAGGGCTCGCCGAGGGCTCGACGGAGGGTGCCGCGGAGGGCTGGGTCGAGACGGCCGGTTCTGCCACGGCGGAGGGCGCTGGCCGCGCGGGCTTGGCGAGCCACGGCGCGTGCACGTTGGGCAGCGGGCCGTACCGCCAGCCGTCGTTGTTGGAAGCACAGGCCACGACCGACGACACGAACGCACAGACGAGGAGGGCGCGCATCGCTGCTCTGACCCACGACCCCCGCGCGCCTTGGGACGTGTATGCTCCCGCGCCCATGCACGGTTTCTTCGTGCACCAGAGCCACCGGGTCGAGCTGCTCGCCGGGATGCTCGCCGAGCGGATCGCCGCGGCCCCCCCGCCCGATCCGATGACGCCGATCACCGTCGTGGTCGGGAGCCGCGGCATGGAGCGCTGGCTGCGCCACCGGCTCGCCGAGCACCTCGGCGCCTGCGCCAACGTCGCCTTCCGATTCCCGAGCGCCGTCCTCGACGAGGTGCTCGGTCACAGTCTCGGGGACTCGAGCGACGTAGCCGAGGGGTGGTCCGTCGAGGCGCTGCCCTTCTCGGTGCTCGCCGCGCTCGACGAGGTGCGGGCGCTCCTCCCGCCCGCGTTCGACACCGCCGGCCCCATCGACCGCCGGCGCTTCGGGTTCGCGCGCGAGATGGCGAGCGTGATCGACCGCTACGTGCACCAGCGCCCCGACTGGGTCGCCGCGTGGACCGAAGGGCGCACCGTCCTCGACCTCGAGGGCGAGCCGTTCCAGGCGGCGCTGTTCCGCGCGCTCGTCGCGCGCCTCGGCCCCCACCACCTCGCCGCCCGCGCCGCCCGCTTCCTCGCGCTCGAGGCGCCCGCCTCGCCGTTTCCTTCGCTGCACCTCTTCGGGCTCAGCTCGCTGCCGCGGCTGCACCTCGAGATCCTGAGCCGCCTCGGTGGTGAGAGCCGCGTCGATCTGTACGCCTTCTGCCCCTCGGATCTCTACTGGGGCGATCTGCGCTCACGCCGCGACCTCGTGCGCATCGCGACCGAGGATCGCGACCAGGTGGGGGCTCGCCTGCGCGCCGAGCTCTCACGACAGAACCCGCTGCTCACCGGCCTCGGCCGGCTCTCGCGCGACTTCCAGCTCGTGCTCGAGGACGTCGGCGGGCACCGCGAGGGCAAGGTGGCCTTTCCGCGCGCGCCCGACGCCACCGTGCTCGGCGCGCTGCAGGCCGACGTCCTCGATCTGCGCGCCCCCGGCGAGCTCGCGCGGAGCCGCGTGGTCGGCGACGACTCGCTCTCCGTGCATGCCTGCGTGGGGCCGCTCCGGCAGGTCGAGGCGCTGCGCGAGGCGCTGCTGGCTCTCTTCGAGGACCACCGCCACCTCGAGCCGCGCGACGTGCTCGTGATGACCCCGGACATCGAGCGGTACGCGCCGCTCGTGCGCGCGGTCCTCGAGGACGGCGAGCGCGCGCCCCCGTATCGGAGGGGCCCGGCGATCCCGGTCGAGATCGTCGATCGCTCGCTCACGCGCCAGAACCCCTTCGCCGACGCCCTGCGGCAGACCCTCGATCTCGCGCGCGGTCGCCTGCACGCGAGCGAGGTGATGGATCTGCTCGCGCTGCCGCCGGTCTGCGAGCGGTTCGGTCTGGCACCCGAGGAGCTGGCCGACGTGCGCGAGCTCGTGCGCGGCTCGGGGATCCGCTGGGGCCTCGACGCCGAGGATCGCGCGCGCGAGGGCCAGCCCGACGACCGCGCGTTCACGTTCGCGTTCGGCCTCGACCGCCTCGCGCTCGGGGTCACGTCGGCCGATGACGGAGAGTGGCTGTTCGAGGGGCTCGCGCCGTTCGACGCCATCGAAGGCGAGCGGGCGCTCCGGTTCGGCGCGCTCGCCGCGTTCGTCGCGGCCCTCGAGGAGGCCCGCGCTCGCCTCCGCGCGCCGCGCACCATGCACGCCTGGGTCACCGCGCTCGGCGAGACCCTCGACACCCTGACGGCCGCCCGCCCCGAGACGGCGTGGCTCCGCGAGCGCGTCCTCGAGGAGCTCGGGCTGCTCGACGCCGCGAGCACCGGCCTCGAGACCGAGCTCACCCTCGACGCGCTGGCCCTCGTGCTCGAGGGCTCGTTCGACGTCCCGCGCGGCGGCGACCGACCGATCACCGGCGCCGTCACGGTGTGCGCGCTCGCGCCCATGCGGAGCGTGCCGTTCAAGGTGATCGCGCTCCTCGGCCTGGACGACGACGCGGGGTTCCCGCGCGCGCGGGCGGCGCAGGGGTTCGACCTCCTGCCGAAGAAGCCGCGCATCGGCGACCGCGACCCGCGCGACGAGGACCGCCACCTCCTGCTCGAGGCCATCCTGTCGACGCGCGCGCACTTCCTCGTGTTCTACAGCGGGCGCGACGAGCACAGCGGCGAGCGCCGCCCGCCCGCCGTGCCGATCGCCGAGCTGCTCGACGCCGTCGAGGCCACGTTCCCGGGTGCCGCGGGGGCCCGATCGGCCGTGCTGTTCGAGGAGCCGCTGCAGCCGTTCGCCGTCGAGTCGTTCGCCGCGCCGGCGCGCAGCTTCGACGCCCGCATGCGCGAGGCCGCGCTGGTCCTCGCCTCGCCGCGCGACACGGCCCGCGCGGCGCCGTTCGGGCCCTCGCTCCCCGCGGTGATCCCCGCGACGCTGGAGCTCGACCGGCTGATCGCGATGTTCACCGACCCGGCGCGCACGCTCCTGCAGGAGCGGCTCGGCCTCTCGCTGCACGCCATCGACGACGCGCTCGAGGACCGCGAGCCGGTGATGCTCGACGGGCTCGGCAGCTACCAGCTCGGCGAGCGCGTGATCGGCTGGCTCGAGGCCGGACGCGATCGCCCGACGATGCTCGAGGAGGCGCGCGCGCGCGGGCTCCTGCCGCCGGGGGCGCCGGGCGAGCAGGCGCTCGACGCCGCCATCGAGACGGCCACCGCGCTCACCGAGGGCGTCCCCGCGAGCGCGGAGCGGAGCACGCGCACCATCGAGCTCGACCTCGAGGGCGTGCGACTGTTCGGCGTGGTCCGCGACGTCGCGCGCGGCGCGCTGTGGGACGTACGCTACTCGAGCCTGCAGAAGCCCAAGCGCAACCTGCGCACGTGGATCCGGCTGCTCGCCCTCGCGGCGTGCCACGAGGACCTGCGCCGCGCCGAGCTCGTCGGACGCCAGGGCGGCGAGGTGAAGCGCGCGATGCTGCTCGTGACCGAGGGCCCGCGCGAGCTGCTGCGAGGGCTCGTGTCGCTCTACCTGCGCGGCCTCACGCGCCCGCTGCTCTCGTTCCCCGAGACCTCGCACGCCTACGCCAAGGACCTCGGCCGCCCGGACAAGGCGCTCGCCGCGGCGCTCTCGGCGTGGAACGGCAACGCGTTCGGCCGCGGCGAGGCGCTCGATCCGTGGGTGCAGGCGCTGTTCCCCGACGGCCCGCCGTTCCTCGACGCCGAGGGCCGGGTGGTGTCGTCGTTCGTCGAGGTCGCCGACCAGGTCTGGGTGCCGCTGCTCGACGCCTGGGCCACGCACTCCACGCGAGGGAGGCGCTGATGCACGCGTTCTCTCCGCTGGCGCCGCTCGAGCCCGGGGTCCACCTCGTCGAGGCGAGTGCGGGCACGGGCAAGACGCACCAGATCGGCAACCTGTTCCTGCGCCTCGTCGCCGAGCGCGGCCTACGGGTGGAGGAGATCCTCTGCGTCACGTTCACGCGGGCGGCCACGGCGGAGCTGCGCGATCGGCTGCGCGCGCGGCTCGGCGTCGCCATCGCCGCGCTCGCCGAATTCCGGGCGCGCCACGAGCTCCTTCCCTCGGTCGCTCCCGGGCCGTCCCCGTCCGGCCCTCCGCTCCGGGCACCGACCGATCCCGTCCTCGCTGCCCTCGCGACCGGCACCGTCGAGGACCTCACGACGCGCATCGACCGCCTCGAGCGCGCGCGCGAGGACTTCGACGCCGCGGCCATCTCCACCATCCACGCCTTCTGCCAGGGCGCGCTGCGGCTGTTCGCGTTCGAAGCCGGCATCGAGATCGACCGCGCCCTCGTCGACGCGACGCCGGTGCTCGAGGAGATCGTCGACGACTGGATGGCGAGCACGCTCCACGACCTCGAGCCCGAGGAGGTGGTGCGGGCCAAGGAGCAGTCGGGCATCGCGCGCGACGACTTGCTCGGCCTCGCGCGCGCGCTCGTCGCCGCGGGCGACCCGCTCGTGCGCCCCGACCCGCCCGACGACGCCACCGCGCTGCGCGTCGAGTTCTGTCGCTACGTGCAGCGCGAGCTCCCGCGGAGGCTCGAGGCCCGCTCGGCGCTCTCGTTCGACGAGCTCCTGCGCACGCTCGAGGCGCGGCTCCGCGACCCGCACACGGGTCCGACGCTCGCGACGGCCCTCCGCGGCCGCTACCGCGCGGCGCTGGTCGACGAGTTCCAGGACACCGACGCCGCCCAGTGGAAGATCTTCTCCGCGGTGTTCGCGCGCACTGCGATCCTGTTCCTGATCGGCGACCCGAAGCAGGCGATCTACGCGTTCCGCGGCGCCGACGTGCACGTCTACCGCCTCGCCGCCGAGACCGCCGACACGCGCGCCACGATGGAGGAGAACTTCCGCTCCGACGCCTCGTACGTGCGCGCGGTCAACGCCGTGTTCGAGCGCCCGGGGGTGTTCGACCTCGACTTCGTGTCTTACGTGCCCGTGCGCGCGCACCACCCCGATCGCCTCTCCGGGATGCCCGCGCTCACCCTCGCGTGGGTGGACCGCCGCTCGTTCGACGCGCGCGAGGAGGGCGAGCCGCAGCTCGACAAGACCACCGCGTGGGCCAAGCTGCCCGAGCTCTGCGCGGCCGAGGTCGTGCGCATCCTGCACAGCGGCGCGACGATCGAGGGCCGACCCGTCGCCCCGCGCGACGTCGCGGTGCTGGTGCGCAAGAACCGGCAAGCCAAGGCGGTGCACCGGGCCCTCCTCGCGCGCGGCCTGCCTGCGATCCTCGGGCAGTCGGGCAGCGTGTGCCAGTCCGACGAGGCGCGCTCGCTCGAGCGGTTCCTGGTCGCCATGGACACGCGGGGACGCGAGCCCGCGGTGCGCGCGCTCGCCCTCACGCCGCTCTTCGGGTGGACCGCCGCGCAGGTGCTCGAGGGCGGCGAGGGGTTCGGCGCGCTCGTCGCGCGCGTCACGAGCTGGGCCGACGCGATGCCGCGCGAGGGCTTCGCGCGCACGTTCCTGCGCGCCATCGAGGACCAGGGGGCCATCAAGCGGCTCGTCGCGCTGCCCGACGGCGAGCGCCGCGTCACCGACCTGCGCCACCTCGTCGAGCTCCTGCACGCGGCCTCGCTCGAGCGCCACCTCGGCACCTCGGGGCTGCTCGCCTGGCTTCGCGCGCAGCGGGCCGGCGACGAGGACGATCCCGAAGCGACCCACGTGCGGCTCGAGTCGGACGCCGAAGCGGTGCAGGTCGTGACCCTGCACGTGAGCAAGGGGCTCCAGTACCCGATCGTCGTGCTGCCCTACCTGTGGGACGCGGCCACCATCACGCAGCCCGAGCGGAGCCGGCTCCGCTACCACGACCCGAGCGGCCACACGGTCGTCGACGTGCGCACCGGCCGCAAGGCCGGCGATCCCGGGCTCGTCGAGGCCACGCGCGAGGCGCGCCAGGAGGCCCTGCGCCTCGCCTACGTGGCGCTCACGCGCGCGAAGCACGCCACGGTCCTCATGACCGGCCCGTTCAAGGGGCTCGAGGGGTCGCCGGTCGCCGCGCTCCTGCACGGCGACCGCGTGCGCAAGATCGACCGCGTCGAGGCCATCCGCCTGCACGCCGACCTCGAAGATCTGGCCGAGCGCAGCGAAGGCGCGATCGCCGTGCGCGATCTGCCGGTCGCCGACCGCACGCGCTACCGCGGCCTGCGCGGCCCGCTCGCCCCGGAGCTCGTGGTGCGCACGTTCGCGCGCGAGCGGTTCGACAAGCGGTGGGGCCGGGTGAGCTACACCGCGCTCACGCGGGGCCCCGAGCTGCCCGCCGAGGAGCTCGGCGAGGACTGGGACGGCGCGGACACCGAGGCCGCGGTCGAGGTGGTGGGCCCCGACGTGCCGCTCGCGGCGTTCCCCGCCGGTGCCGAGGCGGGCAAGCTCGTGCACAAGGTGCTCGAGAACCTCGAGTTCCGGTCGCTCCGGGAGCGGGTGGCGCCCCAGCGCGACCTCGAAGCCCTCGTCGCCCACCACGGGCGCATCGCCGGACTCGGCGATCCCGACGCGTGGTCCCTGCTCGCGCGCGAGCTCCCCACGGCGCTGGCGACGCCCCTCGGGCCGCTCGGCACGAGCCTCGCCGCGGTGGCCGAGACCGACCGCCTCGACGAGCTGCGCTTCGACCTGCCGGTCGCCGGTGGCGACGCGTTCCACAGCGAGGCGAGCGCCGCCGACGGCCGCAGGTTGCTGGCGCCGATGCTCGCGCGCGAGGAGCTCGGGGGCTACCGCGCCGCGCTCGAGCGCCTCGACATCCACCGGCTCGCCGGGTTCCTCACCGGCAGCATCGACCTCGTGCTGCGCGTCGACGGTCGCTACTACGTGGTCGACTACAAGACCAACCGCCTCGGCACCCGCAAGGACGGCGTCCTACGCTCCACGGTGGCGCACTACGGGCCGGCCGGCATGCGCGGCGAGATGGAGAAGCACCACTACCATCTGCAGGCGCACCTCTATCTGGTCGCGCTGCACCGGTGGCTCGCGACGCGGGTGCCCGGCTACCAGTACGAGCGCCACGTGGGTGGCGCGCTCTACCTGTTCCTGCGCGGCATGGTCGGCCCGGCGACGCCGGAGGGGCACGGCGTGTTCTTCGACGCGCCCGCCGCCGCCACGATCGAGGCCATGTCCCGCGCGCTCGAGGCGACCCCATGACCCTGCGCGTCCGCGCGAAGAGCTTCGTCGAGGCGGGCGTGCTCGGCCCGCTCGAGGTGCACGTGGTCGAGCGCCTCGCCGCGGCGGTGGGGCTGGTGGACGACGACGTGTTGCTCGGCCTCGCGTTCGCGGTGCGCGCGCCGCGGGTCGGGCACGTGGGCGTGGATCTGGGCACGGTCGCGGTGGACAGCGAGCTCCCGCTCGCGTGGCCCGCCGATCGCGCGGCGTGGCACGCGCGCACCGCGGCGTGCGCGCTGGTCGGCGAGGATCGACCGTTCGTGCACGTGGGTGGGCTCGTCGTCACGCGGCGCTACCACGCCTACCAGGCCCGCATCGCGTCCGCGTTCGTCGCGCGCGCGAAGACGACGATGGTCCCGGACGCCGCGGCGCTCCACAAGCAGCTCGACCAGCTGTTCGGCCCGCCGCGTGGCGGGGAACCGGACCTGCAACGACTCGCCGCACTCGTCGCGGTCCTCCGCCCGCTCACGGTGATCTCGGGGGGCCCCGGCACGGGCAAGACCTACACGGTCAAGAAGCTGCTCGCGCTGCTCGAGAGCCGCCACTTCGCGGAGACCGGGCTGCAGCCGCGCGTCGCGCTCGCGGCGCCGACCGGCAAGGCCGCCGCGCGCATGAAGCAGGCCATCGGCGAGGGCCTCGAGAAGCTCAAGCCGCCGCGCGTGCGCGCCTTCCTCCGCCAGCAGACGCCGGTCACGCTGCACCGCCTGCTCGGGTGGGACCCGAGGAACCCGACGCGCTTCCGGCACGACGCCGCGCACCCGCTGCCGCACGAGATCGTGGTGGTCGACGAGGCCTCGATGATCGACCTCGCGATGCTCGCCAAGCTGGTCGACGCGGTGCGCCCCGACGCGCGCCTGATCCTGCTCGGCGACCGCCACCAGCTCGCCAGCGTCGAGGCCGGCTCGGCGCTCGCCGACCTCGTGAGCGGGACCGGGCCGCGCGGCATGCGCCTGCCGACGGAGCTCGCGGCGCGCATCCGTGAGATCGACGACATGTTCGCGGTGGTCGGCCTCGAGGACGCGACGGCGCCGCCGTTCGCGGGCGGCCTCGTGCAGCTGTCGCGACCGTACCGGTTCGGGGCCAGCACCGGCGTCGGGCAGCTCGCGCACGCGATCGGTCGCGGCGACACGACCGAAGCGCTGCGGCTCTTGCACGATCCTGCCATTGCTGACGTGAGCCTCGGGCGCGCGGACGAGGCCTCGATCGGCGCGGCGCTGCGCGCGGGGTACCGGCCGTTCCTCGAGGCGGCGACGCGCGGCGCGGAGCCGCGGGTGGTGCTGGACGCCTTCGAGCGGTTCCGCGTGCTATCGGCGCACCGCAAGGGCCGGCGCGGCGTCGAGGGGCTGCGCGAGCTCGCGGGGCGCGTGCTCTACGACGAGTTCCCGGAAGCGCGCGGCACACGGCCGGTGCTGATCACGGAGAACGCGCCGGAGGTCGGCCGCTGGAACGGCGACATCGGCGTGGTGCTCGGCGAGCGCGCGTATTTCCTCGGCGGCGAGGAGGTGGAGCGCCTAGAGGCCTCGCGCCTGCCGCCGCACGAGGCGCCGTTCGCGATGACGGTGCACAAGGCGCAGGGCTCGCAGGTGGACGACGTGGTGCTGGTGTTGCCGGAGCGGCCGTCGTCGATCCTCACGCGCGAGCTGATCTACACCGCGGTCACCCGCGCGCGCGTCTCGGTGCGCATCCTCGGCGACGAGGCCGTGCTGCGCGCGGCGCTGTCGCGCACGATCGAGCGCGCCTCGGCGCTGCCGGCGCTGCTGTGGGGCGTCACTTGAGCGACTTGCTCGAGTGTTCCTTGCCGTCGAAGCGGAGCATCACCGGCTTGTCCTCCACCTTGGTGGAGAGGCACACCGGGCGCTTCCACACGCGCACCAGCGCGGCGAGCACCTCCTTGGCGTAGTCGGCGCGCAGGTCGATCCCCGAGTGCTTGTGGGCGAGCAGGAGCTCGCCGCGGTTCTCGTGGTTGGCGTCCTCGACGTAGATGAACGGGTTGCCGAAGTTGGTGAGCTGGAAGAGGAGCTTCTCCTTCACCTGCTTGAACTCGCGCGTCGCGATCTCGTAGCGGTCGTTGCGCCCGTTCCACTCGAAGGCGAACAGCTTGTGGCGGATGGCGAACTCCGGCGTGAGGAACTCGTCGAGGAAGGTGACGTCGTTGTAGAGCGAGCGCACCTCGAGGAGCTTCTTCATGCCGAGGCCGAGCCGCAGGTCCCAGTGCTGCTTGGCCCGCATGTCGTCGCACTCTTCCCAGTCCTTGCCGAACATCCCGCGGTCCCACCGCTCCTGGACGTCGCGCAGGAGCTCGACCCCGAGCTTGTACGGGTTGAGCCGGCCGCCCGAGGTGGCCATGACCCCCGCGTTGCGCTCGGCGTAGTCGAGGATCTCCGAGGCGTCGGCCACCTTGGTGGTCATCAGCTTGGAGTGCCAGTAGCTCGCCCAGCCCTCGTTGAGGATCTTGGTCTGCATCTGGGGGACGAAGTAGTAGGCCTCCTCGCGGATCACCTCGAGGCAGTCGCGCTCCCAGCGCTCGAGCGGCGCGTTGTCGAGCAGGAACCGCAGCACGTCGCGCTCGGGCTGCTCGGGGTGCTTCTTCGGCTTGTCGCGCTCGGCCTCGAGCTTCTTGCGCTGCTCGTCGATGTACTCGTCGGGGTTGATGAACTTGTCCATGTAGCCCTTGGCGCGCAGCCGCGGGACCTCCTGGACCTTCTCCTCCTCGTCGGCGTCGGCGATCGGCGCGCGGGCCTTGAACGGGTCGTACGGATCGATGAGGTTCTCGAGCGAGAGGCACGAGTCGAGGAACGGCTCCACCTTGTCGACGCCGTGCCGCGCGAGGTGGCGGCTGATGCGCGACCCGTGGTTGGCCATCTTGTCGATCCACTTGCGGTTCGGGTCGTAGTGGCCCGGCTGCCGCGTGGGCTGCACGACCTGGCCGCGCGCGTCGAGGTCGGTGGCGCGGAACACGAAATTGTTCTTGAAGAAGTCGACGTGCCCGCAGACGTGGCACATGACCATCTTCTGGTCGACCAGCGAGTTCCCCTCGAGCAAGTACGCGAACGAGGGGTTGTTGTTGATCACCATCTCGTAGATCTTGCTGGCGCCGTACTCGTAGCTCTTGCTGAGCTGCTCGTACTCCATGCCGAAGCGCCAGTGCGGGTAGCGCTGGGGGAAACCCCCGAACGCGGCCACCTCGTTCATCTGGTCGTAGGCCAGCATCTCGTAGACGATCGGGAAGAAGTCGAGCCCTTGCTCGCGGGCGATCACCTCGATGCGCTCCTGCTCACGGCGGAGGTAGCCGGGGATCGAGGTCTTGAGGGCAGAGGGGCTCGCCATTGGCAGACAGCATACCGCACCCGAAACCGGGGCTTCCCAAAAGGCCTCCCGCCGACGAGGATCGCTCGATGCGCCTTCGTCGCTGGGCCCTCCCGGTCGTCGCCTCGTTCTCCCTCGGCTGGCTCGGGCACTCGCTCGTCACCCCGAGGCTCGCCCACGCCGACAAGGCCAACGAGCCGCCCCACGCCACCATGGAGCACCTCGCGAAGGTGCTCGTGCAGGTCGAGAACCGCTACGTCGACCCGGTCGACCGCGACCGCCTGCTCGCCGGCGCGATCAAGGGGCTCGTCTCCGAGCTCGATCCGCACTCGGAGTTCTACACGCCGAAGGAGTACGCGGACTTCCTCGCCGAGACCAACGGCACGTTCGGCGGCGTGGGCCTCGAGGTCGATGGCCGCGGCGAGTACCTCACGGTCATCGCCCCGATCGAGGGCGGCCCCGCCGAGAAGGCGGGCCTCAAGCCAGGCGACGAGATCGTCGCGATCGACGGCGACGACGCCAAGGGCATCTCGGTCGAGAAGTCCGTGCGCCGCATGCGCGGCAAGCCGGGCACCAAGGTGGAGCTCACGATCAGGAGGCCGAGCGACGGCAAGGTCTACAAGGTGCCGCTCGTCCGCGCCGAGATCCACGTGCCGAGCGTGCGCGGCCACGTGCTGCCCGGGAACATCGTCTACCTGCGCCTCGTGCAGTTCCAGGAGACGACCCACGCCGAGCTGCTCGAGACGGTGACCAAGCTCAAGGCGAAGATCGGCGGCAAGATCGCCGGCGTGGTGCTCGACCTCCGCCGCAACCCCGGCGGCCTCGTGAAGCAGGCGGTGCTGGTCGCGGACGAGTTCCTCGACAAGGGCGTCATCTTCTCGATGAAGGGCCAGGGCGGGAAGACGCTCGAGGAGGCGAAGGCCTCGGCCGGTGGCGCGCTGGTGGAGCCGAAACTCGCGGTGCTGGTGGACGACGGCAGCGCGAGCGCGGCGGAGCTCCTCGCGGGCGCGCTCCAGGACCACAAGCGCGGAACGATCGTGGGCACGACGACCTACGGCAAGGGCAGCGTGCAGTCGCTGATCGAGCTGCCGGGCGGCGGCGGCCTCAAGCTGACGACGGCGCGGTACTACACGCCGAACGGCCGCGCGATCCAGGCGCAGGGCGTGGAGCCGGATCTGGTGGTGGAGGCGACGCGCGCGCTGGACGACAAGCCGCTGCCGTTCCTGAAGGAAAAGGACCTGCCGAACGCGCTGCCGCCGGAGGCGGGCAAGCCGCTCCCGAACGCGGCGGGGACGCTGGATGCGAAGCCGAAGGTGACGCCGCCCGCGGTGGCGCACGAGCCGAACCTCGAGAAGGACTTTCCGCTGCGCATGGCCCACCAGGTGGTGAGCGCGAAGGTGAAGGGCGCCCCGGTGCCGTGACGGCCACCGAGCGGCCGACATCGCCATCGCCGCAGAGCTTTACGCACGGGCCCGTGACGGCCAGCCTCCCGGGATGAGCGACGCCGAGATCGAGCGGCCCCCCTGGAGGAGCGGCGACGCGCGCGCGCGCGCCCTCTTCGCCACGCTCGGCAACGCCGTGTTCGAGCAGGAGGCCGCGGCCGAGACCATCACCTCGGTCGCGCGAGCGACGGTCGAGATGCTCGACGAGGCCCAGGGGGCCCCCACGACGACCGTGCTCTCGCTGATGGCCTCGCTCGTGAGATACGCGGCCGAGACGACCGACGGCCTTCGTGAAGGGCGCGTGCGCCGCCGCCTCCCGCTCGTCGCGGTGGACTGCGAGGAGGGCTGCAGCCACTGCTGCCACCTCCACGTCAGCATCTCGGTGCCCGAGGCCATCGTCCTCTCCGAGTATCTCTCGAGCACCCTCGATCCCGACGCGCTCGCCGAGCTGCGCGCTCGCCTCGCGGTGGCCGCGCGAGAAGCACAGACCGCGGACACCGCCTCCCGGCTCCGGCACCGCCGTGCCTGTCCGCTCCTCGTGAACGACCGCTGCAGCGCGTACCGCGTGCGGCCTCTCGTGTGCTTCGGCGCGAGCTCCGCCGATCGGGGCCGCTGCGCCGCCGCCTTCGGCGACGCCGACCCCGACGCGCAGATCCCGGTCGAGCCGCTCCGCGCCGGCGTCGCCCGGAGCGTCCAGTTCGGCCTCGCCGCCGGCCTCTACGCGCGGGGTCTCGATCCGCGTCGCTACGAGCTCGCCACCGTCCTGTCGGCGATCATGGAAATCGCGGAGCCGTCGCGGCCCTTCCTCGGGGGCACGCTGTTCTCTGCCTGCGCCACGCCGGCCGATCCGCCCGGTGCCTCCGTCGAGCAGACGTGCGCGAGTCTCGTGGCGCGCGACGCTGCGCTGCGCACCTGACAGGCTTGGAGCACCCGCCGTCGTCGCATACGTTCGGCCCATGAGCTGGGGCTACTTCCTGGAACTCGATCTGACCCTCCCCACCGAGGCCTGGGCGCGCATCCAGAAGTCCACCGCCGACACCTGGCCGGCCGAGCCTGGGTTCTTCGGTCTGAAAGAGAAGGGCCTCGAGGACATGTTCCTCGGCAAGCTCTTCGCCGGCTGGACCATCGGCAAGGCCTTCGCGCTCGTCGGTCGCCGCAACATAACGAAGGCGGTCACCGAGGGCGACGTCACGCGCCTCCGCGTCGTGACGCTGCTCGACAAGAGCGGCGACACCGAGATCGCCCGACCGTTCGCGTCGCTCTTCCTCGCGGCCCAGGCCCACGGCGGCGAGGGGCGGCTCACGCTGGTGAACGACGGGACCTACTCGGGCGAGGAAGGCGTCGTCCTCACGCTCGCGAAGGGCAAGGTGAAGACCGAGCGCGTGAAGAACTGCTGGGACTACGTGGAGCGCCTGGGCGCCGAGTTGTTCGGCAGCTTCGAGGACGGCGCCCCGCCTACGAAGAAGGCGGTGACCAAGAAGGCGGCGACCAAGAAGGCAGCAAAGAAGGCGGTGACCAAGAAGGCAGCCGAGAAGGCCGCCTCCAAGACAGCCACGAAGAAGCCCTCTGCCAAGAAGACGACGGGCGGGGAGACCGCTCGCAAGCGCCCGTAGGCGGTACGCTGAAACATGCGGGGGGCACTCGGGCAACGATGGTCTACCTCCCTGCCACTCCTGGTCGCGCTTGCGGCCTGCACGACCGGTCCGACCGCATCCGCTCGTCGCACTCCGGCGTCGACGCCGACGACCGCCGCACATCCCCGGACCCGCGTGATTCCAGGCGCGCAGGCGGTCAGCGCGATCCAGGCCAGGCTCGGAGGTCGCGGCTTGATCCTGGTGCGTCAGCGGGTCGACGGGCTCGAGGTGGCCTGCAAGGCCGTCGGACGGGACGTGTACGGCGCCATTGACCTCCCTGCGCCGGCCTGGCTGGAGCTGCCGAAACTCACCACAGAGGAACTCGACGAGAACCTCGAGTTCTCTGGCGCGCAGCCCGCACAGCGCCTGCGCGTCACGCGACGCCTTTCCGCACGCGTCCCGATTCCACTGACGGATCGGTGGTTCGATGGCTGCATCGAGGCCACGCACTACGTCGACCGCCTCGACGTCGACGTGGACGCCAACGGCGTGGAGGTGGTCCGGCGCCTGGTTCTCCAGCCAATCGGCGCGACGACCTTGCCGCCCGACTGTCGGTCGGGCTTTCACCTTGCCGCGTCGGTCCCTGACCTGTGTGTGAAACGCACCCCCCACACGTGCCCGATCGGCGGCGACGATTGTGCGGCGGAGTGCGCTGCCGGAGACGCCGGCTCCTGTGAACGAGCCTCGGCGGCCAGCGGCCTGGCGTTCGGGAAGCTCACGAAGCCGCAAGTGGAGCTCGCCGAGCGGGCCTGCAAGCTCGACGCCGCACACTGCTGCTACCTCGGTGCGCTCCTGACCCATGACTTCACAGCCACGCAGCGCCTCGAGGAGGTCGCCAGCGCGGGATGCGCCAGCGCGGAATACGAATGCTGCTTGGCCCTCGCCATCGGTCGTCAGAACGCAGGCGCGCCCGAGGGATCGTCCTCGGCCTACGCGAAGGCGTGCGAGGCCGGTGCGGAGGGGGCGTGTCTGCTCTCGGCCCGCGCCGCCGAGGCCGTCGGCAACCATGAACTCGCTCGGCGGCACGCGAAGGTCGCCTGCCAGGCCGAGGTGCCGACCGCGTGCGACGAGCTGCGTCGCCTCACGAAGGGGAAGTGATGGTCGTCGCGGCGGGCCCGAAGCGACGCCGTCTCAGCCCGAGCGCGAGCAGCGCGAACAGCCAGGCCGGCGTGGGCCGCTGCGATCCGTACGCGCACCCGCCGTCGTCGCTCGCGGCGACCACCGGGGCGAGGCAGGTTCCCTCCGAGCACGCGGTGCCGCCGATGCAGTCCTCGGCCGACGCGCAAACCGTGAGGCACGCCCCCGCGCGACAGCGCAGCGGGGCGCACGACGCGCGGTTGCCGTCGCCGTCCACCACCGCGAGGCCGTCGTCGGAGCAGCGCTTGCCGGACCCCTTCACGCAGGCGCCGGACGTGCACTCGAAGCCGAGCGCGCACTCCGCGTTGCTCGCGCAGGTCGTCGCGCACGCCGTGCCCGCGCAGCGATACGGCGCGCACGGTCGAGCGACCCCGTTCGCACACAGGCCGCCCCCGCAGTTGCCCGCGGGGACCTCGACGCCCCCCGAGCACTGCGCGGCGCGGCACGCGACCTCCGCGCCGACGAAGCTCGTGCACCGGCTCGCGTCGCTGCCGTCGCAGAGGAGCGCCTCGCAGCTGCTCGCGCCCTCG
>JAEUKC010000158.1:0-46623 GCA_016794445.1 Myxococcales bacterium
GGCGACCCGAAGAGCAGGACGCCGTGCTGCATGGCCGGACCGCGCGCCCCCTCGATTTCGGTCACGGCCTCGAATCTTAGCACCTGCTGCCCCAAGAGAAGCAAGTCTCCGTGGACGAGGGTGTGGGGCGCACGTAGACGCACGAAGACACCGTTGACGGAGCCCAGATCGATCACCGTCAGGGTGGCTCGGCCGCCGATGGCGGGGCTGGGGCGCGCCACGATCCGGGCGTGGCGGGGGGAGAGGTAAGGGTCGTCGGGCAGGAGAATCTGCCCTTCGGTGCGTCCGACGTCGGTCACGTCGGCGGTGATGGGGTGATGGACGCCCTCGCTCCCGTCCTTGGCGATCCGGACGATGTGGGCGCGGACGATCTCGCCGATGCCCTGGTGCGGTCGCGTGACGCCGTGCTCTTGCGGCCGCGGATCCTGGGAATCGAAGGCCTGCGGCGGCGCGGTGGGTCGCACGGCGGGCATGGCAGGGTTCGATGGGGAGGGCGCCACGTTCGGTGGGCCAGCGGCGGCCGCCTGGGGTGCAGGCCCGGGTTGGTTGCTCACCTGTCCCGCGCGGGTCTCCACCACCATGGCGGTGCGCATGGGAATCGGCCCGTTGGCAAGCGCCGGGGAGAGGTTGGGGAAGCCGGGAACGGCGGCGTGGGGATCGGTGGGCTCGAGCGGAGCCTGCTGCGCGGCGGCCACCACAGTCAACCGTGCACCACAGAACTTGCAGAAATCCGAGCCGGGATCGTTGGTGCCGCGGCATCGGGCGCAGATGGGCGGTCCAGGCGGAGCAGCCATGGGCGGCGGAGCGGCGGGCGCCGCGGGTTCGGGGCTGCCGGAGGGGGCCGCCGCCGCACCGACTGCGTAGCCGCACGAGTGGCAGAAGCGGCTCTCGACGGGGTTGCGCTCGTGACACCGCGGGCAGGCCACCTCGAGCGACTGGGCTTGCTCGCTGCGGAGCGTGTTGCCGACCGCCTGCGCCGGCGGGGAGTGGAGCGCGGGTGCCGCGACCGGGGCCGCCAGCACCGCAGGGGAGGATGCCGGCACTGCCCCGTAGGGCGCAGGGATGAGTCCGGCGGCGGCCGCGAGCTCGGGCGTGGGCGTCGGCGCCGCGACCCGCGGAGGCTGGGTGCGCAGCGTCATCCCACAATCGCGGCAGTAGGCGATGCCGTCGGGATTCTCACAGCCGCAGTGCGAGCAAGTCTGCACGGGTGGGGAATTAGGACATGACAGGCGCAGGGATGTCGAGCCCATTCCGGCATCGCGGCCACATCAGAGTGGTTCGTGCAACTCGAGACCGAGCTCGAGGCCCAGGAACTGGGCGACCCCGGTCGGCCGCTGCTCCCCGCTCGCGTCGGTGAACGAGCGGAACAGGAAGGCGCGATACGAGAGCGACACGACGAGCGCGAGCTTGACGCCGAGGTCCACCTCGACGCCCGCCATCGTCTGGGCGAGGCCGGCGATCGTCGCCGCACGCCAGTTGTCGCCGTAGATCGCGGCGCCGGCGCCGAACCCGTAGAAGCCGTTGACGCCGTCGCTGAACGAGAACCAGCGCGGCCGTCGCCGCCACTCGCCGCGGAGCTGCTGCAGCACACCACGCTGGTAGATGCTGCTCGACTCGTGGAACGTGGCCTCGTACACCGCGCCGATGGTGTCGTCAGGCGTGCGGTAGGCGCCGCCGAGCGAGAGGCCACCGCCCCCACCGATGACGCACGGTTCCTTGGCGCCGCCGGGGCACACGCCACCTGCGCTGAGGAGCGCGACGCTGTGGAACGAGAAGCCGTAGGCGAGGTAGCGCCCGGTGGAGGGAAACGGGTCGAGGCCTTCGCGCGGGTCGCTCGCCTTGGTCGGAGCGGCGGCCACGGGTGGGCCCTTCGCGCTGGCCGTGACCGGGGCCTCCTCCGCGACCACCCTGGACGTGGAGGACAGCACGAAGGCCGCGATCGAGGCGCCGATCGCGCTGGCGATCGTCCTCGGTCTGGCGCGCACGACGTCCACACACACAACGCTATCGCAGTGGGTGCGCGTAGCAACCTCCGGTGGGCCGTTGACAGCTCGACGGCACCTCGGCTAGCTCCGCTCCCGACATGGAGATCTTCCTCGACAAGCGCGCCGTTCGCCAGATTCGCCTCTCCGCCCAGGATGCCATCGAGGAAGGCGACACCGAGTCGTTGCGAGAAGACGTCCTCGAGGCCTTCACGGAGGACCAGGTCGAGGAGATCGAGCGACGCCTCGACAGTGGCGACTTCTTCGAATTCCTCACCGAGGTCATGGGCGAGTGGGGCGGGGATGACCTCGACGAGCTGTTCGAGCTCATCGAGACCCAGCTCGGCGAGGTCGGCATCGATCTCAAGTACGAGTCCGCGGCGGCCGCCGAGGACGACGACGAGGCCGAAGAAGAGACCGAGGACGACGACGAGGACACGGACGACGAAGAGGAAGAAGAAGAGGAAGAGGACGAGAAGTACTGAGCCGCAGGCTCACTGTTTCCGGGGCCCGAGCTCTCGCAGGCGGGCAACATCAGTCCTCCGTGGGCGGTGCCGGGTCGGGGAGGCCCTTCTTCCGGCGCTTCTCGCGCTCGGCCCGCAGCTTCTCGACGTCCGCGGCGAGCGCCGGGCAGACCTCGTCGGCGCGGCGGGCCCACTTGGTGTGTGGATACTTCTCGAGCAAGCGCTTGCCGAGCGAGCAGGCGTCGCCGCTGCGGCTCGCTTCCTTGTCGAGCTGCGCGGCGAAGAAGATCGCCCGCGCGCACTGCACCGACGCCGGGAACTCGGCGAACACGCGGCCGAACGCCTTGCGCGCCGCCTCCTTGTCGTTGAGCTTGTCGCGCTGCAGCTCGCCGACGCGCAGGGCCGCGGCCGGCATGCGCGGTCGATCGTAGGAGCCGTTGCCGTAGCTCGCTTCGTGGACCGCGAGCATCTTCTCGAGGTCGGCGACCGCGGCCTTGGGATCGCCAGCGGCCTCGTGCTCGAGCGAGGCGTGGAACAGGGCGTCGTCCCACAGCGCACCGAACGGGTACGGGTACTTGTCGGCGCACGCGACGTACTCCTTGGCGGCGGTCGCGTGGTCGCCGGCGTCGCCCTTGCGGCGCGCGAGGTCGTTGCAGATGGCCTCGCCGAGCCCGGACTTCTCGACGCTCGGGTACAGCTTGCGCTCGAACGCCTCGGCCGCGGCCTTGCCTTCGGTGGCCTCGATCTGCTCGATCACCAGGCGGAGCGCGCGGCGCGCGATGGCCTGATCGGGGGCCTTCTCGAGGATCTTGCGCAGGAGCGCCTGCGCCTCCTTCTCCTTGCCCTGGCTCGTGAGGAGGTTCGCCGCGCGGTAGGCCGCCCGGAACGACCGTTCGCCCGGCGGGGTCGCGTCGGTGAGCTTCTGGTAGTGGGCGAGGGCCTTCTGGTCTTCACCGATGCGCTCCCAGCAGCGGGCCGCCGTGTAGAGCGCCTCGTCGCGGTCCTTGGGCCGCTCGGCGGTGGCGGCGGCCTGCTCGTAGAGCTCCGCGGCCTCGCGGTAGCGACCGTGGGTGTAGGCCTTGTCGCCGGCCGACATGGCGCGGACGAACGGCGCGCCGCCCACGGTGCCGCACGCCCCGAGCGCGAGGACGATCGCCAGCACGAGCGGACGCGCGCTCATCCGGCCACCGCGGCGAGCAGCCGCTCCGCGCCGAGGCGCACGGCCGCGGCGTCGACGTCGAGGTGGGTGACGGCGCGGAGGCGACGGGGCCCCGAGGCGCCGACGAGCACGCCGGCGGCGCGCGCGCGGGCGAGCACCGGGTCGGCGTCCCCGTCGAGATCGATCTGGACGATGTTGGTCTCGACGGTCGAGAGGTCGACGCGGAGGCCGCCAGCGACGAGCTGCTCGGCGAGCGCGCGCGCGTGGGCGTGGTCTTGCGCGAGGCGCGCGCGGTGGTGCTCGAGCGCGTGGAGGCCCGCCGCCGCGAGCACACCGACCTGCCGCATGCCGGCGCCGAGCATCTTGCGGAAGCGGTGCGCGGCCTTCACGAAATCGGCGGAGCCACAGAGGACGCTGCCGACCGGCGCGCCGAGGCCCTTGCTGAGGCACACCGTGACCGAGTCGAAGCCGGCCGCGCGCTCTTGCGGCGTGCGCTCCGAGGCGACGCAGGCGTTCCAGAGGCGCGCGCCGTCGAGGTGGGTGGCGAGGCCGCGCGCGCGCGCCGTGGCGAGGACGCGCTCGACCTGCCCGCGCGGCCAGACGCGCCCCCCCGCGCGGTTGTGCGTGTCCTCGAGGGCGACGAGCGAGGTACGTGGGTAGTAGTAGTCGCTCGGCTTGATCGCGGCGAGCAGCGCGGCCTCGTCGAACAGGCCGCCCTGGCCGGCGATGGCGAACTGCACGCCCGCGAGGGCGGCGCCGCCGCCCGATTCGTACCACACCGAGTGCGAGCCCTCGCCGACGACGACCTCGTCGCCCTTCTTGCAGTGGACCAGGATGGCGAGCTGGTTGCCCATCGTGCCCGAGGGCACGAAGAGGCCCCGCTCCTTGCCGAGCAGGCCGGCGACCTGCTCCTCGAGTCGACGAACGGTCGGGTCCTCCCCGTAGACGTCGTCGCCCACCTCGGCGCTGGCCATCGCCGCGCGCATGGCCGCGCTCGGTTTCGTGACCGTGTCGGACCGCAGATCGACGATCGTCATCGCGCCCGGGACGCTACCATGACGCGCATGTACGCCGAAGCACCCGAGCTGCGCCGGATCCCCCTGCTCGACGAGGCGTGGAGCGTCCGTGGCCACGGCCTGCGCCTCGAGGCCGTCCGCCGCGGGGCCCACGCGCTCCACGCCGAGCTCGGGCGGGGCCCGCGCGCCATCGCCGTGCGCTCGCTCACCCGGTCGCGGCTCGTGTACCCGACGCGCCACGCGTTCCAGGGCGCGGCGCTCTCGCCGGCGCCGTTCGTGGTGATGGTGCACCGCACGCTGCTCGTGCAGTTCCTCCAGGCCGGCGAGCTCAAGACGCTGCTGTTCAACCCGACCGACGTCGAGGGGGCCAAGCGCACGCCGTTCTTCGTGAAGCTGCTCGAGAAGATGCCGCCCCAGGCGGTGAGCCTCCTCGCCCCCCCCGAGCCCTCGCTCGAGGCGCAGCTCGCGACCCACGGCCTGCGCCCCGAGGACGTCGACTACCTCGCCTTCGATCACTTCCACACCCAGGACGTGCGTGGCCTGCCGGCGCAGTTCCCGCGCGCCAAGCTCCTCGCGCCGCGGTGCGAGTGGGAGGACTGGGCCCACCTGCACCCGATGCAGGCCGCCTGGTTCGTCGCGGACGGGCGGGACGGCGTCGATCCGGCGCGGGTGGTCCTCACCGAGGGCGACCTCGCGCTCGGCGACGGCGTCGCGCTCGTGCGCACCCCCGGGCACACGAGCGGCAACCAGACGCTGTTCGTCGCCACCGAGAACGGCATCTGGGGGTGCTCCGAGAACGCCACCAGCGCGGACGCCTACTCGCCGCTCGACTCGCGGATCCCCGGTCTCTCGCGGTTCGCGCGGACCTACGACGTCGACCTCGTGATGAACCTCAACACGCCCGAGTACGGCGCCGATCAGTACACCTCGATGACGCTCGAGCGGCTCGTCGTCGACCGCGTGCCCCACGCGCCCGGGTTCGTGCAGATGTTCCCCTCGTCGGAGGTCACGCCGAGCGCGCTCGCCCCGGGCCTCTCGCCCACGCTGGTGTTCGGGAGCCTCTCGGCGGGCAGGGTGGTCACGCCGCACCGCAGCGCTGCGGAGTAGCGCGCCCAGCTAGACCGGGTGGGGCGGTGCGCGGCCTTCGAGCACCGCCGCCACGCCCTCGCAGGCGAGGGTGGCCATCGCGGCGCGGGTGGGGAAATCGGCGCTGCCGACGTGCGGCGCGAGGACCACGTTGGGCAGCGCGCGCAGCGCCGCCGGCACGGCGGGCTCTTCTCGATACACGTCGAGCCCCGCCACGAGGTGGCCCGCGCGGAGGGCCGCGACCAGGGCGTCCTCGTCGACGAGGGCGCCGCGCGCGGTGTTCACCAGCACCGCTCCGCGCCGCATCCGGGCGAGCTCCGCGGCCCCGAGCAGGCCGCGCGTGCCCTCGTCGAGCGGCGCGTGCAGGCTCACGAAGTCGGCCTCGGCGAGCAGGGCGTCGAGCGAGACCCGCGTGGCGCCGAGCGCGACCTCGACCTCGGGCGGCGCGGCGGAGCGCGAGGCGTAGAGGATGCGCATCGAGAACCCACGCGCCCGCGCGGCGACGGCGCGTCCGATGCGGCCGAACCCCACGACGCCGAGCGTCGAGCCATGCACCCGGCGACCGAGGTGGGCGGTGGGCTCCCAGCCCCTCCACGCGCCGCTGCGTACGAGGCGATCGCCCTCGGTGACCCGCCGCGCCGCGTCGAGCAGGAGCGCGAAGGTGAGGTCGGCCGTGGCCTCGGTCAGCACGCCGGGCGTGTTGGTCACGACGACGCGCCGGGCGGCGCAGGCGGCGAGATCGACGTTGTCGACGCCGACCGCGTGGTTGCCGACCACCCGCAAGCCGGGCGCTCTCGCGAGCAGGCGCGCGTCGATGCGGTGGACCAGCAAGGAGACGAGCCCCACGGCCCCGTCGATCCGGGCGTGCAGCTCCTCCTGCGAGAGCACGTGGGGCGCTTGCTCCACGTCGGCGATCGCGCGGAGACGCTCGACGGCGTCGCCCGCCAGCGGTGCCGCCACGAGCACCCGCGGCTTCATGGGGCCCTCCTGTCGCGGAGCTCGACCCGGAAGGTCGTGCCGCCGCCGGGGGAGTCGAGGACGGCGATCGTCGCGTCGTGGGCCTCGACGATCTGCTTCACGACCGCGAGACCGATGCCCACGCCTTGGGACCGCGTCGTGACGAAGGCGTCGAAGATTCGATCGCGCATCTCGGCCGGGATGCCGGGGCCCTGATCGGCGACCTCCACGGTGAGCACCCCCGCGTCGCGGGCGAGCCGGACGCGGACGGGCGCGTCGGCGCCGCTGGCCTGCACCGCGTTGCGCACGAGGTTCCACACGAGCTGTCGGAACTGGTCGCCGTCGACGAGCGCCTCGAGCTGCTCCGGGCCCTCGTAGACCAGCGGGACGTCGCGCTCGCCGCGGCCGGCGCGCCGGGCGAGCTGCACGACGTCGGTCGCGATCCGCGCGAGGTCGGTCATGGCCAGCTGCACCGGCCGTGGTCGCGCGAGGTTCATCATGTCGCTCACGAGGTCGTTCAGCCGATCGACCTCGGAGCGGACGATGTCGCAGAGGCGACGCTCGTCGTCGTCGAGCCCCGGCGCCTCGCGGATCAGGTCGATCGAGCCCGAGATCGAGCCGAGCGGGTTCCGGATCTCGTGGGCCAGCGCGGTGGCCACGCGCCCGAGGGCGGCGAGTCGCTCGGCGCGCTCGGCCCGCTCGGTGACCTCGACGAGGCGCCCCGACTCGGTGGCGAGGCGGCGCGCGAGCCAGCCCGAGAGCAGGGCGACGACCAGGAGCGCCACTAGCGAGACGATGGTCGGGTAGACGACCTGTGCGCCGTGGAGCTGGAACGGGGCCTGGTCCGCGGGGGGGACGAGCCACCGCCGCGTGAAGCCCACGACGACCAGCGTGTAGGCGACGCCTCCGAGCGCGGCAGAGGCGAGCGCGCCCCGCAGCTCGAGGGTCACGGCGGCGAGCACGCAGGAGAGGCCGTAGAACGTGGTCGCGAACGAGAGCGGGCCGCCCGTCAGGTAGACGAGCGCCGTCCACAAGAACTGGTCGCTGACGATCTGGGTCCACGCGAGCCCGAGCAGCGACTTGTGGGAGCGGAGCCAGAGCGCGTAGACCGCGGTCAACGTGAACGCCGCGCTGAGGGTGAAGGCGACGATGCGCAGGCTCAGCGGGAAGAGCCGCGCGTCGCCGCCGAGGTAGAAGATGGCCGTCGCGAGGAGCAGCGACAGGTAGAGCAGGAGCCGGGCGCCGGTGAGCCAGACGAGCCGCCGGTGCGCGAACGAGTCCTGCTCCTCGTGCGCGCGGGAGGGCCGGCCGGAAGCGAGCTGGCCGACCGTCTCCGCCGGCGACCCAGCGGTCACGCGTCAGTCCGCCTTGATCTTGCCGGCGATGCTGAAGATCGGGAGGTACATGGCGACCATGACGGTGCCGACCATGCCACCGACGCCGACCATGAGGAGCGGCTCGAGCAGCGAGGTGAGCGCCGCGACGGCGACGTCGACCTCCTCTTCGTAGAAGTCGGCGATCTTGCCGAGCATGGTGTCGAGCGCGCCGGTCTGCTCGCCGACGCCGAGCATCTGCACGACCATGCCGGGGAACACCTTCCGCTCCGCGAGCGGCTCGACCATGTTCTTGCCCTCGGCGATCTTGGCGCGCACGTACATGATCGCCTCCTCGACGATCACGTTGCCGGCGGTCTTGGCCACGACCTCGAGGGCGTCCATGATCGGCACGCCGGACGAGAGCAGCGTGCCGAGCGTGCGGGTGAAGCGCGCGACCGCGATCTTCTGGAACAAGGGGCCGAAGATCGGGAACGACAGCATCGCACGGTGGAACACGCGCTTCCCCCGGGGGGTGCGGTACGTGTAGGTGGTGCCGACGACGAGGGCGATCGTGGCCAGCGTGATCCAGTGGATGTTGCCGATGAAGCCCTTCGAGATGTCGATGACGACCTGGGTGATCTTCGGCAAGCCGTCCTTGCTGCCGAAGTCCTTGAACATGTTCTCGAAGGCGGGGATGACGAACGTCATCAGGACGACCATGACGCCGCCCGCGATGCAGATGACCGCGATCGGGTAGGTCAGCGCGCCCTTCACCTGGCGCACGAGCTTGACGCGCTTCTCGATGTAGACCGCGAGGCGGTTCAAGATGGTGTCGAGGATGCCGCCGAGCTCGCCGGCCTGGACCAGGTTGACGTAGAGCTCGTCGAAGATCTTGGGGTGGCGGCGCAGCGCGTCGCTGAACGTGGAGCCGCCCTCGACGGTGTTCTTGATGTCCTTGAGGGCGGCCGCGAAGATCTTGTTCGGGGTCTGGTTGGCGAGGATGTCCAGGCACTGGACGAGCGGCAGACCCGCGTCGATCATCGTGGCGAACTGGCGCGTGAACTGGACGAGCTCCTTGTTGTCGACGCCCGCCCCGATGACGATGTTGAACTCTTTGGCCTTCTTCTTGACCTTGATCGGGTTCAACTGCTGCTGGCGAAGCCGGTTCTGGACCGTGACCTCGTTGTCGGCCTCCATCACGCCCTTGCGCACCTCACCGGTGCGCGCGCGTGCCTCCCATGCAAACTCCGCCATGCGCTGCGACCAGTCTACCGATCCCGAGCAAGAAGGGTCAAAAACGGCGTGGTGATGCGCGTACCCGCCCCCACATCGGCCGGCGATCCTCGTCTCGTCGAGGTGATCGCGGCCGAGATCGTCGAATCCGCCGTCGCGACCAGCTGCTCCGTGGCGGTCTCTGTCGACGGCCAGCGCTCCGTCGCCGTGGTGACCCGCGACGCGGTCGCGCAGCCACCGGTCTTCGATCTCGCGTCCGTCACCAAGCCGCTGACGGCGACGGTGGCCCTCGCCGCGGTGGCGCGCGGAGAGCTCACGCTCGAGACGACGGTCGCCGAGGTGCTGCCGGAGCTCGCTGGAACGCCCGCGGCCGGCGCCCGGCTGGAGGAGCTCCTCGCCCACCGCGCGGGCCTCCCGGCGTGGGGGGCGCTCTATCGCGACGAATCGTTCTCGTTCACGCCGGAACGCTCGACGCCGATGTCCGGGTGCCCGTCCCTCGAGAGCCTGCTCCTGCGCGCCGCCTCGCGGCGGGACGAGGGCCGCGGCGAGGTGTACTCCGACCTCGGCTACGTCCTGGTCGGCGCGATGCTGGCGCGGCGGCTCGGCCCTCTCCGCGAACAGTGGCGCGTCCACGCGGGCATCGGCGGGGCGCCTGCCGAGCTCGCGGCGGTCGTGCCCACCGAGGACGTCGCCTGGCGGGGGGGCGTGATCCGCGGACGCGTGCACGACGAGAACGCCTTCGTGCTCGAGGAGGCGGGCGGCGACCCGGGGCACGCGGGCGCCTTCGCCTCCGCGGAGCAGCTCGTGGCGTTCGGTGAGTCGTGGCTCGCGTCGCTCGCGGGACAGGGCCGACTGCCCGCGTCGCTCGCGCACGAGGCCATCCGGCCGCGCGACGGCGGCACCCATCGGCTCGGCTGGGACGGGCGCAGCGGCCCGGCTCCCTCGAGCGGTCGGCGCTTCGGCGCGCGCACGTTCGGGCACCTCGGCTTCACCGGCACGAGCGTGTGGATCGACCCCGATCAGGCGCTCGTGTTCGTGCTCCTCACCAACCGGGTGCACCCGACGCGCGCGAACGACCGCCTCCGCGCCGCCCGCCCCCGCGTGCACGACGCGGTCCTCGCGCGCATACTGCCGTGATGCGCTGGGTCGCGCTCTCGATCGTGCTCGTCGCGTGCACGCCCGCGAGGGGGCGCGCGCCCGTGCCCGCCGGCGCCATCGCCATCTGCGAGACCTGCGTGGGGACGCTCGAGGGGTACCGCGTCGGCGTCGCCAATCTCTGGGAGCGATCCCTCGCCGGCCCGGACGGCGTGGTGCGCAAGCAGCCGTCGGCCCAGCTCTCGATCTGGAGAGAGGGCGAGCCGAGCCGCCACGAGCTCGTGGTCGTCGGCACCCGCCTCACGCTCGGCGGCGTGTCCTACGAGGTGGTGATGATCGACCTGCCGCCGCACGAACCAGGGTCGATCGCGCTGCGGCGCCTACCCTGACGCCCGACTACTCGGCGTCCTTGGACTTCTTCTTCGCGCTGCCGCTCGTGCTCGGAGCGACGGACGGCGTGGGGCCGACCGAGCCGGTCGAGGACGGCGTGGCGGCGGGCGTGCCGCCGCCGGAGAGCTTCTTGGACTCGGCGCGCGCGACCTCGTCGCGGTACCAGATGTCGATCTTGCCGTTGAAGTCGCTGTCGACGCCCATGCGCTCGAGGCGGTCGTTGACGTAGTACTCCCAGACGTCGATGTTGCCGTCGGCGTTGCGGTCGCGCTCGATGCGCTTGAGCTTGCCGTCCTTGTAGTAGTGGAACTCGTTGGGCTTGCCGCTGAACGTGGTGTCGAAGGCCTGCTTGGCGATCAGCCCGTCCTTGTACGAGATCCAGATGTCGCTCTTGCCGTCGTAGTTGCGGTCGGCCTCTTCGGACTCGAGGGCGCCCTTGTCGTCGAACACGCGGATGAGATCGAGCGCGCCGTCGTGGTTGGTGTCGAGCTCCATGCAGACCACGTGGCCCACGTTGCTCGTGCCGCCGCCCGCCTTGTTGTACGAGATCACCTCGACCATGTCGGCTTTGCCGGTGCCCGCGAGGTCGTGGTAGCTGAGCTCGACGCCGGCCTTGTTGCTATCGCAGCGCGTGGCGGCCTTGAACTTGTCCTTCTCGGCCATCTTCGGCGGCGTCTTGGCGAGATCGTTCTTCTTGGTCGGCCCGCACGCGGCGACGAACGCGAGCGAGGCGAGACCAGCGGCGAACAGGAAGCGGCGCATCACTTGCCTTTCTTTGCGCTGGCAGACGCGGAAGGGGCAGCGGTCGTGGATGGCACCGCCGAGGGTGACGGCGGTGGCGTGGACGCCGCGGGCTTGGTCATCGGCGGCGGCGCGCTGGCCTTGGGCGCGGCCGGGGCGCCGAGCTTGATGGTCTGCGACGGATCGGGCTTGCCCGTGCGCGGGTCGGCCGGGATGATCGTGGCGTTGTCGCTGCCCGGCGGCTCGAAGGTCCACCACTCCTCGACGCGGCCGGCGCCGGACTTGTCGCGCTCGCGGCGGGCGAGCTTGCCGCCCTCGTAGTAGTCCCAGGTGTCGATCTTGCCGTCGAAGTTGGTCTCGCGGAGCACGAGGTCGATCTCGCCGTCCTTGTAGACCGCGATCTCGTCGATGCCCTTGGTGACGCCGTAGGAGGCCTCGCGCCGCCGGATCTTGCCGTCGGGGCCGAAGAACGTCCACAGGTCGACGATGCCATCGCCGTCGAGATCGGCGAACGAGCAGACCTCGCGCCCGTTGTCGAAGACGTGGCTCACGTAGGACTTGTTGGAAGAGAAGGAGCTCTGCGGCTTGCTGGTCTTGACCTGCTTGCCGGCCGTGGGGCAGTCCTCGTGGGCGATGCTGGTGTCGCGGATCTCGCCGATCGGGGCGCCCGCGCCGTTCTCACCGCCGGACTTGGGGGTCGGTGAGGAGCACGCGCCCGCACCCAGACTCATCAGCGGTGCGACGAGCGCGCACACGCCCAGGGACCGCAAACCGTACTGGAGATGTCGACCTAGAGACTGACGCTGAAGCACGGGTGGGAGTCCTCCGGTCCGAACGGCCAGCGGAAAGCCTACGTGGCGATCGGGTAGGTGTCCATGCCGCAGGGTGCGTGCTAACCGAGCCCCGTGGCCCTCGTGGTCTCCACCAAGGCCGCGATGGCCGTCCGCCGCGGACACCCCTGGGTCTATCGCGACCAGCTGCGGGGCGATCTGTCCCGTCACCAGCCGGGCGACGCCGCCACCCTCCACGACGCCGAGGGCGCGGTGCTCGGTCGGGCGCTGCTCGAGCCCGGCTCGCCGCTCGTGGCCCGCGTCTGGTCCCGGACCAGCGGCAAGCCCCTCGACACCCGGTTCCTCCTCGAGCGCCTCGACCAGGCCCTCTCGCTGCGCCGCGCGCTCGACCTCGGCGACACCGACGCCTACCGCCTGGTGCACGGCGAGGGCGATCGTACCCCGGGCATCGTGCTGGATCGCTACGCCGACCACGCCGTCCTCCGCCTCGACGGCGGCGCCCTCGAGCCCCACCTCGAGGGCCTCACGCGCGGCCTCGAGGAGCGGCTCGCGCGGATCGGTGTTCGCACGCTGCTCCGCCGCCGCACCGAGAAGAACGCCGCGGTGAAGGCCGAGGTCCTGTTCGGCGACCTGCCGAAGACGCCGATCGGCGTGCGCGAGCACGGGGTGCCCTACGAGGTCGACCTCGTGCGCGGGCAGAAGACCGGCGCGTTCCTGGACCAGCGCGAGAACCGCGTCCGCGTCGGGGCGCTGGCTCGCGGGCGACGCGTGCTCAACCTGTTCTCGTACGCGGGCGGGTTCTCGCTGCACGCGGCCCTCGGCGGGGCGAAGAAGGTCACCTCGGTCGACGTGGCGTCGGGTGCCCACGCGACCGCGCAGGCCTCGTTCAAGCGCGCGGGCGTCGACCCGACGGCGCACGCCTTCGTCACCGCCGACGTGTGGTCGTTCCTCGACCGCGCGAAGGAGCGCAACGAGCGCTGGGACCTCGTCGTCTGCGACCCGCCCAACATGGCGCCCAGCGCGGCCACCCACGCGCGCGCGCTCACCTCGTACCGCAAGCTCCACGCGGCTTGCGCGGCGGTGCTCGCCGAAGGTGGGGTGCTGTGCGCGGCGTCGTGCTCGAGCCACGTGTCGCTCGAGGACTTCCTGCAGACGCTGACCGACGACACCCTCGGTCGCGACGACCTGCGGCTCACCGAGATCCGCGGCGCCGCGGGCGATCACCCGGTGCTGCCCGGCTTCCCCGAGGGCCGCTACCTCGAGTTCTGCGTGCTCCGCTAGGCCTCTTCGTCCTTCTCGGGCTTCGGAGGCTCCACCCTCGGGGGACGGGCCAGCACCTTGCCGAGCACGGCGGCGAACCCCCTCGGTCGCGGGGGCTCCTGCCCGAGCTCGGCCCGGATGCTGTCGAGGCTGGTCGATCCGAGCCGCGTGAGGCCGCCGTCGGTCGCGCCCACCACGAGCACCCGCCGCCCGACCCGCACGAGGTAGATCGCCTTCCGCGCGTCGAGCGGCTTTCGCGCGAGGATCTCGAGCGGCCCCCCCTCGGCGCCGGTCGCGCCGATCCGGCGTAGGCCCATCGTGGCCAGGTAGAGCGCGCCGGCGAACACGGTCACCGTGGCGAGCGACTCGAGGACGTAGGTCGCCTCCGGAGACATGGGCCGAGCCTACGCCGGCTGGGCTGTCCACGTCGACCGCACCTCTGTTACCTTGGGGTGGATGGGGCACGGTACCGTCCTCGAGGGGCTCTCCGACACGCTCCTCTCGGCGGCAGACGCCGCGGGACTCGGGGTGGGGGTCACCGAGATCGTCGGCGACCAGGTCCACAACGTCTTCCTGAGCGATCGAGCCGTCGCGATCCTCGGTTGGTCGCGCGAGCAGCTCGCGACCCGCAACGCTCTCGACAATGTGGCGCCCGAGGCGCGGGCGGAGCTGCTCGCCCACCTCGGCAAGGCCGAACAGGACGTCGACGGCCGCACGTTCGAGACCGTCGTCGTCCGCGCCGACGGCGTGCGCGTGCCCATCTCGAGCTCCATCTCCCAGATCGAGCTCGGGGGTCGCAAGGTCACTGTCTCGTTCTTCTACGACGTGAGCGAGCGCGAGCAGGCGCTGCGGGCCCTCGCCGAGTCCGAGGCGCGCTTCCGCACGCTCGTCGAGGCCGCCAACGACGCCGTCGTGATGACCCGCCGCGGGTCGATCTCCTACGCCAACGAGGCCGCCGAGCGCTGCCTCGGGTACGGCAAGGGTGAGCTCCTCGGGCTCGACTGGTCGCGCATCCTGCCCCCCGAGGAGCTGGCCGTGATGGGGCAGCGGATCACCGAGATGATCCGCGAGGGCACCGTGCTCCCTCCTCGCGAGTACCGCGGTCGCCGCGCGAACGGCGAAGAGGTGGTCATCGAGATCGCCTCCCGCGTGCTGATGGACGGCGGCGAGCCCCTCGTGCTCGGGTTCGGCCGCGACCTCACCGAGCGTCGCCGCCTCGAGGCGCAGATCGCCCACGCCGATCGGCTGACCGCGCTCGGCACGATGGCCGCGGGGGTCGCCCACGAGATCAACAACCCGCTCGCCTACCTCTCCCTGTCCGCGGAGGCGCTCGACGAGCAGATCCGCGAGGCCCCGCTGCCGGCGGCCGATCGCGCGAGTCTCCTCGAGCTCCTCGACCGGGTCCGCGAGGGAGCCGATCGCGTGGCCGCGATCGTGCGCGACATGCGGCTCTTCACGCGCGGCGAGGACGACGTGCAGCCGAAGCCCGTGGACGTCTGCGCGATCGTCGAGGCCGCGGTGCGGCTCGTCGGCCACGACCTCCGCGGTCGGGCGCGGCTGGTCCGCACGCTCGAACCGGCCTGGGCGCTCGGCACCCCGGGTCGCCTCGAGCAGGTGCTCGTGAACCTGCTCGTGAACGCCGCGCAGGCGCTGCGAGAAGACGCCGTCGAGCCCGAGATCCGCGTGCGCGTGCGGCGGGCCGCGGAGGGGGTCGTCGTCGAGGTGGAGGACGACGGCGTCGGGATCCCGGCGGTCACGCTGCCGCGGGTGTTCGACCCTTTCTTCACCACCAAGGCCCCGGGCGTCGGCACCGGGCTCGGCCTCAGCGTCTGCCACTCGCTGGTGCACCAGATGGGAGGGACCATCGGGCTCTCGAGCGCGGAGGGCAAGGGGACGATCGCGCGGGTCGTCCTCAAGGCTGCTTCGGCCCCGGCGTCCGCCTCGGTTCGCGCCGCGCCGAGGGAGAGGTCGCGTGGGCTGCGGGTCCTCGTGGTGGACGACGAGCACCTGATCGGGAGCTCCATCACCGCGCTGCTGGAGGACGACCACGCGGTCACCTTCGCCCTCGGCGGCGAGCGCGGCCTCGAGCACGCGCTCGACGGCGACTTCGACGTCATCCTCTGCGACCTCACCATGCCGGTGGTCTCGGGCATGGACCTCCACTCGAGGGTGCGCGAGGCGCGGCCGGAGCTCGCGGCGCGCTTCGTGTTCATGACGGGCGGCGCGACGACCGAGCGCGCGCGGCAGTTCCTCGCCGAGGTGGAGAACCCCACCCTCGAGAAGCCGTTCCGCGCCGCGACCCTCGAGCAGGTCCTCGCGAGCGTGAACCAGCGAGTGTGAGCGGGGATCGGGCCCTCGGCGCTCCGAAGTGCTAGGAGGCGGCGATGTCCGAAACCGACCTCGTCGCGCGGCTCGACACGGCCGTCGCCGCCCTCACCCGTCACGCCGCCGCCGTGAAGACCGCCGATGGCAGCGCCTTCGCCCCGCGCGTCGGCGTGGTCCTCGGCAGCGGCCTCGGCGCGTTCGGCGACACGGTGGCCGAGCGTGGTCGCAAGATCCCCTACGCCGAGCTGGGCTTCCCGAGCTCGGCGGTCGTCGGACACGCGGGCGCGCTGTGCCTCGGGACCGTCGAGACCGACGGCGTGTCGGTGCCGATCGCGTGCATGCAGGGCCGCGTGCACGCCTACGAGGGTCACGAGCCCGACCGGGTCGTGTTCGCCGTGCGCGCGCTCGCGCGGTGGGGGTGTCGCACGTTCGTCCTCACCAACGCCGCGGGTGGCGTCAACCCGGCGCTCGAGCCGGGCGACCTGATGCTCCTGCGCGACCACCTCAACCTCACCGGTCGCAACCCGCTCATCGGCCCCAACGACGATCGACTCGGGCCGCGGTTCCCCGACATGAGCGTGGCCTACGACCGCGAGCTCCGCGACAAGGCGCGGGCGGCCGCGCACGCATCTGGGATCGTCCTCCGGGAAGGTGTCTACGCCGCGCTCTCCGGCCCGAGCTACGAGACCCCGGCGGAGATCCGCATGCTGCATGCGCTCGGCGCCGACGCCGTCGGTATGTCGACGGTCCCCGAGGTGATCGCGCTCCGACACATGGGCGCCCGTTGCGTCGCATTGTCCTGCATCACCAACAAGGGCGCGGGCCTGTCAGAAGGACTCCTCTCGCACACCGAGGTCCAGGAGGTCGCCGACCGGACCCGGGCCTCGTTCGTGGGCCTGTTGACCCGTCTCGTCGCGGGTTGCTGAGTCGGGTCGACCCGGATTCGAGGAGAACCCGCTCCGGGGATTTTGAGGTACATTCGCGGGGCATGGCCGAACCGAACCCGTCGCCGAACGTCGTGGCCACGCGGGTGAGCTGCGTCCACGCCGACCGGTGCGCCGGTTGTCCGATGATCGAGTACGCGTACGACGAGCAGATCGTCCGCAAGCGTGCGCGGGTCGACGACGCCGTCTCGGCCTACCCGGGACTCGAGGGCGCCACCGTCGAGCCCACCGCGCCGGCTTCACCGATCTCGGCCTACCGCACGCGCGCCAAGCTGGTCACCGCGATCGACGTCGACGACGAGGGTCGGAGCGGCCTCGTCGTCGGGCTCTACGCCAGCGGTGGTGGACACGTCGTCCTCGACACCCCCGAGTGCCGCGTGGTGTCTCCGATCCTCGGCGAGGTCGCGGCGGCCTTGCGGGCCCTCTCTCGTGAGCCCGGCAGCGTGCTCGCCCGGCCGTCCGAGGTCGTCACCCCGCCCCGCGCTGCTCCGCTCTCGTCGCGCGCGCCCCAGTCGTCCGGCCCCGCCGCGAGTCAGCCGCCGCGCGAGCCCGCGCAACCCCAGGCGCTCGTGCGCGCCGTCGATCTGCGCGAGGCGCGCGACCCGGCGGGCGTGGTCTCGGTGCTCGTCACCCTCATCGCGGCGCGCGACGACGTGCGCACGCCCGAGACACTCGAGGCGCTCCGCGAGATCGCGCGGAGCCTCCGCGCGCGGCTGCCCGTCATCAAGGGCGTGGCCCTCGGCCTGCGCGACGGCGACTCGCCCCAGGTGCTCGGCAGCGAGCAGCTCGTCCTCGACGGAGAGTCCACCGCGGCCGACACCATCGGTGGCGTCGTGCACCTCGCCACGTTCGGCGCGTTCGTGCAGGCGCACCGCGGGCAGGCCCAGCGGGTCCACGAGACCCTCGCCGAGGCGGCGAAGGTCGCGCCGGGCACCACGGTGCTCGATCTCTACGGCGGCTCCGGGGCCATCGGCCTCGCGCTCGCGGCCCGCGGCGCGCACGTGCACCTGGTCGAGTCGTTCGCGCCGGCCGCCCGCCTGGCCCTCGAGGCCGCGCGGCTCGGCAAAGACGCGGTCGCGGTCGCCGCGTTCGAGACCACCGCCGGCGAGGTGAGCGAGGTGCTCGCGCAGCGGCTCCGCGCCATCGCGCAAGGCGAGCCCAGGTTCGATCTCGTGGTGCTCAATCCACCGCGCCGCGGCGTCGCGCCTCTCGTCCGCCAGCAGATCGCGCAGCTCGCTCCGCGCGCCATCGGCTACGTCTCGTGCGATCCCGACACCCTCGCGCGTGACCTCGACCACTTCCGGCGCCTCGGCTACGGCGCCAAGCTGCTGCAGCCGGTCGACATGATCCCCCTCACCGAAGAGGTGGAGACGGTGGCGGTCCTCACGCCGATGGCCGCGCCGCTGCCGCGCGTGGCGTACGAGGACGACGAGGCGATCATCGTCGAGAAGAGCCCGCACGAGCCGGCCACGCCGCAGGGAGAATACGCCGGTTCCCTGCTCGGTCGGGTGCGCCTGCTCCCGGGGTGCGACCAGGCGGTCCCCGTGCACCGGCTCGACGTCGGCACGAGCGGCCTCGTCATCTTCGCCAAGCGCGCCTCGTACGTGACCGCGTGGGCCGACGCGCTCGGCAACGCGCAGGGGCGCAAGATCTACCTGGCTGCGGCGCGCGGGCGCACGCCGAGCAAGGGCGCCATCACGCGCGACCTGCGCGACGAGGGGCGACTCCTGCCCGCGCGCACGCGCTACCGGTGGCTCGGCGGCATCGGCGGCCACAGCGTGCTGCGCATCGTCCCCGAGCAGGGGCGCACCCACCAGATCCGCCGCCACCTCGCGGCCATCGGGCACCCCGTGCTCGGCGACGAGCGCTACGGCCACGCGCCGACCAACCGGTTCTTCGAGGAGAAGCACGGCCTCGATCGCACGTTCCTGCACTGCATCCGCCTCGAGCTCAACCACCCGAAGACCGGCGTGCGCCTCCTGGTCGAGACCCCGCTGCCGGGCGACCTGCGCATGACCCTGATGCGCTGCGGGGGCGTCAGCGCCGTGAAGTTCCTCGAGGGCAAGTCGGCGCTCGGCGGCGACCGCCCGAGCGTCCTCCCGCCGCCTTCCTCCAACGCCTCGCAGTCCGGCAGCTGGCCGTCGGCCGACCGCACGAGCGGCTCGTGGCCCGCGGTGGCCGTCACCGACCGGCCCTCGGGGTCGTTCCCGTCGAGCGAGCGCCTGCCCACCGATCCGCCCGACGTCGACTCGAGCCCCATGTCCATCCGCGTGCCGATCGCCGGCAGCGGCGACGACGACTGACCGGCCCGACACTTTGCGGCGCAACTCCGGGCGGGCACGTGCCGACCCCGGGGCATGCGCTGGATCTTCGCCGTCGTCCTCTCTGTGTCGCTCGTCGGCTGCTTCGGGCGTGGGCCGATCCACCCGAACGCGGTCGAGCTGAACCGCACGGGCGCGCAGGCGCTCGCCCACGGCGACCTCGAGGTGGCCGCGGCGCGCTTCTCCCTCGCCCTCGAGTACAACCCGGGGTTCGTCGAGGCGTGGATCAACCTCGGCCTCGTGGAGCTCGCGCGGGGTGACCTCGAGGGCGCCGAGCGCCGCTTCCGGCGGGCCCTCTCGCTCGACAAGGACGCGGCGGGCGCGCACGTGGGGCTCGGCGCCATCGCCGAGAAGCGGGGCGATCCGGCGCTCGCCGAGAAGCACTACCGCGCGGCGCTCGCGATCGACCCCGGCCTCGCCGAGCCGCGCGCGAACCTCGGTCGCCTGCTCGCCGCCCGCGGCGCCTACGACGAGGCGCGCGAGCACTTCCTCCGACTCGTCGAGGTGCAGGCGGGCGACACCGCCGGGTGGGTGGGGCTCGTCGAGGTGCTGCTGCGCATGGACCGCGACGCCGAGGCCGCCGACGTGGCCGAGCGCGCGTACGCGAGGTTCGGGCCCGGCGTGCCGGAGATCGAGCTCGTCGTCGCGCGCGTGGAGATGGCGCGCGGGGCGTGGGACGCGGCGATCGCCCGGCTCGCGCCGCTGGCCCCGGCGCCCACGGCGGTGGGGCGCGCGGCCGGCGGCTGGCTCGCGTTCGCGTACCTCATGAAGGGCGACCGCGAGGCCGCGAAGAAGGCCGCGAAGGCCGTGCTCGCGCGCGACCCCGACGACACCCTCGCCAAGCACGTGCTCGCGAAGGCGAACGAAGCCCCCGCGCAGTGAGCGGCCGCCGCTCCCTCAGTTCACGAGCGGCGGCACGAGGAAGAGCACCTCGCGGTCGGTGCCCAGCGTGAACGTGCTGCCGTCGGGCTTCTCGGCCTCGACGCGCAGCGTGGCCTTGAAGATCTGGACGGCGAGCGTCGCGGGGACGGTGGTGTTCACCTTGGGCGCGACCGCGAAGCAGTGCAGCGGGCCCGGGTTCACGTCGAGGATGGTCTCCTTGGCCGCGTCGGTGCCGGGGGCGGCCTTGGGGCCGATGAACCGGTCGGCGGTCGAGGTCGACGCGAAGGTGACGCAGGTGCCGCCGGTGACGGGATCGGTGCCGCCCCCGGGCATCGGGAGCACGTTGGTCATGAACGCGTCGACCGGATCCACGCCGCCCGACAGCACCGGCGTGGCCTGCACGTGGACGTCGTACCGGATCGACTTGAGCAGGGCGACGATGCCGTTGGTCACGACGCTGCCGAGGCCGGCGCCGTCGTAGAGGATGTCGAACACGAGTGGGCACTTGCCCCCTGTGGCCGGGTTGGCCGCGCCGCCCGCGTTGCTCGTCTTGCAGTCGCTGGTGGTGGCCGTGGCCGAGATCGCCGTCGGGTCGACCATCGAGTTGGTGCCCTTGGCGATGGTCTCCATGTCGAGCGACGACGAGTACGCGGTGGTGCTCAGCGTGCGGCTCACGTTGGAGGCCTTGCCGGTCACGCCGCCGACGCCGCCGTGCACCGAGATGCCGACGTACTTGGCGCCGATCACGTTCATCTTGGCGATCAAGAGGTCGATGTCGACCGACGTGGTCAGCGAGGACGGCTTGGCGCCGCCGGTGCCGTAGCTGATGGGCAGGCACGGCGAGAGGGTCGCGCCACCCGGGTCGATGCAGTTGCTGGTCTTGCCGCCGTGCATGTTGGCGTCGCTCGCGTTGACCAGGATCGGCACCGCGCTCTTGCGGAAGTGCAGGCCGCCGAACTCGGTCGAGGCGAGGCCAGTGACGGCGGGGAAGGTCTTGGTGGTGCCCACCGTGGTGCTGACGAAGCTGAACGACTCGCCGGTGAGCACCCACCACAGCGCGGGCACGGTGCCCTCGGGGTAGCTGCCGCCGGGGGTCGTGCCCTTGGACGCCAGCGCGGCCGCGGCCGAGATCGCCGTCGACGGCGTGGCGGTGACGCGGTCGAGCCCGCCCGGGAACCACACGAAGCTGTCGCCCACCGAGTCGCCCCACGGCTTGGCGAGCGCGTCGTCGTAGCCGACCACGCCGACGCGCAGGTTCGGGATGTAGGTGGGCTTGGAGGAGTCGGTGAGGTCGGTGATGATCTTGCCGATGCTCGTGGAGAGCGCGGCCTCGACGTTGTTCATCGAGGTGGTGGTGTCGACCACGAAGGCGACGTCGCCGTCGTTGATCTTGGTGGACATCGCGAGCGGCGTGCTGGTGGGCGAGGGCTTCGCGCTGCCGTCGAACGAGTACGGCACGAGGAAGTAGAACTTGCCCTGGTTCCAGGGGGTCTTGGTGGCGTCGGTCGCCCAGCTGCTCGAGCCCACCGGCGTGAGCGCGGTCTCGACGAAGTCGTCGTGGCCGTCGCCGTCGGTGTCCTTCTTGAGGCGGTTGGTCTCGCCCGCGTCGACCTTGCAGTTGCCGTTCTTGTCCTCGAGCGCGTCGGCCAGGTAGTCGCCGTCGCTGTCGGTGTCGACGTAGTCGGCCTTGCCGTCGCCGTCGGTGTCGACGAGGCCCTCGCAGCTGTCGGGGACGCCGTCGCCGTCGCTGTCGGTGTCGCGGAAGTTGGGCTTGCCGTCCTTGTCCGGGTCGCCGAGGCCGTCCTCGAGATCGAGGATGCCGTCGCCGTCGCTGTCGGTGTCGTAGAGGTCGGGGACGCCGTCGCCGTCGGTGTCGGTGAGGAGTCCGCCCGCGCCGACCTCGAACTTGTCGTCGAGGCCGACCGACTTGTCGGCGCTGGTGCTGTCGTGGTCGTTGTCGGGGTCGAGGAAGTCGGGGACGCCGTCGCCGTCGAAGTCGTAGGGGACCCCGGCGACGCACGCGGCCTTGCCGAGCTTGGTCAGCACGGTGGTGGGCGGGCAGGCCTCGTCCTTGTCGGGGAGGCCGTTGCCGTCGCTGTCGAGGTCACGGTAGTTGGGGACGCCGTCGCCGTCGGCGTCGTTGGTGCCGCCGGGCGAGCACGAGCCCTTGTCGAACCACTCGTCCTTGTCGCTGATGCCGTCGTTGTCGCTGTCGGTGTCGAGGTAGTCGGGCGTGCCGTCCTTGTCGGTGTCGACCGGGCCGGTCTTCTCGTAGCGGCCCTCGATCTCGTCGGGGATGCCGTCCTTGTCGGTGTCGGTCACGCAGTCGACGCCGCTCGCGTCGAACGGGGTGCCCGTGTCGACGGGGGTCGTGTCCGGGGTGCCTGTGTCCAGTGTGCCGGTGTCGAGCGGGGTCGTGTCGGGCGTGCCCGTGTCGACGCCGGTGTCCGGGGTGCCCGTGTCGACGCTGGTGTCCGGGGTGCCGGTGTCGGGCGTGCCCGTGTCCTCGGTGCCAGTGTCCTGGGCGGCGTCGATCTCGATCTCGCCGGACGCGGCGCCCGAGCCGCCACACGCCCCGAGCAAGAGGACCGAACCGAGCACGAAGCCATGCGAAGCGCGACGGATCATGAGCAAGCTTCCTCCGACAGGTGGCGCAATGTAGCAGTCGCTCGCACTTCGGCCAGCGCGGTCGATCGCGAACCGTTGGCGACGGAAGCAGGCCGCAGAAAGGAGTCGCCTGTCACTTCCAGGTGACGAGGACCTCGGGCGCGGCGCGGTCGATGGTGAGCAGCACGCCGCCGGCGGGGATCGGCGTGGCCTTGAACGTGCCCGGCTTTCCACCCGCAACGGTGTTCGGGAACGAGACCGTGGGCGTGCCCGGGAGGCGGATCTCCTCGTGCCCGGGGCCCGTCCCCTTGTACGAGAGCGACGTCGGCGTGAAGGTGACATCGCGGAGCACGTCGCTCGTCCGCAGCACGTGGGCCTCGCGCGCGGGCGCCCACGCGGGGACCGAGGCCATGCCGTCGAGGTAGTGGATCATGAAGTCGCCATACCCGTCGGAGAACCAGTAGCCCTCGCGATCGTCGGGGCCGATCTTCACGACGCCGTTCGGGTCGACGCAGTAGGTGGCCCAAGAGAACGAGCGGAACGCGCGGAAGCGCAGGTCGGTCTCGCCGGTGCGCTCGTAGAGGCGCGCGAGCAGCGAGGCATACCGCGCGGTGTGGCTGCTCATCTTCGCCATGTCAGCGCCCTGCTCGGAGATCACCTCGGCGCCGTGCCAGTGGCCCGGAGTCTTGCCGAAGTTGGGCGCGTCCACGTCGACGGTGAAGGTCTTGTCGATCCACCGCACCGTCTTGCGCGCGAGCTCGAGGGACTTCGGGTCGGCCTCGGGGTGGTCGAGCAGGTAGCGCGCGGTCTCGCCCGCGGAGTACTGGTTCGGGTTGGTGCCGGGCTCGAGGTAGATGGGGATGTCCTCGAAGAACCCCTGCCAGTGCATGGTCTCGAGCGGGTATTTTCGTAGCCAGGCCCAGGTGGCCGCGCGCGCGGCCTGGTGCTCCGGCGTGGTCTTGCCGAGGGCGGAGAGCTCGTCGAAGAACGCGACGGTGAAGATCCAGTTGGAGGTGTAGGGCTCGCGGACGACGGTGTTGGTCTTGGCGTCGACGCGGAACGGCCACGGCGAGCGCTTGCCGTCGCCCTCGGTGCGGTGCCGCGCGAGCTGGTCGGCGAAGCGGAGCGCGTGCTCGAGGTAGGTCTGCTCGCCGGTGAAGCGGTACAGCAGGACGAGCGCGTGGCCGAGCTCGCCGATCTTGTCGGGCTCGAGGAACCCGGGGCCATCGCCGCGTCCGCAGGCGTCGTGGAGGTCGCAGTACTTGAGGTCGTTGCCGCCCTTGTACTCGAGCTCGCCGCCGTTGGCGCTCGAGTAGGGCACGCGCGACCAGGAATCGGACTCGGCGGTGAGGCCGTGCAGGAGCACGTGGTCGACGAAGGCGCGCGTGTGCTCGATCGGCGCGCGGTCGCCGCCCCACGCGTACCAGCGGAGCGACGAGCGCACGAGCATCGCCGCGAGGCCCGGCGGGTTGTGCAGCCAGCCGCCCGGCGCGAACTCGTTCGGGCCCACCGGCTTGAACATCGACGCGGAGTAGTAGGGCTTCTTGCCGGTCTCGATCTCCTTCATGGAGACGAAGGCGGAGAACCCGAGCCGCGCGACGTCGGCGAACGGCGCCTCGGTGGGCTGCGCCGGCAGGAGCAGACCCTGCGCGTCGAGCCGCACGGGGTGGAACACGATGCGCTCGGCGGTGACGCGCGCCTCGCGGGCCGGCTCGGCCTCGAGGCGACCGAGGACCTGCGGCTGCGCGTGGCGCACGCACGGGCCGCGCGAGCAACCCGCGACCAGCGTGAGGAGGAGGAGGGCCTTACGCATGGTGGCGCCGCGCGGCGTGGAGGAAGGCGACGAGGAACCGTCGACCGAAGCCGCCGTCGTCGGAGGTGCCCTCGGAGAAGCACCCGATCTCGGGGTGGAACTGCGTGGACCACATGGGACGCCCCTTGTAGTGCAGGCCCTGGACGGCGCAGCGTCTCTGGGCGAGCTCGCCCGCGTTGGTGCGCGGCTCGCGGGAATCGTCGTGGGTGAAGAGGAGGCGCGCGCGGCGGGTGTCGACGACCATGTCCTTGTGGTGGAGCGAGGCCCACAGCGGCTCGCCGGCGAACGTGGAGGCGAGGCCGTCGCGCGCGCCGGCCGCGGTGAGCGCGATCGGGTAGGTGCCCACCTCACCCACGCGTGGGTCGGGGAACCGGGGGGCAGGGGGATCGGTGGCGAGCTCGTCGGAGATTCGGACCGGGTCGCCGGCGTCGTTCATGTGCGCGATGGCGGAGAAGCCGTGCACGGCCGCGGCGAGGAGCTGGTGGCTGCCGCACACGGCGAGCATCGGTGTGCGCAGGGTGCGCAGGAGCGCGAGGTAGGGATCGACGACGGCGCGCCACGCTGGGTCGGCGCCGTACTGGAACCACTCGGTGAAGGAGCCGGCGCCGAAGACGGCGAAGGGGTGGAAGCGGCGCACGAAGGCGTGGGCGTCGAGGTCCACGAGCTCGCGGATGTGCACGGGGAGGACCGTGAGCTGGTCGTCGAACGCGGCGACGGCGGCGGCGAGGCCGTCGATGTTGGGCTGGTGCGCGGCGAGGTCGGCGTCCTCGGGGCGATCGATGAAGACGTACGGGACGGTGCGCTGCACGGGCGGGGAAGGTACCGGATCCCGGGTGCGCTGGGAGAACGACGACGCCCCGGCCCTATGGAAGGGTGCGGGGCGTCTCGCACGACGAGGGATAGGGCTAGTTCAGCTTCGGGGGGACGATGAAGATGACCTCACGGTCGGTGCCGAGGGTGACCGCACCACCACCACCGGGCTTGTCGCCTTGCACGGTGAGGAAGGCCTTGAAGGTCTGCGGGTCGGTGGTCGGCAGCACGGTGGTGTTCGACTTGGGGGTCACGACGAAGCAGTACAGCTTGCCAGGGTTGAGACCTCCGATGGTCTCGCTGATGTCGCCCGCGCCTGCGAGTGCCTTGGGCGTGCGATAGGTGTCCTTGAGCTGCGCCGGAGAGAACGTCGTGCACACCGCGCCCGTCATGGGGTCGACGCCGCCGCCCGGCTGCGGAGCGATGCTGGTCATGAACGCGTCGACCGCGTCGACGGAGCCGACGTACGCGGGATCCTTGTAGGCGCGCACGTAGACGTCGAACTGGATGGCGTTGAGCAGAGCGCCGACGCCGTCGATGATCGCGTTGCTCAGACCGGCGCCGTCCGCACCGATCGTGTAGATGAGGCGGCACGAGCGCTCGGTCGCAGAGAGCATCGGACCGTCAGGGGCGACAGAGGCGCCGCCTTCGGCCGTGGGGCACGCGGACGATCCCTTGAACGCCGCCCTCGGCGCGTAGGATCCAGTCTTGTCCGCAACGTACGCGAGGTCGAAGTACGGCGAATTCGTCGCGAATGCGCTGCGTGCCGATCCCCAGGTGTCGACGCCGATGATCTTGCCGCCGACCTTGTTCAGC
The DNA here is from genome assembly GCA_016794445.1 of Myxococcales bacterium. GTDB lineage: Bacteria > Myxococcota_A > Polyangia > Polyangiales > JADJMO01 > JADJMO01. The sequence goes on from JAEUKC010000158.1 coordinate 26,009, forward strand.
TCGGTGACGAGGTCGTCGATGTTCGGGCTGCTGAACGGATAGGCGTCGTGGTAGGCCGTGTCGTAGTCGGTGCTCGCGCCGGTCGGAGCGAGGTTCTTGGCTCGCTTGCCATTGTGGAACGCCGCGTCGGTGATCGGGATGAGAATGGGTAGACCGCCGTCGCGGAAGCGCATCGCACCGAAAGTGCCGCTGCCACCGGCGGGGACGTCGGCTGCGAGCGAGGCGGTGGGCTTGGGGTCGGTGAAGCCGCTGACGGGCCAGGTGAGCGCACCGCCCGTGACCGCGCGCCACATCGCCGCGACCTGGGACTCCGGCAGGGCGCCGCCATCGTGGGTCACCCCGAGCGTACCGACCGCGGTCACCGCGTTGCTCGTGGTGGTGCTGACCTTGCCAGTCGCCGGGACGTAGAAGGGTAGCTGCACGGTGGGCTTGCCGCTGAACCCTTCGGTGAGGGTGCCGTTGTGCCAGGGGAAGTCGTCGTGCGCCGCGACCCCGATGCCGAGGTCACTGAACTTCGCCGCGAGCGCGGGAATGATCGTGGTGGCGAGGGACGACTTGAGCTGGTTGATCTCATCGGTCATCGACCCCGTCGTGTCCACGATGAACGCGACGTCGCCGCGCTTCAGATTCGTGGCCAGCGCCAGGGTGCCGTTGTCGGGCGACGGCTTCACCGAGCCGTCCACCGACCAGGGGACGATGAAGTAGAACTTGCCGGCCTTCGCGGGCGTGGCGGTCGCGTCCTTCGCGCCGGCCACACCGAGCAGCGAGACCTCCGCGAGGTCGCCGATGCCGTCGCCGTCCGTGTCCGCCTTCAGGCGGTCCGTCTCGTCCGTGTCGACGAGGCAGCTGCCGTTCTTGTCTTCCTTGCCGTCGGTGAGGAAGTCGCCGTCCGAGTCGAGGTCGAGGTAGTCCGGGAAGCCGTCCTTGTCCGTGTCGACCGTGCCCTCGCATTTGTCGGGGACGCCGTCGCCGTCCGAGTCCACGTCGCGGAAGTTGGGCTTGCCATCGGCGTCCGGGTCCGTGAGGCCGTCGTCGAGGTCGAGGATGCCGTCGTTGTCCGAGTCGGTGTCGTAGACGTCGGGGATGCCGTCGCCGTCGCTGTCGAGCGTGAGGCCGACGTACTTGCCGGTGTTGTCGGCGAGCTCCTTCTTGTCCTCGAGGCCGATCGTCTTGTCGGTCTTCGACGAGTCGTGGTCGTTGTCGAAGTCGAGGTAGTCGGGGACGCCGTCGCCGTCGAAGTCGTACGGGGAGCTCGGGCTGCACGCGGGCTTGCCGAGGGCCGTCAGCACCGCGGCCGGCGGGCAGACCTCGTCCTTGTCGGGCAGGCCGTTGCCGTCGCTGTCGAGGTCCTGGAAGTTGGGGATGCCGTCGCCGTCCGCGTCGTTCGCGTCGTCGAGCGGGCTCGCGCACCCCGAGGCGACCCACTCGAGGCGGTCGGGGATGCCGTCGCCGTCGCTGTCGTCGTCGAGGTAGTCGGGCTTGCCGTCGCCGTCGGTGTCGACCGGACCGCTGGCCGCGAAGCGACCCTCGATCGAGTCGCTGATGCCGTCGCAGTCGCTGTCCGCGCCGCAGGTCGCGGGGGCGCAGGTGCCGCCGTCGCCGCCGCCACCGGTGTCGGTGCCGCCGCCGGTGTCGGTGCCGCCGCCGGTGTCGCCGCCACCGCTGTCGGTGCCGCCACCGCTGTCGGTGCCGCCGCCGCTGTCGGTCGTGACGATGCTGTCGCCCGCGCCGTCGTCACCGCCGTCCCCGGGTTCGCCCGTGTCGGCGCCGGGCTCGCCCGGAGAGGTGCCGCCACTGCAAGCTGCGAGCTGCGTGGCCGCGACGACCGCGACTCCGAACAGGCCCAGCGTTCCCCTGGTCTTGAGCTTCGAAAGCAAAGACAGGGCCGTGAGCGGGCGAACGATACGCATGCTTCTTCCTCCGGCGACGACAAGCGGCAAGAAAACGACTGAAAGCGGAGTGTGTCAGATCACGCGGGCCTTGTCAGCCGTACGTGTCGGCAATTTCCAGCCAGGGTGTTCCTGGAAGGGCGGGTCGCAGGGGTTACGGCCGGGCGCGGGCGGAACTTGCGTGGCCAGGCGTCGATGAGGGCAGGACCCTTGCGGTCGTGCTCGTCGCCGGCCGAGGGACCAACGCCCGGTTCTACGCGACGACAATGCCGTTCGCCACGTCGAGCACTTCGAGGCGCCTGGCGGTCTTCCCGTCGACCTCGTCGGAGAGCAGGACGGCGAGCCGCCGACCGTCGCGGGAGAACGCGAGCGCGTTCGCGCCGTAGGCGCAGCAGCTCACCGACCACCGGCGCTCGAGGGTCCGCGCGTCGAGCACGCACTGCACGTGTTCTCCTTCGCCGTCGTCGATCGCGACGAGCGCGCCGTCGGCGGAGACCGCCAGAGCCTCCACGCGCGCTCGGGCCGCGGTGAGCAGCTTGCCGGTCGAGGCGTCCCAGACGCACAGCCGGTCTCCGACACCACCGACCACGCGGCCGAGGAAGAAGCGGAACTGCCGGGCCACGCCGTTCGACCCCTCGAGCGGCACGCCACGGCGCTGGCCCTCGGTGAACACCTTGCTGGGTTCGTGGTGGGGGTTCGCGCCGCACACGTATCTGCCTGGCGCGACCCAGCGTCGACCGTCGCGTTCGATCGCGCACGGCCCGTCGCCGTGGGTCGCCGCGTGGAGGCGCTTCTTCGCCTTCACGCTCCAGAGTTCCGATCGGCCACCAGCGTCCATCACGACGAACGCGCCGTCGTCCGAGATCGCAGGTGGTCCGCCGAGCAGGTGCGGCACCTTCCCGAGCGCGAGTCCGGACTCGACCGCGAACGTGCGCCCGTCGTCGCAAGCCACCCACAGTCCATCGTCCGAGATGCCCGCGGTGTCGCCGATGGCGAACTCGTGCGTCATCGCCCGGGTGCCAGGGTCGACGACGACCACCCTCCTCCCCTCGACGAGGACGAGGCCTCGCTCGTTCCAGGCCAGCGTCGGACTCTCGCCGTCCGGGATTTCGTACCGCGCCGAGCGGGTCGGCGCGGGGCTGCCTGCGCGACGGATCCGGGCCTCGAAGGCCGCGCGGATGGCGGGGGGGACCTCGCCATCGAGGACGACACGCTCGAGCGAGCCAGAGGGAAGCTGACCCGCGCGCCACTCGAGCCACGTGGCGGAAGTCTTCGGCGTGGTGACGATCGTGAGCGCGGAGAGGCGTCCGTCGGTGCCCCGCTCGAACCGCAGCGCCTGCCCGAGGGTGAGGCTCTCGAGAGGGCTCTCGTGCAGCGCCTCGAGCAGCTCCCCAGGATGGCCGTCGGCGTGCAGGTGTCGCAAGGCGCCGAAGCGCACGCCCTGGAACCACCCGCGCTCGACGTCCTTCCACAGGTGCAGCTCGCGCAGCCGGGGTAGGAGCGATGACCCGAGGAACGCCCGCAGCTCTGCCGCGGTGTGGAGAGCCGTCCCGACCGTCTCGAGGGCCCACGGGGTCTCCGCCCCGAGGAGCTGCTCGTGCTCGACCTTCCACGCGCGCAACAGGTGTCGCTGCGCCGGACCGATGTGCGGGTAGCGACTGCCAGGACGGCCGAAGTCGACCTCCTCGAGGGTCGCCCACTCGGGCACGCTGCCGAGCGCCTCTGCCTCGGCGCGACTGCGGTACCCGATGGTCGCCCTGGACAGGAAGCCGCGCCGGAACTCCATCGGCGCGTTCTTGGCGACGATCGGCTCGAGCGCGCCGAGCCACGAGGCGCCATGCTGCGAAGAGAGCCGCTTCGTCTTCGCGAAGTCGCCGGCGATCTGGAGGGCGATGAACTCGCCACGCGGGTCGCCGCGTTGCTGGAGGTGGTCGGCGAGGACGAGGCGGGGCGCGTCGTGCTCGGGGTTGGCGTACACCGCCGCGAAGAGTTCGCGCTCGCCTCTTGGAGCCGGAGCGCTGCGGGGAGCAGAGAGGCGGGCCCGAATGGCGGCGATGGCGGCGCGCTCCGGTTTCGTCGCGGGGGCGGGTGCACCCGGGATCTCTGCCTTCGCGAGGGCGCGGGTCAGCCAGGCGGCCATCGTCGGTCGCAGCGACCACCCTGCCGGCGCTTCGGCGACGACCGCTGCGAGCGCGGGGTCCCTCAGCGCGCCGATCAGCTCGATGACGGCCGACCACGTGGGCTTCGAGGAGTCCGAGCTCCAGGGCGCTTCGCGCACGATCAGCGCGACGAGGGCCGACACGCGCGGGTCGGGGCCCCACTCCACGAGGGTCTCCAGGCGCGCGCGTGACTCGACGAGCGACTTGGTGACCACCAGGGGCAAGAGGGCGCCGCGCTCCTCGGGCGGCGTCTCGGCCGCACGCTCCGGCCACGCGGTGAACGCGCGCGCCGGGAACGTGTGCTCGAGCTCCAAGAGGAGCGAGGCAACGTCGGGCAGCGGGCGGCGCTTCCAGGCCGCGAGCAGGGCGGAGTGGGCGCCGTGTGCGTCCCTCTTCGCCACGGCGGTAGCCGCCTTCCCGAGCTGCTCCTCGAAGTCCCCCATGCCCTGGAACATACCACCCTCGCCGCGCACCCAGACCACATTGACGTCAGGAAGTTAAGCGCCATAATCAAACTATGCAGCTGTCGCTCCCGCTCCCCCCGGCGTCGCCCGTTCGTCGCGGACGAGGCGGCGCGCGCCCCGGTGCAGGGCGGCCGAGGCTGCAGGACAGCGAGTCCCACCGCCGGCGCGCGCCGGTCTCGCCCCGCGTGCCCCAGCACGTCACCATGCGAATGGCGGAGCACGTGTGGAACCTGCGAGCGCAGCGGTGCTTCGAGCCGCTCCGTCGCGTGCTCGGCGCCGTGCAGCGGCCGGGCTTCCGCGTCGTCCACTACAGCGTACAGGGCAACCACCTGCACCTGCTGGTCGAGGCCGACGACCACGCCGCCTTCGGCTCGGGGCTGCGCTCGCTCGCCATTCGCGTGGCGCGCGCGCTCAACCGGGTCATGGGGCGCCGTGGCCGCGTGCTCGGGGGGCGCACGCACGCGCGGCCGCTCCACACGCCGACCGAGGTCAAGCGCGCCCTGCGCTACGTCCTGCTCAATCGCAACCACCACGTGCCCGACGCGGTCGAGGCCGACGAGTGCTCCACCGCGCCGTGGTTCCGCGACTGGGCGGCGCTCGAGGAGGAGTCGCCCGCGGCGGCGCGTGCGGGGCCGCGCTTTCCGTGCGTCGCGGTGGCGCCGAAGACGTGGCTCCTGTCGGTGGGCTACCGGCGGGGGCGCTGACGGCTCACACGAGGCCCCGCTCCACGGTGCCGTCCTCCTGCACCCGGAGGAACGGCCTTCGGCCGTCGAACCCCGCCGGGAACGCGAACGACGCGGTGTTCTGGTAGCTCGGCCCCGACGCGTCGACGTGCACGTGCCCCAGCACCACCGTGCGCGCCCCCGTGATCTCCGCCGCGCGCTCGGCGCCGGCCGCGAGCATGCGCTGGGCGCGTCCGCCGTAGCGGTCCAGCTTGATCACGATCGAGGCCGCGAGCGCGAGCACCCCCATCGTGGCGACGCGCGCGCCGACGCCCGCGAGCGCCGGCTGGCCGAGCAGCGCCCCGCCCACCGCCGCGCCGCCGCCGCCCACGATCGCGCAGGTGGCGAACACGCGGTCGAGGTAGAGCCGGAGGAACGTGTCCGTACTCCGCGCGCGGGTCGGGGTGGCGTGGGCCTCGAGCAGGAGGCGCAGCGTCTCCTCGTCCATCTCCATCGAGCGCGCGTAGTCGGTGAGGCGGCGCGTGCCCTCGGCGCGGTCGTCCACCAGCGGGAAGCGACCGCCGCTCAGGAGACTCGTGCGGGTGGCCATCCACACGTAGAGGCCGATGACCCACGGCGCCTTCGGCCCGTAGGTGCGGAACACGCGCATGAGCAGCGGCAGGGGCGGCTCGGCGTTGCGGTGCACGAACTGGTAGCCGTCGATGGGCACGATGAAGTCGCGCAGCAGGCAGATGCCGACGTCGTCGCGGTGCTCGGGCGCGAGCGGGTGCGAGGGGGCGCTGTCCGGGTCGAACACGTGGCCGTGCTCGACGTGGACGAGGCCGCCCGCGAGCGAAGTGAACCACGGCTCGGAGCGCACGTGCGCGCGGTGCTCTCCCTCCAACCCGAGCAGCTCGTGGATCGCTCGCAGCACGTCGGGGCGCGTGACCGCCTGGTCGTGGTTACCGGCGACGAACGTGGTCGCGACGCCGCGGGACGCGCGCTCGGCGAGCAGGCGGCACAGCTCGGGTGCGGTGCCGAGCGTGTGCTCGACCGCCTCCGCCGGCGTCTCGACCGGCTCGGCCGCGAGGTCGAGGCCGTCCCCCGCGAGCACCAGCGGCGAATCCGGCGCGCCGCGCAGCACCTCGACGAGCGCGTCGGCCGCGGCCCGCTCGCCGCGCGAGCGCAGGTGCAGGTCTCCGACGACGATCGTGGCGGGCATCTCGCCTTGGTGTCCTACGGATCCCGCGCGGCGTCGAGCGGGTCGGCCTCGTCGTCGGCGAGCAGCGCGTGGTAGCGGCTCGCCACGCTCTCGAGGTCGATCTCGGCGAGGAACGAGCTCACGGCGAAGAACGGCACGAGCGTGTGCCAGCGCTGCATCCAGCGCGGGAGCCGGCGCGGCTTCTCGAGCAGGCCGGCGCGCCGCAGCGTGCGCAGGACGACGAGGTCGTCGAGGGAGATGCGCCCGCACGCGAGCAGCTCGACCTCCTCGCGGGCGCCGCCGCGCACGGCGACCTGGAGGAAGTTGAACACCTCCATGAAGCCGGCGAGGTAGGCGGAGTCCTTGGTGAACGGCGCGCCGCCCTGGACGAGGCCGCCCCGGCAGATGCGCTGGGCGTCGAAATAGGCCTCGCGCGGGGCCTGGCCGGCCGCGACGAGGAACCGGTAGAGCTCGAGGAAGTCGGCGCCGTCCTCGGCCATCGCCACGAGCCGCACGCGCCGCACGATCCGCTCCATGCGCTCGACCGGCAGCGCGTGCGCCTGGAACTCGGCGAACACCGCGAGCCCCTCCTGGTGGCGCGTGGTGCGCGGACCGCCGCTCTTGAGGAACGGCAGCGCGGCGCACGCGGCGCCGTTCTGCGCGGTGAGTGCGTGGGTCTCGACCTCGTGCACGAACAGGCCCTCGAGCTCCCAGCGATGGAAGCGGGCACCCTTGCGCACGCGGACGCGCTCGGTGCCGGCGGCGACCTTGGCCGTGACGCGATCGTCGACCACCACCTCGACGGCGAGCCCGATCCCGCGCGCCATGGCCTCGATCTCGGCGGCGAAGGCGGGCGCGTCCAGGGTGTCGGCCTCGCGCGGCTCGAGGACGCCCTTCTTCCTTCGCCGCTTCTCGCGGATGCGGGCCTCGACGCCGAGGATGCGCTGCTCGAGGTGGCGCGCCAGATCGAGGTTGGTGGTGTCGGCGTCGAACCGGGAGCGCGGCCCGCCGAACACGTCGACCGAGATCTCCGAGAAGCGCTTGGTCCCGATGGCGAGGATCATGCGGTTGCCGTCCGCGTACGAACGGCACTGGGACGCGAGCCAGTGCTGCACCGGGTCCTGCACGTCGAGGGTCATGGCGAGCTGCTCGAGCTCGATCACGTTGGCCTGCGCGCGGGCCCGGTCGATCTCGTAGCTGGGCTCGGGGAGCGCCTGTTCGCCCTGCTCGAAGAACCGCTCCTCGACCTCGCGGGGCCAGGCGAGCGCGTCGAGGAGCCGGGTCTGACGGCCGACCAGCTCGAACAGCGGGGCGGCGCGGGTGATGGCCTCGCGGGCGGCGTCGCGGATGGGCTCCACGATCCCGACGATGGGACACACGGGGCCTTCCGTGCAAGCCTCGCGTGATGGCGGGACCCAAGAAGCGGCTGTCGAAGGGCGCGATCGCCGGGATCGTCGTCCTCTCCACCCTGTTGGTCGCGTTCGTCGTCCTGCTCCTCGTGCTGCCCGGCATCGTGGCCGACAAGGTCGCCGAGGCCGGTCAGAAGCGTGGCCTCACCATCTCGTACAGCGGCTACTCGCTCGGGTTCGGGAGCGTCGGCCTCGACAAGGTGAAGGTGACGCCGACGGGCAGCACCGCCTTCACCCTCGAGGCCTCGTCGGTGGTCGCCGAGCTGTCTTGGTTCAAGCCGAAGCTCGTGCGCATCCCGGGCGCGACCCTCAAGCTCGACGGCAGCACCCAGAAGATCCAGAAGGTCCTCGAGGCCATCCGCGTCGCCGACGCCAAGATCCCGAAGGGCGAGCGCGTGCCCGTGCAGATCGACGGCAAGTTCAGCTGGCGGAACTTCGCCGGTGATCTCGGGACCGTCTCGTTCGACACCGTCAAGATCGTCACGACGCCGACCGAGGAGAAGGTGGAGGTCGACCTCGACAAGGGGCGCTTCACGTTCCTGCTGCTCACCGTCGAGCCGATCTCCGGCAAGGTGGTGCGCAAGGGCAAGGCGCTCGACGTGACGGTGAACCTGAAGCCCAAGGACGCCGGCACCGCCAAGGTGGTCCTGCACCACGAGGACGGCGACGAGGCCACCCTCGAGGTGCAGGGGCTGCAGCCGAAGGCGTTCCTCGACTTCGAGGTCCCCGGCCTCAAGCTCAAGAAGGCCACGCTCGACGCCGACGTGAAGGCCGCGCGCAGCGCCGACGGCGACGTCTCGGCGAGCGGCACGCTCTCGGCCACCAAGCTCGAGCTGCCCAAGATCCCCGTCGGCCCAGTGTCGCTGTCGCTCGGCAGCAGCCTCGGGCTCGACTTCAAGATCACGCCCAAGAAGAACGCGGGCGACGTCAAGATCGACAAGGCGAACGTCACCTTCAGCCTGGGCGGCAAGCCGCGCGTCGTGAAGGTCACGGGCGAAGCCTCGCTCGGCGAGACGCTGCAGGGCCCGTACGCGGTCGACCTCGCCTACACGTTCGGCCCCGTCCCGTGCAGCGAGCTCGCGAGCGAGCTGGTCGGCGGCGCGGTCGGCGGGCTCACCGGTGTGATCGCGGGCGGGCTCGCGAGCAAGGCCGTCTCCGGCAGCCTCGCCGTGAACGGCACCATCAAAGGCGACCCCACCCGGCCCGACAAGCTCGTGCGCACCACCAACGTGACCGAGGCGTGCAAGATGGACACCGATCCGGTCAAGGCCGTCGGCGATCTCTTCAAGTGAACGCGTGCGGCTGACGCCTCAGGGCCGGAAGGCCACGAACACCGCGGCGAAGATCAGGCCGAACGAGACCAAATACTTGGTCTGGAAGCTCTCGCGCAGGACGAACGTCGCGAAGGCGACGAACACGATCAGCGTGATCGCCTCCTGCATGATCTTGAGCTGGTAGGCGCTGAGGGCGCGGTGACCGATGCGGTTGGCCGGCACCATGAGGCAGTACTCGAAGAAGGCGATCCCCCAGGAGCCGAGCACGGCGAGCCACAGGGGCAGCTGGCGCAGGCGCAGGTGACCGTACCAGGCGAACGTCATGAACACGTTCGACGCGGAGAGGAGAAGGAAGGCGCGGGCGGGGTTGGACACCCCGGCAATGTAGCCGCCTCGCGGTGAACGGGTCAGGTCGTCGGCGGCTCGAGTGTATGGGCCCGATACGCCGCGACGAGCCGCTCGAGGCCTGCGATCTCGGCGCGCAGCTCCGCGCCCTTGGCCGTGCCTTCGACCGCGCGCGGGCGGGGGTGCACGCGCAGCTCCTCGATGGTCGGGACGATGTCGTCGCCGCGCGCGATCGCCTCCTCCACCGAGGTGAAGTGGTGGTGCCGCGCGAGGTAGGTGCGCTCGGCGTCGACGACCAGCGTGTAGCCGTGGTCGCCGTAGGCCTCGGAGAACGCGCCGTCGATCGTCACGGCGAGCTTGCTCTCCTTGAGCGGGGACTCGCCCTTCTCGAGCTTCACCGGGACGTGCCCGTTGACGATGAGGACGTCCTCGTCGCCGCGCGCGCCGAGCTCCACGCCGAGCCGGCGGCAGAACTCCACGTCGTGGAGGAAGCGGAAATACGGGTTCTTGGTCTCGACGTGCGTGCGTGGGTCCTCGACGAAGTAGCCCTCGAACGTGGCCATGCGGTCCTTGCCGAACAGCGGCGAGCGCGGCCCGGCCCAGAGGAAGTAGAAGAAGTCGACGTCGGCCTCGGCGCGCCCGCGGAACGCGCGGCGGACCACCCGGTCGCACGCCTGGAAGAGCGACCGGCCGCGCACGGGCACCCCGTCGAGGGTCACGTCGAGCCACTCGCCGTGCTCGTCGCAGGGCACGCAGGCGTGGAACACCACCTGCTCGTCGCGCACGAGCGACATCGCGCCGCGCGACTCGACGAACGACATGTCGCGCCACAGCGAGGGGCTGTCGAGGAACGCTGCGCGCAGCCGCGCGAGGCACCGCGCCTCGTCGGGCGAGAGGCGCAGCGGGTCGCGGAAGTCGACCGTCGGGAAGTGCCGGTCGAGCAGGGGGTGCGCGACCCCGTCGAGCGTGACGGTGCCCGCTGCCGGGTCCACGCGCGACAGCAGATCGCGGTGGGTCATGCCGAAGTGCGGGTTGCGCCGCATCGTCTCGCCCTCGAGCTTGAACTGCAGGATGGCCGCGGCCTTCTGCATGCGCGCGAGGAGGAGCGGGCTCCGGTCGTCGACCCCCTTCGGGACGAAGCGCGTCGCCGGGTCGTCGCCGTAGGCCGCGTGCGCCAGCTGCTCGAGCGGCTCGAGCGGGATGCCGTAGCCCTCCTCGAGCTGCGCGGTGCGGCCGTACCGCAGCGAGTTGCGGAGCACGGTCGCGACGAGCGCCTCCTGCCCGAGGCACGCCCCCATCCACTCGGCGTCGTGGTTGCCCCAGGTGATCGAGAGGTTGCGCTGGTGGCGGAGGGCCTCGATCACCCGGTCGAGCCGCGGGCCGCGGTCGCCGAGGTCGCCCGCGACGACGACCTCGTAGGCCGAGAGGGCGCGGATGGTGTGCGCGAGCTCGCGCACGAGCTCGAGGCCGCCGTCGTCGGCGAGGTATGGCGCGAGCAAGCCCGCGGAGTAGGCGGCGTCCCGGGAGAGCGCGGGACCGTTCACGAGCTCGTGGAACACCGCCGCGTAGGCCGCCGGGAACACCCGCCGGAGGTGACGCTGGCCGTAGCGGGCGGCGAGCGCGCGCAGCAGCGAAACGAGCTGCTCGATGGTGCGGGTGACGAGGGCGCGCGCCGCCTCGGCGTCGAGGCCGGCCGTGACCCGGGCGAACGTCTCGCGCGGGTAGTAGACGAGGTTCTGCACACGGGTGCGCTCTTCGGCGCCGAGCTCGGGGAGCACGCGGTCGACCAGCACGCGCAGGCTGCCCGAGGCGTTGCGCAGCACGTGCTCGAGCTTGCGGAACTCGCCGTGCACGTCGCTGACCACGTGGATCGACCCGCGGGGGAGCGCCAGCACGGCCCGCAGGTGGGCGATCTCGGCGAGCGCCGTGGTCACGCTCGGGAAGCGGTAGCTGAGCGCGCGCAAGTAGGCGTGCTCGAGGGCCGCGAGGTCGTCGGTCAGGGGCAGGGGATCACCTCGAACTTGATGCGGTCGGTGCGCACCCACGCGCCCGATTCGAGCTTCCAGACGAGCTTGAACCGGGTGCACCGGGTCTTGCCGCGCTGGGTCTCCTCCTGGAACACGCCGGTCGTGGCCTCCTCGGCGCCGCCCTTCACGTCGACGTCTTCGAGCTCCCACTTGCGGATCGACATGCCCTCCTTGCCGACGAACACCGCCTCCTTGGAGAGCTCCTCGGCCACCTTCTCTCCCTCCTTGGTCTTCGGGAAGAACTGGCGGAACGCGACGCGCTCGGCCTCGGGGACGCCGGTGTAGAGCTTCTGCAACGCGGTCATGTGCGCGGTCGCGCGCTCCTTGACGTCCTTGCGCGCCTTGGCGAACTTCTCCTCGTTCGGATCCTTCACCGAGGCGCTGGCCGAGGCGCTCGCCGACGCCGATGCCTTGGCCGAGGCCGCCTGATCGGCGAGCTTCTCCGCGTTCATCTTGTCCTGACAACCAGCGACGACGAGGATCGACACGAGGAGCCACCGGGCCATGCCCGCGATGCTATCCCGGGGCGGTGTCGGTCGTCTCGTATCTGCAGGTGGGTCTCGCCGCGGTGGCCTGGGGCACGTGGTCGCTGTTCCTGCGCCCGGCCGGCGTCGATCCGCGCTGGTCGTCGGCGTTGATGCTCACCGTGGTCGCCCTCGCCACCGCGCCGCTGCTCGCCCGCAAGGCGGCGCGGGGGCCGCTCGAGGGACCGCCGCGGGCGCCGCGGGAGTGGTGGGCCATCGTGGCGATGGGGCTCTTCGACGCGGCGAACGGGGGCCTCTTCTTCGCCGCGATGGCCAAGACCACGGTGGCCGTGGCGGTGCTGTCGCACTACCTCGCGCCGCTGCTGCTCGCCGTGGTCGCCCCGCGCGTGCTCCGGACGCGCCCGCAGCCGGCGGCGATCCCGCTCGCGCTGGTCGCGCTGTTCGGCCTCGCGCTCGTGCTCGACCCGCTGCGGGGGCTCTCGCCGTCGGCCGCGGTCGGGGCCGCGTGCGGCGCCGGGAGCGCGGTCTTCTACGCCGCCAACGTGCTCATCACCAAGCGCCTCGGCGGGCGGTTCTCGTCGGAGGAGCAGCTCGTCTACCACGCGGTGATCTCCGCGGCCCTGCTCGCGCTGATCGCGGTCGTGACCCGCGCGCCTTCGCCGCCGCTCGCGGGCCTCGTGCGGATCGGCGTCGCCTCGGTGCTGATCGGCGCCGGGGCCGGCCTCGCGTTCCTGTACGGCTTGCGGCACGTGCCCGCGGAGCACGCGGGCATGCTCACCTTCCTCGAGCCGCTCACGGCGGTCGTCGTCGCGGTGTTCGCGTTCGGCGAGCAGCCGTCGCGGGGCGCCCTCGTCGGTGGGCTGCTCGTCGTCGTCGCGGGCGCGCTGTCGGTCCGCGCGCGGCGATCGACTTCGCCGCCGATGCCGTCTATATAGGTCCATTATGAAGCCGGCCGCCCGTCCCGCCGCCGTCGTCGCCGCCTTCTCGCGTCGCCTCCGCGACCTCGAGCGGGGCACCCTGGAGCAGCGACTGCCGCGCGGCCTCACCACGGGCGACGCCCGGGTCCTGCGCGCGGTCGAGCGGGTGGGGAGCCTCGGCGTCTCGGCCATCGCGGCCCACCTCGGAACGTCGCAGCCGGCGGCCACCGTCGCCATCGCGCGGCTCGTCGATCGCAGCCTGGTGACGGTCACCGCCCACAGCGGCGACGCGCGCCGCAAGGTCCTCGTGCTCTCTGCCAAGGGGCGTCAGATCGAGGCTTCCCTCGGCGAGGCCGAGGCGGCGATCGCGGAGGCGCTCCTCGCGATCCTACCGCGCAGCGCCCGCGCCGCCGCGGTCGACCTGCTCGCGGCGCTCGTGCCCAAGTCCTAGCCGTCGGCTAGACAGAGCCGGGTGGGCACGCCGACGAGACGCTGGCGCAGGTCGAGTAGCTCCCGCAGCCCGAGCTGAACACGCGGTTTTCGATGTGCGGGGTCTCGATGCCGTCCACCACGACCCACGACTCGTAGACGCCGAGGTTCGCGTTGGTGCAGCTCGAGTCGGAGACGCCGTTCTCGATGGTGAAGACGTAGACGCCTGTGGCGTCGAGAGGGACGCCGCCGCCCGGCACGAGCTTGCCCACCGTGTCGCCGCACGAGGTCTTCCGGTAGTAGCGGTAGGCCATCGCCGTGGGTCGCCCGGTGATGACGACCTTCTGGAAATACGATGGAGCGAGGTGCACGACCGTCAGGTCGGCGCAGTTGGCGCCACCGTAGGTGCCGTCGTTGCTCGACGTGACCAGGGTGGGGTTCGGGAGACACTGGCTCGCGTGGCAGTACCCGCCGGCGGCGCAGGTGCTGCCGCAGCAGGGCTGACCGATGGCGCCGCACGCGGGGCCCGTGTCGATCGGAGATCCCGTGTCGGTCGGCGCGCCCGTGTCGATCGGCGCGCCCGTGTCGATCGGCGCGCCCGTGTCGGTGCTCGTGTCGTCGAGCGGGAAGAGGGCGTCGCCGCCCTCGATGGCGCTGTCGGCCTTGTCGGCGTCGCTCGCCACCGGGCCGCCGCTCGCCGTCGCACAGCCGACCAGGGTCGAGACGAGGACGCAGAGGAGACGCCGCATGGCAGGAGAATAGCTCGCTCAGGGGAGCCGGAGCGTCTCGATCCGACGGAACCGCGCGTCTGCGCCAGGGTCGGCCCGCGCGTACAGGGACACCTCCCCGAGATCGGCCCGCACGGCGCGCAGATCGAGGGCCGCCGCCCAGACGAGGCCTTCGTGCCGGCGCTCGGCCGAAGCCCCCCTCGCGGGTCGCGCCAGCGTCACGTGGGCGAGCGCGGGCCGGAGCTCGCGCGCCGCCCCCGCCGCGTCGCAGATCGGGTCGCGGGTCCGCGTCATCGTGGCCTCGACCTCGGCCCGCCCTTCGTCGAGGCGCGCCGAGAGCGCCGAGAAGCGGTGCGTCGGCCCGAGCGGCACCACCTCTCCCAGCGTCACTCGACGGCGGACGAGCAGGCCGGCCTCGACGGCTTCCAGGGTCGCGCGCCACGCCCGGCGCGCCGCGCCTTCGCCGCACCCGCCGAGGAACGCGAGGGTGATGTGCAGGTCGTCCCCGTGGAAGCGCGTGAAGTCGGTGGGAGGCGCCGGCAGCGGGTCGCTGGTCACGAACGGAAACCCCACGAACCAGTTGCCCATGCCGAGGAGGCTACGCCGAACGTCACGCGATGCGCGGGCGGCGTGGACAGTCTGTTGGAACCGGTGAGAGGCGAGTTGCGGCCGCCAGGCCGCCGTGGGGCAGTGAGAGGGTGGAAACCGCCCGCAAGAAGCTCGTCACCATCCTCGCCCCCGAGAACGCCGAGCCCTCCATCGCCGAGGACCTGAAGTCGCTCGGGATCCACGCCTTCTCGTCCGTGCAAGCCGGCGGTCGAGGGCAGCACGGCGTGCGACCGAGCACGTGGCTCGGGCCGAACGTCCAGATCGAGATCGTCGTCGACGCCGCGGTCGTCGATCGCATCCTCGAGGTCCTCGAGGCCAAGCACCGCAAGATCAACCCGTGCGTCGCGTGGATCACCGACGTGGACGCCTGGCCCGCCGAGAAGTTCTGATCAGGGAGAGCGCTCCGCCGGGACAGGCACGGCGCGTGCCGCTCGCTCCTTCTCACCGACCGCCTTCGCGATGGCCGTCAGGCGACGAATGGCCGTGAGGTTGGCGACCACCGCGATGACGCCGAGCGCGACGAGCATCGGCACGCCGATGCGGTGACCGAAGCGCGCCTGCTCCCACGGCCCGGTGAAGGCCGCCGCAACCGCGCCGCAGACCAGGTACGCGGCGCGCTCGTGGCGACGCATGGCGCCCTTGGGCGCGGTGACCGCCATGGCCTCGGCCTTCGCGCTCGAGTAGCTGATCATCAGCGCGCCGAGCAGCGCGAACATCGCGACGCCGTACGCGCGTGGGTCGGGCCGGTAGTGGAACGCGAGCCCGCCGATGAAGAAGAACTCGGTGTAGCGATCGACGGCCGCGTCGAGCACCTCACCGCTGTCGCAGGTGGTCGCGGTCGCGCGGGCCACCATGCCGTCGAGCGCGTCGGCGGTCATCGAGATCGTCCCGAGCAGGGCGCCGAGCCCGAACGCGCCGCTCGCGAGGGCGAGGCCGGCACCCGCGCCGAACAGCAGCGAGCCCCAGGTGAGCATGTCCGCCGTGACGCCGACCGCGACCAGCGCGCGGACCATCGGCTGGATCGTCGAGTAGCCGGCCTCCATGACCCGCTGCGAGAGCAGGAACGAGCCGCCGATCGCGTCGATGCGCTCGTAGCGGACGCGCTGGCTCGTGAGCAGACGGACGACGACCATCGCGAGGATCGAGCCGATCCACGCCAGAATCACCCACGCATAGCCGCGATCCGACATGACGACGCTCCCAGCCGAGGTCTCGTCGTCGGATGGCGTCTGCCCTCCGCTCGGACGAACGCGTGATGGCCGAGGGCGACTTCGGCCTCGCGAACGTCCACGTGATGCGGGAGAGGTAGCACGTCAGCCCAGGGCACGCCCGTGCACCCGCCGCGCCTGGGTGCGCGCGCGGGAGAGGATCTCCTCTTCGTCGAGGTCCAGCGGTGAACCCTCGTGGATGCGGATCGCCCCGTCGAGGACCACGTGGCGCACGTCGCTCGCGCGCGCCGCGTAGACCACGCGCGAGGCCGCGTCGCCGCCGGGCTCTGCGTGCGCGCCGTCGATCCGGATGACCACCAGGTCGGCGCGCTTGCCGGCCTCGATCGAACCAATCTCGTCGTCCATCCCGAGCACTCTCGCGCCCTCGATGGTGGCGAGCCGCAGCGCGGTGGCAGCGGGCAGCGTCTCGGTGCCGGTGCGGTGCTTGGCGAGGAGCGCCGCGTGGCGGAGCTCGGTCAGCGCGTCGAGGTTGTTGTTGCAGGGCGCGCCGTCGGCGCCGAGCCCGACCACCACGCCGAGGCGCAACAGGTCGTGGACGCGGGCGATCCCCGAGCCGAGCTTGAGGTTGGCGCTCGGGCAGTGGACGACGCGCGTGCCAGCCTCGGCCAGGCGCCGCGCCTCGTCGTCCGAGAGCTGCACGCCGTGGGCGAGCACCGCGCGCGGGCCCGTCACGCCGAGCCGCGCGAGGACCTCCACGTCGTCGGCGCCGAGGAGCGCGCGCACGGCGGCCCTCTCGTCGGCGTGCTCGGCCGCGTGCGTGTGCACGAGCATGCCCCGGTCGTGGGCGAGCGCCGCGCTCTCGCGGATGAGGCGCTCGCTGCACGACAGGATGAACCGCGGGGAGGCGACCACCCGGACGCGGGGGTGCTTCGCCCACGCGCGCTCGAGCGCGTCGAGCCGCCGCAGATTCTCGTCGGTCGGGACCGCGAGGCGCGCGGGCATGCCCTCGGACACGTCCATGAGCGCGGGGCCGCTCCGCGCGCGCAACCCGAAGCGATCGACGGCGTCGAGCACGACCTCGTGGCCGAACGTCGTGCCCATGTCGAGGATGGTGGTGGTGCCGCCGCGGAGGAGCTCGAGCAGCCCGAGCTCCGCCGACGCGCGGAGGCTCTGGTCGTCGTGCGCCGCCTCGAGGGGCCAGATGCGCTCGCGCAGCCACGAGAGCAGCGGCAGGTCGTCGGCCATCCCGCGGAACAGCACCTGGACGAGGTGCACGTGGGCCTGCACGAACCCGGGCACGACGGCGGCGCCCGTGGCGTCGAGCACCCGGTGGGGGCGGCGCGCGAGCCGGGTCGCGGTGGGCCCGACGGCGACGATCCGGCCCTCGCGCACGAGGATCGGGCCCTCGACCACCGAGTTCGACGGGTCGCAGGTGAGCACCGTGCCACCCCGGACGAGGAGATCCATGCCGCGCACGATACTCGATGGTAGCTTCGGGCGGTGCTGCGTCCTCGGCTCGGAAGCCTCGTGGTGTCCCTCGCGCTCGTGTGCGCCGCCGCCCCCGCGCGGTCGGCGCTCTGGCCCGACCTCCCCGATCGGCTGGCGACCGACCTCGCCTCGGCCGACACGCTCAAGCGCAAGGCGGCCGCCGAGCAGGTCCACTTGCTCGGCCGTACGGCGGGGGGCCCGCTCGCCAAGAAGGCGCTCGTCGACTCGGAGGTCGAGGTCCGCCTCGCCGGCGCGGGCTCGGCGGCGCGCCTCGGCCTCGACGACGTGGAGCCGCTCCTCCTGCCGTGGCTCACCGACGCTGACTCCCGCCTGCGCGAGGGCGCGTGCCTGTTCTTCGCGCGGGTGCCCCGGCCGAAGCTGGTCAAGGTGCTCGCGCGTTCGCTCGGCGACACCGACCCGAAGGTGCGCCTCGCGGCCGTCGCCGCCCTCGGCGCCTCGGGCTCGATCGACGCCGTCGCGCCGCTGCTCGCGCGCCTCGACGATCCGGTCTCCAAGGTGCGCGTCGCGGTGGCGCGCGCGCTCGGTCGGCTCGGCGACAAGCGCGCGGTCACGCCGCTGGTCTCGAAGATCCAGGACGAGGGCAGCGACGTGCGGCAGACCGTGGCGCGCTCGCTCGGCGAGCTCGGCGATCCGAAGGCGGCCCCCGCGCTCGTCATCGCCCTGAAGGACCCGGCCCTCGAGGTGCGCGTCGAAGCGCTCGGCTCGCTCGGTCGCCTGCGAGACGCGGGGTCGGTCCCGTCGATCGCGCCGCTCGCCCTCGAGCCGAACAAGAAGGCGGGCGCCGCCGACGTGCGGCGCGCGGCCCTCGCCGCCCTCGGGCGCATCGGCACCCCGGCCGCCGTCGAGGCGATCGGCAAGACCTTCGGCCTCTTCGAGGACGACCGCTCCCTCGTCAGCCCTTCGCCCGCGCGCGAGGCCGCGGTCGCCGCCGGCGCCACCGCGGTGCCCGTGCTGCTCGCGTTGCTCGAGCCCGGAGCCGGCGGGACCAGCATCGGGCCGAGCGTCACCTCCGCCGCGAGCCCCGTCGCGACCAGCGCTGCGTGGGCGCTCGGCGAGCTGCACGCCAGCGGCGCTGGCGAGGCGATCGTCAAGGCGATGCGCCGGGGCCTCGTGCCGCTGCCGGTGGCGCTCTACTCGCTGGGCGTCCTCGGTGACGCGACCCAGCTGCCCACGTGCCTCGAGAGCGTCTCGGCGCCGGATCGCGCGGTGCGGGTGCAGGCCCTCGCCGCCACCGCGAAGCTGCTCGACCCCGAGCTCCCCGACGGCCGCGCGGTCGAGCCGCTGCTCGCTGCGCTCGAGGTCGCGCAGAGCCCCGAGGACCGCGCCGAGATCGCGGTGCTGCTCGGTCGCACGGGCGCCGACCGCGTGGTCCCCGTGCTCGCGGGCCTCACCGGCTCGAAGGACGAGAAGCTCCGCCTCGCCGCGATCGACGCACTCGGCGCGGTCGGTGCGGCGACGGCGGGGCCCACCTTGCTCGGGCTGCTCGGCGACACGAGCGGCGTGATCCGCCTCCGCGCGGGCCTCGCCCTCGGCCGGGCCGGCGGTGCCGATTCGCTCACCAAGGCCATCGATCGCCTCGTGCAGGGCACCGAGGTCGACCGCCTCGCCGTGATCCTCGCGATCTCCCAGATGATGGAGCGCCACGGCGACGCGGCGGCCGTCAACCTGACGAAGAAGGTCCTGAACCAGCCGGTCCCCGAGCGCGATCTCCTCGTGGTCGCCGTCGGCCGGAGCCGCCTCGACAGCGGCGCGAGCACGGTGCTCGCCGGCCTGCTCGTCGGCGCCGACGCCGACCTCCGTCGCGCCGTCGCCCTGGCCCTCGGGGCGCGCGTCGACGACCCGACCGCCGCCGCGCCGCTGCTCGCGCTCGCCAAGGACGCCGACGCCACCGTCCGCGCGCAGGCCGCGTGGTCGATCGGCGCCGCGCTCGACGCGGGAGCGCTCCCGACCCTCGAAGCGCTCGCCAAGGACCCGGTGTCCTCGGTCGCCACCAACGCCGTCGGTGGGCTCGGCCGCCTGCTCGCGCGCGGCAAGAGCGCGCCGACGACCCCGTCCGCCACGCTGTGCGCGGCCCTCGACGACGAGCGCTCCCTCGTGCGCGCGAACGCGCTCGGCGCGCTGCGCCTGCTCGCGAGCGCGGGCCGTCCTTCGCTCTGCGGCGACGGCGCGCGTGTCCACAAGATCCTCGCCGAGGACTCGTCCGACGTCGCGCGGGCGATGGCCGCACGGCTGCTCGCCACGCAGGTGGTCGGCGCGACCCCGGAGGCCGCGGCCAAGGCGCGCGCGTCGCTCGATCGATGCGCGCTCACCGATCCCTCCGGCGCCGTCGCTTCGGCGTGCCGCGCGCCCGTCCGCCCGCTCAAGCCGGGCACGACCGCGCTCGTCGTCTTCGTCGCACCCGACGACGGGGGCACGCCCGTCCCGCGCGCGCCGTACGTGCTCGAGCGCCCCGACGGCCTGCTCCACGTCGGCGTTTCGGATCGGCGGGCGGCCGTGGTGGAGCTGCGCCTCCCCAAGGGCACCGTCCGCTTGCGGCCCGTCGGCGAGAGTTGAGCGATCCGTACCCCCCAGGCCAACCCCGCGAGAGGACTCGGAACCGCCATGTAGGAGGTGGTCTCCACTCGTCTTCTGCCTGAGCTGGCGTCCCGTAACCCCACGACTTTCCAACAGGCTGTACACACGAATACCCCCAACCCCTAGTGGTGGGCAGCCTGTGGAGACACCAGCGGTTGTGGCAGAGGGAAGAAAAAGAGTTGACCCGTGTGCAGGCTTTCAGTACGTGTCACTGGGCCGGCAGTCGCCGGTGACTCTTTCGCCGCACGAGTTCCTGGACCCGCCGACGCACGCGCCGGTGGGGGCAGCATCGGGCGACGACAGGCCACCCGCTCCTCTGGCGTGAAACTTCTTCTTTGGCGTCCGAGCGACTCTCGATCCTCACTGCGCAGCGCAGACCCGGAGGCTCCATGGCTGAGGCAACCACCTCTCGCTGTGCGGCCAGGTCTCGACTGCTAGGTGACGTCGCGGGATCGGGGTCGAGGCGCACGCACGGCTTGAACGGACAGGGCAGAACCGAAGGCGCGAGCGGAGAGAGAGCCCTCCGCGACGAGTAGCAACGAAGGCACGTGATCGAGACCCGACTCCGCTTGCGGCGGGGCCTCCGCCCCAGGGCGGGTTCCTCTGCAGCACAGCGACTCGGGTCCACGAGAACGTCGAGGGGCGGCCACAGTCATGGTGACGATGCAGCGGTGGGGTTCGATACCCCGACCGTCGCCGAGTCGTCTCTTGTGGTCGTCCCATGGGCCCCCATCGCGTGGGTGGGGCGTGGTTCGTGAATCTGGG
>JAEUKC010000180.1:0-5718 GCA_016794445.1 Myxococcales bacterium
CTGCAAGGCAGCCTCGCGCCGTGCGGCGCCCCGCGCACCGCGACGCACTTGCCGACGCTGCCGGCGACGTCGCAGGCCTGGCACTGTCCCGCGCAGGTCGACTCGCAGCACACCCCGTCGACGCAGGCGCCCGAGCCGCAGTCGCCGTCGCTCGCGCAGGTCTGCCCGTCCGGCTTGGTGCAGGTGCCCTTGCGGACACCGAGCCCGCAGGAGAGCCCGGGGGCGCAGCTCGCGACCGCGCAGCAGACGCCGTCGGTGCAGAAGAGGCCGCCCTCGCACGGCGTGCCGACGCCGCACGCCTGACCGAGGCCCGGCGCAGGGACGCAGGCCGTGCCCTTGCAGACGAAGCCGGCGGCGCAGTCGGTGCTCGCGCTGCAGGTGGCCTTGCACGCGACCGTGCCGCAGCCGAAGGCCCCGCACGCCTTGGGGACGTCGCTGCAGCGACCGAGGCCGTCGCAGCTGCTGGCGTGGGTCTCGACGCCACCCGCGCAACCATCCTTGCTGCACTTGGTCACGCCCGCCGCCGGCAGCTCGCACGCCTTGCGGTTGACGCCGAGGCACGCGAGGCCACACGCGCCCCCGATCGGGGTCGCGCCGTCGTCCTTGCACGCGGGGTGGCCGCCACGCGGCGCGCCGCTCACCGCGACGCAGGTGCCCACCTTGCCGGTCTCGGCGCACGCCTCGCAGGCGCCGTCGCAGGCCGTGTTGCAGCAGACCCCGTCGGCGCAGACGCCGCTCACGCACTCCTTGCTCGCGGAGCACGTGACCCCGTCCGCCTTCCTCGCGACGCAGGTCGTCCCGGCGCACCAGGCGTCCTTCGTGCAGTCGGCCTCGGTCGCGCACGCGCTCGTGCACGCGCCCGCCGAGCAGGAAGCGTACGGCGCGCAGGTGGCGTGCCCGGCGGTGGGTGCTCCCGAGATGGGCGAGCAGGTCCCGACCTTGCCGGAGACGTTGCACGCCTCGCAGGCGCCGCCGCACCGCTTGTCGCAGCAGACGCCGTCGAAGCAGGCTCCGGAGGCGCACTCGCCGGAGCCGGCGCACGCGGCGCCCTTGGCGAGCGGCGCCAGCAGGACGGCGTCGAAAGCCGGGTAGCCCACCACCGATCCACCCGCGAGCAGCACCCGCCCGTCGCTCGTCGGCGCGAGCCCGGCGTACTGGCGCGCGGCGCCGACCGAGCCCGCGGACGACCACGTGGCGGTCACGGGATCGTAGGCCTCCGCGCCGGAGGCGCCGTCCGTGAAGCCGGTCGCCGCGACGAGCAGGAGCCCGCTCGGCAACACGACGAACGGACCGACGTGCGAGCCCTTCATGCTCGCGGTCGGGGTGCACACGCCGCCGAGGACGCAGAGCTCGGCCGACGTGAGCCCGTCTCCCCCGGCGACGAGCACCCGACCGTCGGCGAGCTGCGCCACCGCGGGGGCGCGGCGCAGGGTCGTGAGGCTCGGGCCCGAAGACCACGTGCGGGTCGCGGGCGCGAAGACCTCCGTCGTGGTCGTGTCGCCCCCAAGCACGAGGGCGCGACCGTCGGCGAGCGCGACGACCGCGCCATAGGCGTGGGGATCGACCATGTCGGCCGCCGCGGTCCAGGTGTTCGCCGTGGGGTCGAACACGGCCGCCGTCTTGTGCGGCACGTTGGTCGCGCCGGTGAGGCCCCCCGCGTAGAGGACGAGGCCGGACGCGAGGCGGACGGCGAGGCCCGCCTTGCGGCTCCAGGGCATCGCGGTGCGTGCGGTCCAGGTGTCCGGGCCTGGGTCGAAGCGGAACACCTCGGCCGACGGAATGAAGGCGCCGTTCTCGCCACCGAACGTGAGCAGCGCGCCGCCGGGCAAGGCCAGGCGCGTCGAGAACGCACCGAACGGGCTCGCGGAGGTGAGCGCCGTCCACTTGCCGGTCACGGGCGACCAGGCCTCGTTGTAGAGCGGACCCAGCAGCGCGAGGCGGCCATCGGGGAGCGCGTGGAGCGACGTGCCGCTCTCGTGCGGGTACAGCGTCTCCGACGACACGGTCCACACGAGGGCCGGCGCGGTGCGCGCGAGGGGCGGCGGCGTGGACTCGGTCGAGCACCCGAAGGCGGCGAGCGCACCCGCCGCGAGCCAGCGACGGCGACGCGTCACGAACACCACGCCCGCGAGGAGCAGGAACCCGAAGGAGCTCGAGCGCCGCCCACCACCCAGCTGACAGCCGCCCTCGGCGACGGAGGGAGAGGTCACCGACTCGCACACCCCGGTCGGCCCACACGCATGGCCCGGAGCGCAGTCGTCGGTGGCCCCGCAGGCCTTGCCGCACTCGCCGCCCTTGCATCGGTAGGGCGCGCAGGACGCGGTCGTGCCGTCCTTGGCAACCGTGCCGACCCCGTCGCTCGAGCACACGGTGGTCGCCGGGCGGCAGGCGCCGTCGCGGCAGCGGTGGTCCGCGGCACAGTCGGTGTCGCCGGCACACGCGAGCTTGCACGCCTTGGCCTCGTCGTCGCACGCGTAGGCGCCGCAGCTCGTGCTGGGCGCGGCGCACGCGCCCGCGCCGTCGCATGTCGCCTCCAGCAGCAACGTCGAGCCCTCGCACCGCGCCGCGTTGCACGTCACCTCGGCGCCGGCCTTGCGCTGGCAGCTCGCCCGCGCGACGCCGTCGCAGGTGAGCGCCGCGCAGGGTGTCTCCGCCGTCCCGGACGCGCAGGCGGTCTTCGTCGATCGCGGCTTGCCCACCACGGGCGAGCACTTGCCCGCGAGCCCGACCACGTCGCAGGCCTCGCACTGGCCGTCGCACGCCGCGTCGCAGCACACCCCGTCGACGCACAGCCCCGTGGCGCACTCGGCGCCGAGCGCGCAGGCGATGCCGGCCTGCTTCACGCACTTGCCCTCGCTCCCCTTGGCCCCGCAGGTCGCGCCTGGGCCGCAGCTCCCGA
Source organism: Myxococcales bacterium (assembly GCA_016794445.1). Classification (GTDB taxonomy): domain Bacteria; phylum Myxococcota_A; class Polyangia; order Polyangiales; family JADJMO01; genus JADJMO01. The sequence continues at coordinate 2,900 of JAEUKC010000180.1, forward strand.
CCGCGCAGCACACGCCATCGGTGCAGAAGCCCGTCGCGCACGCATCCGGGGTGGTGCACGGCGCGCCCAGGCCCGGCGCGGGGACGCAGGCGTTGCTGACACACAGGTGCCCCGCGGCGCAGTCGGCCTTGGTGCCGCACGCGCTCTTGCACGCGTCCGCGGCGCAGGCATAGGCGCCACAGGTCTTCGGCGCGTCGGCGCACGCGCCCTTGCCGTCGCAGGTGGACGCATGGGTCTCGATGCCGCCTGCGCAGCCGTTCTTGCTGCACGGCGTGACGCCGCTCGCGAGGTAGGCGCAACCGTCGCGCTTGCTGCCGTCGCAGACCGGACCGCAGGGTGTACCCGTGCCCGCGCCCGTGCACGCGGCCCGCCCGACCGGCGCCCCCTTGACCGCCGTGCACGTACCCTCGCGACCGGGGAGCGCGCACGCCTCGCACTGGCCCGTGCAGGCAGTGTCGCAGCAGACGCCGTCGACGCAGGCCCCACTGGAGCACGACACCGCGGTCGTGCACGTGACGCCGTTGGCCTTCCTGGGCACGCAAGCGCCCGCGTCACAGAACTGACCGGCGACGCAGTCGCCGCCGGTCGCGCACGCGGTGAGGCACACGCCCGCGGCGCAGCCCGCGAACGGCGCGCACGTCTTGCCCGCGGCCGGCGCGCCCGTCACGGCGGAGCAGGTGCCGACCTTCGTCGGGAGGTTGCACGCCTCGCACGCGCCCGTGCACGCCTTGTCGCAGCAGGCACCCTCCCGGCAGAACCCGCTCGGACACTCGCCGTCCGCGGTGCACGGCGCGCCGAGGGCGAGCGGCGCGAACAGCTCGACCAGCGCCGACGTGCCGCCCGCGCTGGTGGTGCCCCCGAACGCCATGGCCCGACCGTCCGGGAGCGCGACCAGCGAGGGTCCGCTGCGCGAAGCAGAGAGGAGTCCCGAGGGGAGCCACGCGTCCTTGGCGCCGGAGTACAGCGCGGTGTTGGCGTCGAGATCGGCGACCGACAGCACGCGGTCGGAGGGCAAGGCGAGGAGGCGGCCACGGAGCGGGAGGCTCGCCCTGGCGGTCCAGGTCGCCGTGCCGGGCGCGAACGAGAACAGCCGATCCGACCTCGCCCCGCTCGCGAGGATGCCGTCCCCGAGGTAGACGGCGCCGGGCGCGCCCGCGACGATCTGCGCGGCCCAGATCCGCTCGGGCATCGGCGTGGTGGCGGTCACGGTCCAGGTGGTGGGATCCAGGAGCTCCGCGGTGGAGAGCACGCGCTTGGTGGCGTCGCGCCCGCCCGCGCGGAGCAGCTTGCCGCCGATCGAGCCGACGGCGCCGCTGCTGCGGTAGGGCCCGCTGCCCCTGTAGACCAGCTTCTTGCCGGGCTCGTCGAGCTCGTAGAAGGAGTCGAAGTGCGCGACCACGACCTTGCCGCCGACGACGTAGGGCAGCGGCCCGCTCACGGTGCCGATCGACGCGAGCGCCGACCACGTGCCCGTCGCCGGATCGAACAGCTCGCCGGGGGACTCGGTCGCGGTGGCGTTGCCGGAGGTGAACAGCACCTTGCCCGTGGGCGTGCGGACCATCCCGCCGCTGTACGGCGGGCGGAGGAGCGACCCGGTGACCGTCCACGTGTTGGTCGACGGATCGTAGATCTCCGCGCAGGTGACCGGCGTCACCGTCGGCTGGGTGAAGCCCCCCGCGACCAGCACGCGCCCGTCGGCGAGGTCGACCGCGAGGCCGGCGCTGCGCGGGCACTTCAGCGACGGCGCGCTGCTCCAGGCCGGATCGATCACGACGGGCGGGGTCAGGCCGCGGAGATCGGCGCGGACCTCGAGGCGGAAGCGGTCGCCCTCGCGCTCCACCGCCATCACGGCGAAGCGGCGCTCGCCGTGGGCGTCCTCGACGAACGGGCGGTCGGCGTGCACGTGGACGAAGCCCGATGCGTCGTAGGCCTCGAGCCGGTGATCGCGGATCCGCAGCCCGACGAGCTTCGGCCCGAGCTCGACATGGTGCTTGCTGACGAAGGTGGGCCGCGCATCCCGGACGATCCGGAGCTCCTCCACGCCAGTGCTCGTGCGGACGTAGACGAGGTCGACCGAGGGAGCGGCGCCGACGAACGCCGTGACGGCGCCGTCGGTCGCACCCGGGGCCGCGAGGACCCCTTCGGGGTGCAGCGTGAGCGAAGCGCCGTCGACCGGCGCGAAGAGCGCCAGCGGGCCGGTGGCTTCGCGGGGCAACACCACACGGAGCGGAGGGGCACCGAGCGGACTCGGGGCCGCGGTCTGTACGACCGGGGCGATCCGCGCGTGGATCTCGGCGAGACCCGCGGCCTGGCTGGGCGGTTCGGAGACCGGGCTCGGCTGGCAGCCGAAGAGGAGGAACGACGCGATCGGGAGCCAGGACCGGTCCATGCCAGGGAATAACACCGGCGACCGGGCGCAGACGTGGTGGTTTTTCTCACCGCGGGTGGAGGATGCCCCCGAGCACCCGGCTCAACTCCAGCCGATCGCGGAGCCCGAGCTTCTGGATGGCCTTCGCCGCGTCGCGGGCGACCGTGGAGATGGAGAGACCGAGCTCGTAGGCCACGTACTTGAGCGGGTGGCCGACCGCGAGGTAGGCCGCGACCTGCGTCTCGCGCGGCGAGAGGCCTTCCACCTCCTCGCCGCGTGGTGGGTTCGGGATCGCGAGCAGGTAGCGTCGCCCATCGGTGTCGAACCAGTCGGTGAGCGAGTAGCGGCCGGAGACGAGCGCGGTCCAGGGCGCGAGGGCCTCGTCGTCGGAGCTGCGCTGCGCCGCCTCGGCGGCCAGGCACGCCGCGCGGAGGCTCTCGAGCGGCGCCGC